>NZ_JBEONS010000005.1:0-148973 GCF_040544395.1 Pedobacter sp. CG_S7 | reverse complement strand
AAACTTTAAACTGAAACAGGAAAAATAAAACCTTACCAAAAGAGCTATAGGAAATTGTTTCTACAAATAAAAGATGGGCTTCATGGGGCGGATACCTTCTGACAAATGGTTGGGGACATGAATTGCAACAGCTTGCTGTAAAGGAATTCACCCTTGATTACAACGATTTCAATATTAGACATGCCATTGCGTTCGAAACTTATGAAATACGCAAACTCACTTCGGAGGAGTATTTAGACATTGCTGTTTTTTATGAATCTGATAAAAAAGTTGAAAAAAAAGTGGTTTAAAGATTATTGCAGTCAGAAATGAAGCAAGGGAATTAAATACCTACAGGATTCAGTAATTTAAGCTAGCAAGCTTTATTGAATTTTTTGTTTCCTCAACATATATACAAATTCGCAAGCCCGACAAGAACATCTTTAAATTGGCGCATGACATGGCTCATGTTCAGCCAGATGAAGTTCTTTATATTGATGATACGGAAGTATTTATAACAATTGCCAAAAGTCTCGGTATTAAAGGTATTTGGCATATCGACTATGAAACAACCTGTAAAGAATTGCAATCATTTGGATTTGAAACAACTGTATGAAAAATGAAAATTCAAATATCTTGATAATAAATGGTGGTTCGTCCAGCATCAAATTCGCGTTATATAGTATGGATGAAAATCCAACTGAAATTTTTTCAGGGCAAATAAAAAGAATTGGGTTAGATGGTCCTGAGTTCTCTGTTAAGAATAATATCAATAATAAAAAAAATAATGTCAAAATGCATGCTTCGAATTTTAAAGAAGCTGCTGGATTTTTTATTGATTGGTTAAAAAAACAAAAGGATTTTGATAAAGTAACCTGCATCGGCCATCGCATTGTGCATGGCATGAAGCATACACAAGCCCAAATAATAGACGAAGATTTATTGAATGAATTAAATCAAATCAGTGAATATGATCCCGAACATCTTCCCGCAGAAATAGAAATAGCAAAATTATTTAAAAAACACTTTCCTTTATTCATGCAGGTTGCCTGTTTTGACACTGCATTTCATACCACTATTCCTGCAGTGGCAAAAACATTTGCAATTCCCAAACGGTATTATGAAGAAGGTGTTCAGCGTTATGGCTTTCACGGCATTTCTTATAGTTATTTAATGCAGGAATTAAAAAATCAAAACGAAGCAGAAGCAAATGGAAGAATTATTCTGGCACATCTTGGTAACGGTGTAAGTCTGGCAGCAGTTAAAGATGGTAAATGTATAGATACCAGCATGGGTTTTACGCCTGCCGGTGGAATAATGATGAGCACAAGAAGCGGCGATCTTGATCCCGGTGTTGCATGTTATTTAATGCAAAAAGGAATGGATGCAAAAGCCTTCAATGATTTGATCAATCATCAATCAGGTTTGCTGGGAATTTCAGGTATCAGTACTGATATGCAAGACCTCCTGCGGCGGGAAAAAGAAAATAAAGATGCGGCACTGGCAATTGATATTTTCTGTTACCAGGTTAAAAAATGCATCGGCGGATATGCTGCAGCATTGGGTGGATTGGATATACTGGTGTTTTCAGGCGGTATTGGAGAAAATGCACCGGAAATTCGTGAACGAATTTGCAATGATTTGGGCTATTTAAACATTCATTTGAATGAAGAAAAAAATAATAAAAACCAATGGCAGATTTCAACTGAAAAAAACAATGTAAAAGTATATGTTATTCCAACCAATGAAGAATTAATGATTGCCAAATCGACAAGCGAGTTTGTTAATAACACGAAATAACAGGACATGAAAGAAAGCTATGGCACATTATCAGAAACTATTAACGGTTTAAAAAAGGAAGGTTATATGCTGGACTTCAATATCAGTCAGAAATTTCTGCAATGTAATAAATCAAATATAACCTTATCTCCCGAAGATTTTGAGATTGGTAAGGTTTACGACTGTAGCATTGATTGGAATGCATCCAAATGCCGAACTAAAAAAGCGTAAGTCATTTGGGTACATTCATGTGCAGGTATTGGAAGGGAAAATAAATTTATGCAAAGATCAACAGACGGTTTTACTTCAAAAAGGACAAATGATATTTTAAAAGCAGATATTTAACATAGTTTACAGGCTTAGATGAAAGTTTTTTTCTGCTTATAGTGTTCGCTATTGGTAATTCTTGACAAAGCATTTAACTAATAGAGAAATGGCATATGAGCCTTGCCTAAGATGAAGCACCCAATGAAAGGAAAGTAATTTAAAATTTTTAATTACAAAAAAATTAATATTATGGAAACACAAACTATTGAAACAGACAAAGAACAGTTATCTTCCGACCTTTTAAATAATATGAATGCTTATTGGCGGGCTGCCAATTACCTGTCTGTCGGCCAGATCTATTTACATGAGAATCCACTTTTAAGAGAACCTTTAAAACCGGAACATATTAAGAATATGTTGCTAGGTCATTGGGGCACTACGCCAGGACAAAATTTTATTTATGTACATCTTAACAGGATTATAAAAAAGTATGATCTGGATATGATTTACGTCTCAGGTCCCGGTCATGGCGGCCCTGCCGTTGTTGGAAATGTTTATTTGGAGGGAACTTATAGTGAAGTTTATCCAGATATAAGCCAAGATGAGGACGGATTAAAAAAGCTCTTTACGCAATTTTCATTTCCGGGTGGAATACCGAGCCATGTTTCCCCCGAATGTCCTGGTTCTATTCATGAAGGCGGTGAACTTGGCTATTCGCTCAGTCATGCTTTCGGAGCTGCCTTTGACAATCCAGATTTAATCGTTTCTTGCGTGATTGGTGATGGAGAAGCGGAAACAGGTCCTCTGGCGACCGCATGGCATTCTAACAAATTTTTAAACCCTGTTACCGATGGTGTAGTGCTACCTATCCTTCATCTCAATGGATATAAAATCGCCAATCCAACAGTTCTCGCAAGAATTGGAGACGAGGAATTGGAACAACTTTTTTTAGGTTATGGATGGAAGCCCTATTTAATTGAAGGTGATGACCCCATGGAAATGCACCAAAAAATGGCGACTTTGCTGGATACGATAATTGAAGAAATACAACAGATAAAAGAAAATGCTGCGCACGATAAAAATGCGAGTCGTCCAAAATGGCCGATGATTATTTTAAAATCACCAAAAGGGTGGACGGGACCTAAATATGTGGATGGACAAAAGATAGAAGGCAATTTTCTAGCACATCAAGTCCCTATTAAAGATCCTGCTACAAATCCCGAACACTTAAAACAGCTAGAAGATTGGCTGAGAAGCTACAAACCAGAAGAATTATTTGATGAGAACGGCCGTCTCAAAAGCGAACTTCAGGAACTGGCTCCATCGGGGAAACACCGAATGGGAGATAATCCAAATGCTAATGGAGGTCTTTTACTTCAAAACCTACGTATTCCCGACTTCAGGAACTATGGAATTAAAATGGAACGTGGCGAATTGGGACCGGGCGATACTTTGGTGCTCGGAAAATTTATTAGAGATATTATAAAAAAGAACATTGATCAAAGAAACTTCCGGATTTTTGGACCTGATGAAACACTTTCAAACAAATTAGACTTTGTATTTGAAGCTACCGACCGCCAATGGGAAGCACCGGTAATTGATACAGACGAGTTTCTTAAAAAAGAAGGCCGGGTGATGGAAATGCTGAGTGAACATCAATGCGAAGGCTGGCTGGAAGGATACTTACTTACAGGAAGGCATGGGCTTTTTAATTGCTATGAAGCCTTTATTCATATTATCGACAGCATGTTTAATCAGCATGCAAAATGGTTAAAGGTTACATCGCATTTACCCTGGAGAAGAAAAATTGCCTCCCTCAATATTCTTTTGGCATCACATGTATGGCGACAAGATCATAATGGCTTTACCCATCAGGATCCAGGTTTTCTTGATGTAGTTATGAATAAAAAAGCATCTGTTGTACGTGTTTATCTGCCACCAGATGCCAACTGCCTTTTATCTGTAATGGATCATTGTTTCCGCAGCAGGCAATATGTAAATGTGATAGTGGCGGGTAAACATCCCTCACCGCAATGGCTCAGCATGGATGAAGCTGTAGTGCATTGTACCAAGGGCATTGGAATATGGACGTGGGCAAGTAACGATAAAGATATTGAGCCGGATGTAGTATTGGCTTGTGCTGGAGATGTACCTACTCTAGAGACGTTGGCTGCTGTTTCTATTCTTAGGGAGCATTTGCCTGAGCTAAAAGTCAGGGTAGTGAATTTAGTTGATTTAATGAAACTACAACCCGAGACGGAACATCCACATGGGTTGAATACTAAAGACTTTGATACCTTATTTACAAAAGACAAACCGGTAATCTTCGCTTTTCATGGTTACCCCTGGCTCATTCACAGGCTTACTTATAAGCGAACTAATCATATAAACTTTCATGTACGCGGCTATAAAGAAGAAGGAACTATAACCACTCCTTTTGATATGACGGTGTTGAACGATATGGACAGGTTTCACTTAGTAATGGATACATTAGACAGGTTACTGCATTTAAAAAATAAAACAGCTTACCTGAAACAAAAGATGCAGGATAAGCTTATTGAACACAAATATTATATCAGGAAGAATGGATTGGACATGCCGGAAATAAGAGATTGGAAATGGAGTTAGATGCAGATGAATAGAGTATATAAAAATAATTAAAATATTTTTAAGAAAGAAATTTCCCATTTACCCGGAATAAAGAGGTAGCTACCTGGTATTTTTTTTAACTAATATTTATATAAAAATGAACAAATTGCCCCCAGTAATTTTTCTCGTGCCGGTTATTGCCTTAATACTAGTAGTGGTATTTTATTTCATTTTATTAAAAGGACTGACGAATAAAGTAGCTTTTAAACGATTTGTTTTTATCACAACTATATTAGCTTTTGTACTGAATTTTGCTTGGGAAATTATACAGATACCTTTGTATCAAAACAATGTCTTTGATCTACTACATATCTCTTTTTGTGCATTGGCATCAGTGGCAGATGTCATCATGGTACTCCTGATTTATTTTGGTTTCTCACTGGTTTATAAAAATGCTTTTTGGATAAAAAATGTAAATATTCTACAGGCTTTGTTAATTATTTTAACAGGCGGAATTGGTGCAATTTTAGCAGAAATGAAACATCTTTCCGAAGGTGATTGGGCTTACACCTTTTCAATGCCGGTAATACCTTTAGTTAATGCTGGTATTTCGCCTGTATTACAATTTATGATCTTACCTCTTCTAATATATTATGTAAGTTTTCTACTTCTAAAGCTTGTACGTAAAGAGTAATTAGAGAAGAGGATTTGAGATATAATAGAATGCACTTTTAAAAAATAAAATTTGAAATAAAACCAAGTGATAAAATGACGGAAAACCAGGAGCATGCTTTTGTAAGAGATTTTTTTGCGAATTAACAATACTCTCTATATCGTTTTGTAAAACTCTTCAACCAATAAATAAAAAAATATTAAAAGAACTCGTAGTGCATTATTAAATCAAGTTAACTTTAATATTGTTTATGTTTCTACCAAAGACAAATTTATTGAGATATTGAATGGTTGTCAATGCTGTAATCTTGGTAAGTATTCTGTTTTTGAAACCAATAAAAGTCTTTGCATAGTTTCTTCGTATCATAAACTGGTCGCACAATTGTGAGAAAAGAGTTTCTATTCTTTTTCTGGACTTCTTGAAGATAAATGGGTAGGTTTTAAAATTCATCTGATTGTTCCTCATAGGTGTTTCCAGTTTGATTTTATCAGTTTCAAACAAGTTCATCTGTATTTCTGAAGAAAGGCATCCTTTATCACCAAGCAGCACACAGTCAGACATTTGAGTCTTAATATACATTAGGTAATGAATATCGTGTACAGAAGCAGGACTCAGATCAAAATTCTCAAACATACCATCTGAAGAGCAGACCGCATGGAGTTTGTATCCATAATATCTCGCATTCTGCGAAGCACAGAACCCTTGGTTTGGAAATGCCCCATCTTGGTCTTTACAGATTTTACTTCTGGTAATTCTAGCGTTCTTACATATCTTCAAGGGCATCGAATCGACAATGAAATACTTCTTCTGTTTTCTCCTATTATAAACGCTGCGCTCTATACGACCCTCAAGTTTAGAAAAGCGAAGTTCTCTAAACAGCTGATATTCAGAATCTATACCGGATGATTCTGCGGTAATACTCAACGTAATCAACTCTAAATCAGACAGCTTAGGCTTGACTGGTTTGTAATAAAAATTATCCGATAATGAAATTTCCCTAAAGGTCTTCAAGATTAATTCATATTTTCGTATAAGGTTGCTCATAATTATAATAACTTGACAATCAATATAATATACTAATTTTAGTGAAATGAGCAACCTTATTTATAGTGCACTACGGGTCCTTTTGAATATAATTGTATGGTTTTATAACCATTCCTTCGCCGCCATTTTCAGTTAAGGTTAACCACCATTCACAAGCTTCTTTTGTTGCTGCTTCATCATTCAGATCAATGATTTTATAATTAGTGGATAAAAATAGAGCAGGATCCTCCAAACAAATAGATTTAATATTTTCCATGTGCCATTCATGATTTTTATCCGTCCATACCTTATCTTCCGTAGCCAAAATATGGAAGGGAGCCAATTTATAATCCTTAAGGGTATTTACCGGCCAGCAATATTCACCATAGGCTTTCACATAATTCTCCACTTGTTTCTTTCTTATTAACTGTCTTTCTAGTAATTCCGTTAATGCAGGATTATTTACAGACGCTTGTTCAAGTACATTTATGGTTTCATTTAAGGCATGATTTGCTGCTGTTCCAACTGAAGCATATTGTGATTCCAATAAAGCTTGGGCTTTTGCATTCCAAGGCATTAATTCTGTATCTAGGCAAACCCAGTCTGTTTTAAATTTATCATAAAAACCAGAGGATTGTAGGGCCTGGTTTACTTTTTCCATAAACTGTTTTTCCATTGTTTTATCGTTGAAATACGCCCTCCCGGTACGGGTATAGACTGAACCAATTCCTTCATTCTCAATTCCGAAAACCCTTTTAACGACTTCCTCATTCTTAGCCACAATTACAATTGCCCTGGAACCCATATGTTTCTGTTCATAAACAACTTTGTTTACACCAATACTTTTGTAGTAATCAAAACCTTCAGAAGGATATTCCAGGTAATCATTAAGTACGCTGGTTTTTAGCAGGACTCATTGTAGGCGGTAAATAAATCAGCCATTTCGGATTGATGGCAAAGCGACTCATTACCTCTAATGCTGCAATGGCATTGTCTTCACGGATCGTGATGTTATTTCCATGTTTCGTGGTTATGATCTGCTTTCCCATAAAATCAGCAATATCAAGAACATCATCATATTGATGTGAGATTTAGAGAAATTAGGTCCAGATTAACAATCAAGGGCCTTACGGGTTCACAATATACGGCTAAGGCTTTAACGGAAACGTATGGCCGTGTAGAATCGATTGCGCTTGGATATAATGCCTGAAGATCATACCTTAATATCTAAGTCATCAGTATCTAGATTTGGCCAGGCAAGTTTCATAGCGCACTTTACCCCAGCTGATGTCTTGCTGACTTTGAAAATTGATCCACGTATAAGGCCATCAGACAGCGCCTCTCCAAAGCCTAAAATTTCAAGAAGTCCTTTTTGATTTAAACGGCCAATAATTGCAACTATTTTACTAAAGCCAATATCCAGGCCAAGCACAATTCGGGGAAAATTTACATTTCCTGGATTTCTGTCCCCTTCATTAATAATTGTCGGAGGCTTATTGCCAATGTATCCATTTTTTCGTGATGATTTATTGTTTACGTTTAATAGTATAAAGACCTTTAAAAATTGCTTTGAGGTTATATCATAAATCTGTGTCATAAACTTTTTTGCAGTCATAGATCAAGTCTTAGAATACCAAAAGTATACCCTTACCAAGACAAAGTATGTCCATGTTAATTAAATAATCACTACTATTCATGCAATAATTTATTTATCAGCACCTATTTATCCTCCAAAGTTAAAGCAGCTGCGATCCTATAGTTTAGCATTATGCTTTTTCAATCCTGCCCTTTTTCTTTTCCTGAAAATGGCCTTTTCGATTTCAACACCAAATAATACGAGTGATGAAACGGCGCCAACTAATAAAAACTCCTTTAATGTTAATGCTTCTGTTCTGAAGATAGGTTGTAAAAACGGAACATACGTTACTGCTATCTGGAGTAACAATGTAAGTATCACAGCGCCAATCAACGGTTTATTGGAGAAAATACCCATTCTAAAAAACGACTCACTTTCGGAACGGATGGCCAGCACATGTCCCATTTGGCTTAGGCAAAGTACATTAAATACCATTGTTTGCCAGTGTGGATTACTTTCATGATTAGCCCATGCCTGTGTGCCTAATGTTAGGCCTCCCATCAACAATCCTACCCAAACTACATGCACCCCTAATCCCTTAGCAAAAATATTTTCTTTAGGATGGCGGGGCGGGCGCTGCATAATATCTTTTTCAGCCGGCTCAAATGCAAGAGCAAGCCCCGGTAATCCATCGGTAACCAAATTAAGCCATAACAAATGAATAGGCAACAACGAAATAGGAAGACCTAAAAAAGGACCTACAAAAAGAGTTAACACTTTTCCGGTGTTCCCTGTTATTGAGTATTTAATGAACTTACGGATGTTGTCAAAAATCCGCCGCCCTTCCATTACTGCTTTGGCAATGGTAGCGAAATTATCGTCCAACAAAATCATGTGTGCTGCTTCTTTAGAAACATCGGTGCCGGTAATGCCCATGGCTATGCCAATGTCTGCATGTTTTAAGGCTGGTGCATCATTTACGCCATCGCCTGTCATGGCTACAAACTGTTCTTTTTCCTGCAATGCTTTAACGATATGCAATTTCTGTTCGGGAGATACCCTCGCATATACTCTTATTTTTTTTACCCGGTTTAAAAATTCTTCCCAACTTAATTTTGATAATTCTTTACCAGTTATTACTGCCAGTTTATTGTTTGATTCTTCTTTAGTTAGGATACCGATTTTTGATGCAATGTTTCGGGCTGTTTCGGGGTGGTCCCCTGTAATCATTACCGTTTGGATGCCGGCTGTATGACAATCGGCAATTGCCTTAGAGGCCTCTAACCGTGGCGGATCCATAATACCGGTAAGCCCGATTATAGTTAGATTTTTTTCCAAATCATTTAAAGGAGCTTCTATTAAAAAATCATCTACCCATCGGTAACCATGTGCCAATACCCTGTAACCTTTTGCTGCTAAAACTTCTGTCTGCTGATGCAAATCTTTTGCAAAAGTTTCATCCTGTAAAGCAGAGCGTTCCAATAAAGATTCCAATGCTCCTTTTACTAATAACAGATGCCGGTCTTGATAGCTGTGTAGTGTGCTCATGCATTTTCGTTCTGAATCAAAAGGGATTTCTGCTATGCGGGGATATTTTTTCTGCAAATCATTTTTACTGAATTTATTTATGGCAGCGTATTCAAATAATGCCAGTTCGGTAGAGTCGCCGACGCCATTCCCTTTTTCATTTTCCTGCACATCATTGCTAATCGCCATGTTTAATAAAAGCAGTTCGTTAATGTCATCTTTACTACTATTTTTTAGCAGTATTGATTGCTCTACCTGCATTTTATTTTGGGTAAGTGTACCTGTTTTATCGGTGCAGATATAGGTAACCGAACCCAGCGTTTCTACTGCAGGTAATTTGCGGATAAGAGCCTGCCGCTTTACCATCCGTTGCGCACCAAAGGCTAATGAAATAGTAATTACAGCAGGGAGCGCTTCCGGTATGGCGGCTACAGCCACCGAAATAGTTGTAAGCAATAAGCGGAGTGTGTCTTCGCCCCTCAGGTAGCCGGTCGCAAAAATGAGAATGCATATACCCAATACAACGAACGATAATTTTTTTCCAAACACTGCCATTCGCTTTTGCAGAGGAGTTGTATTATCACCTCCGACCAACATTTTTGCAATTTTACCCATCTCTGTTTCCATACCGGTTTGCACCGCTATTCCATCGCCCCGTCCATTGGTTACAAAGGTTCCTTTAAAAGCCATATTCTTTCTATCGCCTAAAGGCATATCTTCTCCATGCAATAAACCGGTATGCTTTTCTACATCATGAGATTCGCCTGTTAAAGCAGACTCCTGCATTTTAAGACTGTAAACATTTAACAAACGTATGTCGGCAGGCACTATCTGTCCTGCTTCTAGCAAAACTTTATCGCCGGGCACTAATTCATGAGCCTGTATAATTTTTATATTACCGTCTCGCATTACAGTGGCATTGGGTGCTGCCATATTGCGTAATGCTTCCACTGCTTTTTCTGCTCGGTATTCTTGCACAAAGCCTATAATGGCATTTAATATGACAATCATTAAAATAATGATGGTATCTGTTATGTCCCCTATGATATAAGCAATAACACCGGCGGCCATCAATACAATAATCATAAAATCCTGAAACTGCTTTATGAATTTTAACCATAGCGGCTTTTTCTTTTCACGCACCAATTCATTTGGGCCATGTAAAAGAAGTTTTTCTTCTGCATCCACCTGTAGCAAACCTTCAGGTTTTGCATCAAGCATTTCTAAGAGATTCTCTTGATTGATTAAGTGCCAATTCATAAAAATAATTATTGCCTACAGTAAAACTATTCTTTCTCCAACGAAAAAAGCAATAATTTTTCACCTTTTTTCACTATAGTGGCCTGTATATCAAATTCATCTTTAATTTTAACCAGTAAAGCTTGTTGGGCACTGGGTTCACCATGAACTAAAAACACATTTGGCTTTATAGTTTTAAATTCTTTCAACCATCTAATGAGTTCAGATTGATCAGCATGGGCAGACAGGCTATGAAGTTCTTTAATACGAGCCTTAACAGGAAAGTATTCACCACAGATTTTCAACTCATGCGTCCTAAGCCCTTCCAACCGCAAAACAGGGAATAAGTATATTACCTCTTTGATAGATAGTTTCGTTAATGATACCAGCAAGTTCAACATCAATCGGTGTATTATCATGCAACCGGTCGCCATAAGTAGATTCCATAATGATAAAATCAGCATGAGTAGGATGAGTTGGTGATGTTGGCCTCTGTTTTATTGGTGCACTTATTTATTTTACCCATCATGCTACAAGCTTCTTGACTGCGGTTCTTGGTTTAGATAAAGCCATCATTTGGCCGGCCATCCTAATTTATAAACGACTTGAATTCTTAAAAACCTAAAACGCTAGACCATATTCTGTTGATCAAACTCACCTCCTCGCGTGATGAACATCACTAAATCATTTTTCAAGTCTAACTAAATTAGCTTTATCACTTTCAAATTCAATATGATGACAACTTTAGTTAAAACAAACATTTCCTACATTAGGGTCAATGATGGAAGACTTCTGGAGAACTGACAAGCCATAGCCTGTTGTTCCTGTTAATTTAAAAATAAAGCTTCTATAAATACATGGCCATTTAATATAGATGAAATGAAAATAATCTTAATCGCTACCGATTTTTCAGCGCCTGCAGAAAATGCTGCAAAGTATGCCTTAGCATTAGCCATAGCTTTAAAGGCTGATTTATTGCTCTGCAATGCCTTTAAAGTGCCTGCAGATGCCCCTTTGGCCGCACAGGTTGCCTGGCCTTTAATGGACTATGGTGTTATAAAAAAAGAAGTGACCAGTAAACTTGAAGCATTAGCAAAAAAATTAACCGCACTTTCTGCTTTAGAAGATCCGCAAACACATCGACCAAAAATAGAATATGAAAGTGAAGTAGGAACAGTATGTGATGTAGTGACCAACCTGGCAAACCAAAGAAAAATAGACCTCGTTGTGATGGGTTTATCTGGTGCTGGGGGCCTAGCTAAATTTATACTGGGTAGTAGCAGTAAAGAAATGATTGAAAAAGCAAGTTTTCCTGTTTTATTTATTCCTTTTACTGCACATTATAAAGAGATCCGTAAAATTGTATTTACTACAGATTTAAATGAAGGGGACTTGGAATACATCCAATTCCTCACTACCCTTATCAGTGATTTAAGCCCTGAAATATTAATTGCACATATCACCAATAAAGAGGTGGACCAAAAAGATAAAATGCAGCGTAAAATTGATGCATTTCTAAATAATGTTGTCTCAGAAATAAAATACCCTAAAATCAAATATGAATATGTATGGAACATTGATGTTGGCAGTGGCTTAGAATATATTACCGAGCAAGATAACATTGATTTGGTTGCTATTGTGCACCACAGGCATCATATTTTAGGCAAAATATTCAAAGGTAGCTATACTCAAAAACTATCCCGGCATACAGAACTGCCCTTATTAGTTTTCCCTCCATTTGAGCACGTCATCAGTGATTAGCTTATAATAATGGCAGAAGAAATAGCTTTGCTGATGATTGTCGTTCTACTACAGTTGGTTCCAATACGATATTATAAATCATTTGCTCCTGGTTTGTTTCTTGTATCTTTTTTAAAAATAGCTTGGCACACTCTTTACCTATTTCATTTGGATGCTGGTCGATCGAAGTAAGACTTGGCGTAATGTATGCCGAAAACACCTCATTCGCAAAACCTAGCACACCTACCTTGGGAGGTGACAATCCAATTTCTTTTAATTTTTTAATAACTCCCAATGCTGTAAAATCATCCCCGGCAATAATTGCATCTGGCATATTTAATCCCCTCATTAGTTTTCCGGCACCAAATCTTCCATCTTTTATAGATAAGCCTCCCAAAATAATGTTTTCCTCAAAAACGGGAATTCCATTTTCTTGAAGCGCAGCTCTATACCCCCTTAAACGTTCTGTAAAAATCATTACCTGATGAGAAGTGGTGATAAAACCGATATTTTTATACCCTTGATCAATAAGATGCTTTGCCGCCAAATATCCTGCTTTATAATCATCCATTGTTACCGTAGATACCTTTAAAGAAGTGCTGACCCTATCAAATAGAATCAAAGGGATATTTTGAGCAATTATTTCTTCAAAATGGGAAACATCACTTGTTTCCAGCGACAAGGAGGCAATAATACCATCAACCTGAGCCTCCATTAAAGTTTTAACCCCTTTAATTTCGCTTGCTACTGATTCATTAGTTTGATACAGCAATACTCCGTAACCACTGCCTTTTAAACCTTCTTCTATACTATTGATAATGGAAGCGAAAAAATGAGATTGAACACTAGGCACAATGATCCCTATTATATAAGTCTTACCAGACTTTAATGCTGCTGCCAGCCTATTAGGACTATAATTTAATGCCTTAGCGGTTTCTTCAACCGACTTTCTTGTGGCTTCGCTTACTGTAGTTAATCCATTGAGTGCTCTTGATACCGTAGCCACATTAACCCCAAGAACTTTTGCAATATCGTATATAGTTGTTTTCTTTTTCAAAATAACATTATCGTTAACTCCTTCTTTTATCAGACAATTATAATCAAAAAAAGCGGCCCTATATCATTTGCAGAATGATTAAGCCCTTATTCATGGGTAAAATCATTCTGCAAATAAAAACAAATTAAACTTACTATAGTTTAAATATGTCTGTTAATGATGTTTTCAAGGTATTCTTGTTTTCCACTGCGTACTTCAGGTTCGCCATTTTCTGCTGCAAAGTTTCTTAAATCTTCTAAACTCAATTCACCTTGCTCAAATGCTGCGCCTTTCCCGCTATCATAAGTGGCATAACGATCAGTTCTTTCTTTCTTATAAACTGATTTCTCAAGTATAGCATCTGCGGTAATCAGGGCACGAGCAAAGATATCCATACCACCAATATGTGCATAAAACAGGTCTTTAGGATCTGTAGAATTCCGGCGAATTTTAGCATCAAAATTTACGCCACCACCTTTTAAACCTCCACCTTCTAAAATGATTAGCATGGCTTCTGTTATTTCATTGATGTCATTTGGAAATTGATCAGTATCCCATCCATTTTGGTAATCGCCGCGATTTGCATCAATCGACCCCAATAACCCACTGTCTACCGCAACCTGTAATTCATGCTGAAAAGTATGTCCGGCGAGAGTGGCATGATTTACTTCCAGGTTAAGTTTAAAGTCATTTAATAAATCATACTGCTGTAAGAAACCCTTTACCGTAGCTGCATCATAATCATACTGATGTTTTGAAGGCTCACAAGGTTTTGGCTCAATTAGGAAGGTACCTTTAAAACCTTGCTGGCGTGCATAATCTTTTGCTGTATGTAAAAATTTCGCTAGGTGTTCCTGCTCCCGCTTCATATTGGTATTTAGCAGCGTCATATATCCTTCTCTTCCTCCCCAAAAAACATAATTTTCGCCACCTAGGGCAATCGTTGCGTCTATTGCCGCTTTAACTTGCGCTGCTCCATGTGCTAACACGTGAAAATCGGGATTGGTAGCTGCACCGTTCATGTAACGTTTGTGACTAAACAAATTTGCTGTTCCCCAAAGTAATTTAACCCCACTATCTGCCTGTTTTTGTTTTGCATAAGCTACCATTTCCTGTAACCTGCCCTCATTTTCGGCAACATTATCGGTATAATCAACTACATCAACATCGTGAAAACAATAATAAGGCAATTGCATTTTTGTAATAAACTCAAAAGCGGCATCCATTTTATCTTTTGCTCTTTCTATGGCATCCTTCTTTTCATCCCATGGAAAAACATGCGATGCACCACCAAATTGATCAGCGCCATTTCCATTGAAAGAATGCCAGTAGGCACAGGCAAATTTAAAATGTTCTTTCATTGTTTTGCCCGCAACTATTTTGTCGGCGTCGTACCACCTAAATGCTAATGGATTATCACTTTGTAAACCTTCAAATTTGACTTGCTCCACGCCTTTAAAAAATTCTTTTACTCCTGTTACTACTTTTATCATTTTTATTTATTTAGTAATTCTAATTTATAATGCTTTTATCAAAAGCTTTTTCCATTCCGGATAAATAGCGTCATAGGCAATTGTATTTTTTGGCTCCAGGTATTTGATTACTTCCTGCTTGGTAAATGCCTCAGCTGCATTTTTAAAAACACCAGATCCAATTCCAGCACCAAGGGCTGCACCAACACTCCCATCATTCTCATAGAGTTCTACAGGAACACCGGTTACGTCTACAAAAGTTTGAGCAAAAACATCACTTAAAAACAAGTTAGCTCTTCCTGCACGAATTACGCTTGGTTTCATCCCATTTTCACGCATAATATCTAAACCATAGCGAAAAGCAAATGCTATGCCCTCCTGCACCGCTCTAAAAATATCAGACTGGCCATGTTTGTTCAAATCTATACCCAACAACTGCGCACCGGTAAACTTATTATTTAACATCCGCTCGGCACCATTACCAAATGGTAAAACCATTAAACCATTGCTTCCAATTGGCGATTCTGCCGCCATTTTGTTTAATGTAGAATAAGATAATTCTGGGGCAAAATTGTGTTTTGCCCAGCGGTACATACTTCCAGTACCATTGATACATAACAATACACCTGTATGCTTCTTCTCTTTTGAATAGGTAACATGGGCAAAGGTATTTACGCGGGATTGCAAATCGTAAGTAAGCTCATCACTTACACCATAAATTACTCCAGAAGTACCTGCAGTAGCGGCAACCTCACCTGGTTTAAAAACATTTAACGATAAAGCATTATTTGGCTGGTCACCCGACTTGTAGGCTACTGGAATCCCTTCCATTAAACTTAGCTTACTGGCTATTTCCACTTTTAAGTAGCCGTGTTCAGAAAACAAGGGCTTAATTGCTGGTATTAAATTGCTATCTAACCCATAATGTTCCATCACATCTTTCGATATTTCATCCTTTTTAAAATCCCAGAAAACGCCTTCCGATAAAGCAGGAATACTTGTGGAGATACTCCCTGTAAGTTTCATTCCAATAAAATCACCGGGTAGCATTATTTTATCAATTTGCTCATATAATTCCGGCTCCATATTTTTTACCCAGGCTAGTTTTGAAGCAGTGAAATTTCCGGGTGAGTTTAAAAGACTTTTAAGACATTTCTCCTCCCCAATTGATTCAAAAGCCTGCTCTCCAAGCTCAACTGCGCGACTGTCACACCAAATGATACTATCTCTTAAAACATTTTGTTCCTTATCTACCACCACCAAACCATGCATCTGGTAAGCAATGCCTATCGCTTTGATGTCTTTCGGATTAAATAATCCGGTAGCGTTCAATTTTAAAATCGCTTGCTGCGTGTTCTCCCACCAGTCTTCAGGCGACTGTTCTGCCCATCCCTGCTGGATAGATTTTATCTTTGTTTCTTCTTCTGGGTATTGTACGGAAGCAATACATTTCTGTGTGCTCACTTCAACAACGGCAACTTTTATAGACGAGGTGCCTATATCAATACCTAATAAATACATGCGTTTATAATTTAAATAATATTGGATAATGCAAACGGTTGCATAAAGTTAGGAGTTAGTTTTAGAAAAGCAAATTATTTATTTAAAATCACCGTCATCATCTTTAGGTGAGCATCATTTGCTTCTTTTTAACTAAAAAGAACAAGGCTTAATTGGATTTGAAATCGGTTTAAGTTTATAAATGACAAGGATCATATTTTCGCTTGACTAAACTCATCTATAAATTGGAATCCAATTTATATTTTTGTATATTAACTAAAAGTTAATAGCTACATCTAACTGAACCCATTATGAATAAGATTCTTGCAACTACCGACTTCTCCAGCAACTCTAAAAGGGCTTTACGCTTTGCAATCCAGTTAGCCTCGCAAATGGATTGTAAAGTAACTTTCTTTCATTCTTATCATGTCATGAGGCCTACGCAGTGGAACGAAAAAGTTTTTGTATCCTATGAAAACAGTGAATCCACAAAAATCAATGCGAAATTACAGCAATTCGTTGCCTCCGTATATAAGGATCTTGGCATTAATGCCACAAATCTTGATTGTGTTGCAAAAAGTGGTGCATCTGCCGATCGTAATATCATGGATTTTGCCGAACAAAACAATTATACCTATATCTGCCTCAGCAGAAAAGGTGATGGCAAAAGCAATATGTTATTTGGAACCAATACTTCCACATTAATCAATAAATCTAAGGTTCCGGTAATTGCAGTGCCTCAGAGTTACAAAAGCGCTAAGATTACAAAGATTTCTTATGCCTCTGACCTCTCTGATATAGATAATGAGCTCAAAAAAGTAACCAGCTTCACAAAAAACCTGGATGTCAAAGTTGAATTACTGCATTTTAAATCTCCTGCTGATGAGCTAACTGACGCTGATCAAGTGGAAAGGATTAATAAGAAACTATCGGCTCACCACATAGACACCCATTTTGAAAATTTAGATTATGAAAAAACGCTGATTAAAAACATTGATAGCGTTATTAAACAAACTAAACCATCAATGATGATTATGTTTACACAGCAAAAAAGAACCTTCTTTGAGAAAATATTTCTATCCAGCATTTCAGCTGAATACTCCTCTGTCTCAAAAATCCCATTACTGGTTTTCAGAAAATCATCAGAATAAAAAGTCAGGCTCACTTTTAAGAATTAGGCTGTCACATTAATCCGTGGCAGCCTTTTTTGTGGAATAACATTTTTACAAGCAGCATTAACGATTAGTTACGCTGTTGCCAATGTTGCAATTGGTGAAATATTGGCAGGTCCCTGGCAGGTGGTTGGTAGGTCTCCTGATTGCGTTAAGGACCTACCAACGACCTCGCAAGGCCCTGCCAACGACCTGACAAAGATCATTTTATAAATGACACAGTCTCTTCTTTTATTAGCTAAAATTTTTAATCCAATTCCTTATAAAAAGAAAACCAAAACCACCCTGGGCTCTAAAAAAGCAAAAATACTTAACATTAAGTTCACATTGTGGTAATACAAAAGTAACACTCAATTTTTCACCAACAGGTCTAAATTCCTAACTTTGCAATTATTGCTTAAGGGTTAGATTTTTACTGAATTTACAGCAATCTGAAAAACTAATTAAATAATGTATATTACAGGAGCCAACTGTTTGCGCTAGTAGCAATTGGCTTTTATTTACGCTACTAGCAATTTACTAACAGACGGATATGTACCGATATAAATATTTTCTATTCAGTATTTTGATATTGTTTAGTTCCTGTTTTAAAGAATATAAAGGAAAAATAAACATTGATGGCTCCAGTAGCGTTTATCCATTAACGGAAGCTGTTGCAGAAGAATTTAGAGAGGTTGATGCAGATATAAGGGTCACTGTAGGTGTTTCTGGTACGGGTGGTGGATTCAAAAAATTTCTTAGAGGCGAAACCGACATCAGCAATGCTTCCCGTCCCATTAGTGCTAAAGAATTGCAAGTCAGCAGAGAAAATGGCATTGAATTTATTGAGATTCCAGTATCTTATGATGGTATGGCCATTGTAGTGAGCCCAAAGAATGATTTTGTCAATGACATAACCGTTGCTGAACTAAAGAAAATGTGGTCGCCGGAAAGCCAAAACAAAATCAAAACATGGAAGCAAGTCCGCAATTCCTGGCCTGATGTTCCGCTGCATTTATATGGCGCTGGCACTTCCTCCGGAACTTATGATTACTTTACTGAAGCGATCAACGGAAAAGCTAAAGCATCTAGAGGCGATTATACGGCAAGTGAGGACGATAATGTTTTGGTACAGGGAGTTTCTTCTGATATTGGGGGGCTTGGCTATTTTGGCCTCGCTTATTATACTGAAAATAAATCGAAACTTAAATTAGTTCCTGTTAAGCTCACCGCCGAAAGCGAAGCTATTTTTCCAAACAAAACAACTGTACAAAATGGTAAATACCAGCCGCTCTCCAGACCAGAGTTTATTTATGTGAACCTTAAATCGGCGAAGAAACCATATGTGAAAAAGTTTGTTAAATTTTACCTTGAAAATGCAGAAGCTTTATCTGAAGAGGTAGGCTATGTTCCCTTACCAAAAGAAGCTTACCGTTTGTCCTATAAAAGATTTACTACGGGCAGTACCGGTTCGGTGTTTGAAAACAAATCAACTGTAGGTGCAAACTTGCTACAACTTTTATCTACTCAGCAATAATCATGGCAATTAAAAAGTTCAAATCTGAGAAGTTAATAGAATTGATCATGCTGCTTTGCAGTATGGTTTCTGTGCTCACAACTATCGGAATTATCATGGTCCTTTCCATAGATACTTTTAAATTCTTCGAGGAGGTTTCTATTATTAGCTTCTTAACCGATAAACAATGGACCCCGCTTTTTGAAGACAAGCATTTTGGCATCATGTCGTTACTTGCAGGAACACTCCTGACCACCACTATTGCTATAGTTTTTGCAGTTCCAGTAGGAATTTCTATCGCGGTATTTTTAAACGAATATGCCTCTAAAAAATTCACTGCAATTGTAAAACCCTTGCTTGAAGTATTAGCCGCAGTGCCTACTGTAGTATATGGGTTTTTTGCGTTACAGTTTGTGACCCCAATGCTGCAGAAAGTGATACCTGGATTACCGGGCTTCAATGCCTTATCTCCAGGACTGGTAATGGGTATCATGATCATCCCCTACATTACTTCATTGAGTGAGGATGCTTTAAGAGCGGTACCAAAATCGCTCAGAGAAGCTTCTTATGGTTTGGGTGCTAACCGTTTTCAGACTGCTTTTAAGGTTATGGTTCCTGCAGCCAACTCTGGTATTATCGTTTCCGTAATCCTGGCTATATCAAGGGCTTTAGGCGAAACAATGATTGTAGCCATTGCCGCAGGGCAGCAGCCAAACTTAACTTTCAATCCGCTGGAATCAGTAGAAACGATTACAACCTATATCGTTCAGGTGAGCATGGGTGATGTCCCTCAGGATTCTATGGAATACCGCACTATATTTGCCGCTGGTATTACTCTTTTTATATTCACATTCTTACTCAATAACCTCAGCTATTGGATTAGGAAAAAATACCAACAGCGCTATGAGTAAAAAACATTTAATCAGTCCTAAAGTACAAGATACTTTATTCAAATATTTCGCCATCTTTTGCACTGCACTGGCATTAATAACTTTATTGGTGCTGCTGGTAGACATTACAATTAAGGGTATCCACAGAATAAACTGGTCCTTTTTTGTTAATTTACCTTCCAGGCATCCTGAGGAGTCAGGTATTTATACCGCACTGGCAGGTATGGTTAGTCTTTTAGTGTTAACCCTGATTATTTCCTTACCTATTGGAATCTTATCTGGAATATATTTGCAGGAATATGGCAAAAGGAATAAGCTGGCGAAGTTTATTGAGATCAACATTTCCAACCTCGCCGGGGTACCATCCGTTATTTATGGTATACTTGGTTTACAGCTTTTTGTACGTACTGCAGGTTTTGGAAACAGCATCCTTTCTGGAGCCCTAACTCTTGCTTTATTGATCATGCCTGTAATTATTGTCTCCACCAGAGAAGCAATAAAGGCTGTTCCAGATTCACTTAGAGAGGCAGCATTTGGCTTGGGGGCAACAAAATGGCAAACTATACGCAGAATAATTATACCCGCGTCTTTCGGGGGAATACTGACCGGAATTATTCTTTCCATTTCCAGGGCAATCGGCGAAACGGCACCTTTAATTGTAGTAGGTGCTTTAGCCTATGTACCTTTTATACCCGAAGGACCAATGGATCAATATACCTCACTGCCGATACAGATTTTTAACTGGACATCTCGTCCACAGCAAGGTTTTATAACTAATGCAGCGGCAGGAATAATCGTATTATTGTTGTTTACCTTTATACTTAATGGTGCAGCAATTTATTTAAGAAACAGATGGTACAAAAAAACAGCAATATGATGATGGAAACCTATGGAGCCTATAAGTTAAGAGCCAAAGACCTAAACCTTTTTTATGGTCAAAAGCAGGCCCTGAAAGATATTTCCATAAATATTGAAGCGAATACGGTGACTGCCTTTATTGGGCCATCAGGTTGCGGAAAATCTACTTTTCTACGGTGCTTTAACCGAATGAATGACCTTATTGAAAATGTTACCATTAAGGGTGAGGTGATGATTGATGATGTGGATATCTATAAAAACATTGTGGATGTTTATGAGTACCGTAAAAAAATAGGCATGGTTTTTCAAAAACCTAACCCATTCCCTAAATCTATTTTTGAAAACGTCGCTTTTGGCTTGCGTATCAATGGGGAAAGCTCGAAAACAATTTTAAATGAAGCTGTTGAAAGCTCGTTGAAAAAAGCTGCGTTATGGGATGAAGTAAAAGATAACCTTAATAAATCTGCATTAGCCTTATCAGGTGGACAGCAACAAAGGCTGTGTATTGCCAGGGCAATAGCAGTAGAACCATCGGTGCTGCTAATGGATGAACCTGCATCAGCACTTGATCCTATTTCAACGGCTAAAATTGAAGAACTAATTTACCAGCTTAAAGACCAGTTTACCATTGTTATTGTTACCCATAACATGCAGCAGGCTGCTCGAGTAAGTGATAAAACGGCCTTCTTTTATATGGGTGAATTAATAGAATTCGATAAAACAGACAAAATATTTACCAACCCAACTAAAGACGCTACACAGAATTACATCACCGGTAGATTTGGTTAATTGACATCACGCTTCAACAAATATTAAAACGTTTATGACACACTTAGAAAATGAATTAAAAAAATTAAAAGCGGATACTGTACAAATGTATAAGCTTGTCTTGACACAACTTAACAAGGTCTTTCATTCTTTAAACACGTTTGACAAAGATTTCTCCAGGGAAGTGGTATCAACGGAAAAAAGAGTTAATGCGATGGAACTGCAGATTGACCGTGACTGCGAAAATATATTTGCCTTGTATAATCCTGTTGCCGTAGACTTGAGGTTGGTGTTAGCTACCTTAAAGATCAACAATAATCTGGAACGCATTGGAGACATTGCGGAAGGTATTGCCAGGTTTATCATCAGTGAAAAAGTACCTTTTGATGAAGCCTTATTAAAAAGAACACGCTTTATTGAGATGTTTAAAGGTTCAATTAATATTCTGGAAGATGTACTCATATCTTTTGAAAATGATGACACCAAAATGGCCAGAAGCATTTTTCAAAAAGATGAAATGTTGGATGAAATTAATACCGAAGCCAATGAGAATGTTTCTAACTATATAAAGGAAAATATTGATAATACTGAACAGGCATTAAATATCCTTTCCATTATTCGTAAACTAGAAAGAGTAGGTGATCAAAGCACAAATATTGCAGAAGAAATCATCTTTTACCTGGAGGCCAAAGTATTGAAACACAAATAATTAAAAGTATGATTACTGCTGATTATAAGTTTTTTTTCTTGAATAAGTAATCGTATTTCTTGAATTTTTGATAAATATATCCTCTTCGCTTCATAGCTACGGCCAAGGAAGTTTCGTCAGCAAAATAGGCATCATTGAGCTTTGGGACTACAATTCGCTGCGCACTGTAAATACCCGAATGACCACTGAAAAAGTATGCTGTAAAGCAGGCGATGGCAAATAATAAGGCATGCTCTCCTCCGAATAATTCAACACCCATAAAAGTACAGGCAAGTGGTGTATTAGTGGCACCAGCAAAAACGGCAATAAAACCCAGTGCAGCAAAAAGGCTTACCGGAGCATCTAAAAATGTTGCCAAGGTATTGCCTAAAGTAGCACCAATATAAAATAAGGGTGTTACCTCGCCGCCTTTAAAACCAGTACCCAAAGTTACAGTGGTATAAATTGTTTTCCACAGCCAGCTCCAGGTTTGTGATCCGCCTGCCTGAAATGCAGAACTTATGGTTACAGCGCCTGGATATTCGGCATCAACACCTAAACTCAGGTAATCAGGTTTTCCTATTAATAAGGTGAGCCCGATAATCACTAAGCCTCCAAAAACAGGAATCAACCACTTATGTTTAAATAGTTTCTGGGTTATTGCCTTGATTTCATAAACCATGGCAGCGAAAAGAAAACTCGCTAATCCAAATGCAGCAGCGGAAATAATGACTTTGCCAACAAGCAAAATATTAAAACGAAATAAATCTAACATTAAATAAGGCGCTTGGGGCAAAGGTGCTATTTGATAATGAACATGTGGTATGTTCCAGGCGTTTACGGTCATATCTGCAACTACAGCAGCAATTAAAGCAGGCAATAAAGCATCATATTTAATCCTGCCAATGGTTAAAACCTCTATGGCAAAAACAGCTCCTGTTAGTGGTGTTCCAAAAACTGCCCCAAATCCTGCAGCTACGCCAGCAGTTAAAATCATACGCATATCAATGCCTTTTAATTTAAACCATCGCCCATAAAGTGAGGCTATACTCCCACCAATTTGCACTGCAGTACCTTCCCGTCCGGCAGAACCGCCAAATAAATGCGTTATGATCGTTGTGATGAAAATAATTGGTGCCATACGTTTAGGTACAGCCCCACCCTGCTCATTAATCTGCTCTAAAATTAAATTATTGCCTTTCTCCGCCGATTTACCCAGGTACTGATAAATAAAATGAATCAGCAATCCTGCCAGGGGAAGCAAATATAAAAGCCAGTAATGATTAAAGCGGAAAAGAATTGCTGCATGGAGCAGCCATAGAAAAAATGCAATGATGCTGCCAATAACGATTGATACGGGGACTATTAAAAGGGTCCATCGGATGAGTTGTTTAATAATCGTATAATGCTCATTAAAAGGATTTTTGTTGTTACTGGTCATTCAATGATTCTTTTTTCACCTACATAAAAATTAACGAACATGCTTTTGCTTATTCAATTTTGTAGGAGTCATTAGCCAGAGGCGGTTATTTTAAATGGAAGACACCATTTCCATTGCGCTATTTCACAAACATATTAATTATTTCTGATTATAAAAAACCTTAGTGATGAAGTTAGGTAACCATGTTGAGCAAACATTCATGGCATGGAGGCCAAACAAAAGAACTTTTTCCGATAAGATTAATAAATATTATTTCCATAAAACTATAAGTCCTAAGATCAAACCGGAACACCTTGCTGCTATTGCACATTCTCTTAACAGCCTTTTAGCAGATGAAGTGCAGGTTATGATACACCTTTAATTATCGTTTTTTATTGTGCAGCCGGAGGATTTTTAATTCCCCAGTTTTTATTTGGCTGGGCACCCATTTCCAAAACCAGTTTACCACCTTTTAATAACTCAACTGCCGGAAACCAGAAAGATTCCAATGGTTTACCATTTAACGTTGCACTTTGCACATATTTATTACTTCTGGATGCATGAGGTGCTTCGATTGTAAAACTCTTACCTCTGCCATATAATTCATTTAAATTAATCGTCACCTTTTCAAAAATCGGACTTCCAATTTCATATATCGGATTTGCACTTGCGCCCCCATCGGTTTGAAAAAGACCAATGGCATTCATAATAAACCAGCCACTCATTTGTCCCTGATCTTCATCTCCTAAATAAGCATTAGCCACACCATAACCATAAAAACGATCCATAATGGAGCGGCTCCAATGTTGTGTTAACCAGGGCTTTTTAACCCAGTTAAATAAAAACGCAAAATGCATGGATTGCTGATTGCCCTGAATAACTGGATAATCCCAATATTGGTCGCCTGGGGCATTGAACCTAAGTTTAAAACTTTCTGCAAATCCCCAGGAAAGACGGTCTGTGAAACGTTCTATGCCAATTTCCTTAGCTAACTCAGGAATATCCTGAGGCACAAAATAAGTTAACTGCCATGCATTTCCTTCCACATACTGTTTATTTGCGCCAGATTTAAAGGGATCAAAATCTGGAAACCATGAGCCATCAGATTTTTTCATTCGTGCATAACCTATGGTTTTATCAATTGCATTTTTCCAGTATCCAGAGCGCTCTTTAAATTCCTTATAAGCTTTATCTTTACCTAATGATTTTGCAAACTGAGCAACGGTCCAATCGTCATAAGCATATTCAAGGGTATTAGAAAAGCGTCCTTTATCGTAAGGCACATATTTGTACTTCAAATAAGATTCTAAATCTTCATTACCTGCATATCCGGCAGCACCCACCTTTTGTGCTGGTGTAGTCTGCATTTTATATACCGCCTCAAAAGCTTTCTCGACATCATAATCGCGGATACCCATTTGATAGGCGCCTACAATAAGAGGTATCTCATGTTCAGCAACCATTACTGGTACGTAGTTCATGCCCGCAGGTCCTTTTGACAGCCAACCGTTAGCATCGTACATGGCTAACTGTGATTTCACCCATTTAGATGACCATTCGGGGGTTGCTAAATTCCAAAATTGATTTAAGTTCCAAAAGGTGTTCCAGAAAGCATCACAGCCCAGTGCTAAAGCTTCAGGGTCTTGTAGCTGCTGTACCTTTTTACTTGCGTCAACCCAGTTGCCATTGACATCACTCCAGGTATTGCGACTTGCCAATGCCCGGAACATATTGCTATAAAACCGCATCTTTTCTCTACGGTCATTGCTCTTAATTTCCAGGCGACCAAGCAATTTATTCCAGGTATCCTTTTGTGATTGTACCACTTTATCAAAACTCCAGTCAAAAGGCTTAGTGATTTCTACAGTTAGATTTTCTGCTGCATTGTCTAAACTGACCAATGAAATACCGGTTCTAACCTGTACAGACTGATTTTCTCTGGTGTCAAATTCTACAAAAGCACCTGCATTTTTTGGATTTTCGGCTGCTAAAATGTCTGATTGACCAACTTTTCCGTTAATCCAGGTTCCGAATTTCTTAATCGGACGGTCAAATTCCATCACGAAATGAATGGTATAATCCTGATTTACACCACCGGACCAGGCATCTTTTGTAAATTGTTTACTTGAGCCTTCAATACGGTAATCGCTTACCTTTTTCAGGGTTACATTTTTCAAATCATAGCTATATTCTGCGGGTATCTTTAAATCTATCATGACCCTGGAGTTTTCTGCTTTTGGATAAGTATAGCGCTGAAAACTAGCACGGGTTGTTGCGGTTAGTTCAGCTTTGATCTGATAATCCGTTAACATGACTTTATATAAGCCCAAAGGGGTTTCTTCAGAAGATTTATCAATTGCCGAGCGGTAACCGTCACCTAAATTCCGCTGGTCGCCCACTACAATTTTTAATGGCCCGCTTGTTGGCATCATACCTAAACCCGCCATCGTCCATTCATGAATATGACTAAAGGTACCTATGCTTTCAAAAGTGGGGTCATATCCACCCATCCATCCAGAATTTTGGTTATCAGGACTTAACTTCACCATACCAAAGGGCATCCATGGTCCTGGGGCAATCATCCACCTGGAATGGGCTGAACCCAGTTTTGTATCTACATAGTCTGCCGCCGTATAAACTTTACCCGGCGAACGCGTAACTTCGCCTTTTTGAATGGATTTGCCATTGTTAAAGATTTCATAGCGACTAGTTTTTACTTTGGTAACTGCAGGCATTGGCACTTCAAATTCATACCTCGCAGAATCCAGTGTTTCAGCAAAGATCAATTTCCCGTCCATTTTCACGGTAAGCTTAGGTTTTCCGCGCAGGTGCTGCACATCTAAAAGTAAAGGCTGAAACTGTTTACCCTCTTCTTTTACCTCATAGGAAGCCGCTTTCACCTTACGGATATAAACATCGCCTGGCGTAATTAATTTTAAACCCTGTGGGCCTTCCAGTTTAACCTGGTCAAATACCAGCCATGAACCATCAAGAGATGTTAACTGAATTTCATTTCCACCGGTTTGCAGCCAATCCTTAACAGGGATATTCAGTATGTATCCTTTTGCACCAGCCAAATTACCGTTGAGAACGTCATCTTTCTTCCGTTTTGGCAGTTGAACTACTGTAGATCTACCATTTACCAACACTTTAATCAGTGGTGGCAAATCACCATTGTAACCTAAAAAATTGATTACTAGATTACTGCTGCTATTATTCGGTTTAGCTGCTAGCGAGAAAAGAATATTGAGTACCTGCGATCGAATACCAGATGTATTTCCTGTGCCTCCCCATTCATCTTTTGGACCCGGCATAGCGTACGGCCAATCTGTTTCAGGTTTAGAAAAGCCAATCAGATAATACTTGTCTTCCCACCCAAAATCACTTTCTAAAAAATGGGTATAACTTGATGGTGCTAAAGCCATCCCCGCACTGCTTTGATCAGCCTTCCCTATTTCCCAAACCACTTTTTTCTGTGCACAAGCTATACTTGTAATCCAGCAAAAAAACAGCAACAAAACACCTCTATTTCTTCTCATCTTTTAGTTATATTATATCATTCTTACTTAACAGACGAAGAAGACGATTGCTCTTTAGCTGCCCATTGTTTTAAAACTGTAATAGCATCATATAAAACGCCTGCTTCACCTCTAAAATTTCCAGATCCTTTTGGGGCTCCAGTTTGTACATCATACCATTCATAAAAACCTTTATGTGCAATGGTACGGTCTATTATAGGTGAAATTTCAGTGTATGCTTCCTTTACCTTACCAAAATTCATTAAAGCACCTATCATCCTTCCACCAAACCAGGTCCAGTCGCCTCCATTTTGATATAAATAAGCCTTCATATTAGGAAACTCTGCCACAGGATAAGGCGGATAAACGGTAATACCAATGGTTGCATATTTTTCTTTTGATGCCGCAGTAACCATTTGTCTGTTTATTTCTGCCACTTCCTTACGAGTATTAAACCCTGCAAGAATAGCACATATGGAACCTCCGGTATATAAGATTTCATCTTCGTTAAAAGCCGCTGAAAAAGGACTGCCGTTTAAATAGATATGTGGTTTATATTTTTGAGCATCTTTCATCCACAAGTGCTTGCGGACATTTGATTTAATATCTTTAGCAATTTTAGCCCAATTTTCTTTTGTTTTATAATGTTGAGGTTTCATTGCTAAAAAATCGCGTATAGCGATCACAAACATCGCATTGTCATAAATATCAATGGCCATTTTAGTTTTATCATTTATGGTCACTCCCCATCCTGTCTCAGGTTGTACATCACCCCAATCTATGGTTGTAGCACCGGTAACCAATCCATATTGTTTTGACCACCGTTCTTTCCTAATATATTGAAAAGCATCTTCTATTCGTTCTAAAACAGTTTTTCCACCTATTGTTTCTGTCAAAATAGATGTGTCATTTGTAACTTCTATATATTTTTTAACGGCCTGCACCAATGATGATTCCTGATCTGTCTCTACGGTATTTTTATGCGCCGCCCATCCCGGCAACAATTCAGAATAAAGGTATTGATAACCTCCCTGTGCTTTGGTGTGTTCTACCACTCCATCAACAATATTACCATCTTCTCCCTGAATTTTGAAAAACATAAGTAGCATGTTTTTCACTTTTTCCTTTGACTGAACTTCCAGCGATCCTTTAATGAAAGTATTAAAATCCCTGATCCAGACTTCATCATAAGAAGTTCCTGCAGAAAACCCATTAAGGAGTTGGAGTGCATTTGCCTGTACGGTATCTAAACGCTTGTCGGCAAGAATTGATGCAGCAAGTAAAAGGTTGTCTTTCTTCTGGGCATTTGCATAAAACGGCAAAAGGAATACTGTGGCAAATATTAAAAATAAGGTCGTTCTCATCGTGTAATAAATTTTTTAAACGGATTCCCATCACAGGGAATCCATTAGAATAAGATTTAGTAGCCTGGGTTTTGAACAAGGTTGGCATTACGCTGTAACTCATCTGATGCTATAGGTAAAAGAAGGTTCTTTTCCTGAATAATAGCACCCGCATTATTTGCATGGCCAATAACAGGCTCAAACAAGATGTTGCCAGCGCTATCTCCAACCGGTACAGGAAAGAGACGTGTACGTTGAATATCGAACCATATACGCCCTTCAAAAACTAGTTCTCTATACCTTTCTTTCCAAACTTCTTTAATAAAATCTGATTTAGAAAGCAATGTAAGTTGAGCTTTAAGGACATTCAAATCTGTTTTCCAATAGGCTCTTCCTTTTACCTGTGATAAATAATTTACTGCATCTGCAGTAACCCCTTCAGAAAGCGCGATAGATTCAGCAGCAATCAACAAAGGATCAGCGTAAGTGTAAATTGGAAAATCTTTACCCGAGCTCCCTGTAGTAAAAGAAGCTTCATCATTTAGCCACATGTATGGTGACTTTGCAAAATTAAACACCGTGCTATTGCTTCTGGTTAATGAGGAATGGAAAAATTGCTTCTCCTGTGCACGTAAATCTTCTGTTTGGTTATATCCCTGTAAGAATTTCGCCGTTGGTGCATAAGCGTTAACCGTTACTGCAAATTTTGTATCTGAAGCTGCCGTGGCAGGAAATGACCATGCTGAATAGTTGGACGTGGCTATCCCTTCGGCAAATTCGTAATAATAAATATTCTCCAAGGCAGAATTATCTGCTACACGCAATTTATTATATGCCGTATTTGTAAGCACAACCTCACCATTGCTATAGCGTTCATGAGCAGTTAATTGGTATACACCAGCGTTAATGACTAATCTGGCGTTTGTAGCTGCTTTAACAGACATATCTTTATTTAAAGGAAACCCAGACATGGTGAGGTAAACATCTGCTAATAATGTAGCTGCAGCACCTTTAGTGATGCGACTGGCATTATTAACCATTGCATTAGCAGATAATCCACCTTCATTAACAGCATATTCCAAATCAGCGGTAATCAAATTATAGACCTCTTCAATGCTATTCCTTTTAACATTCAGGTTATCCTGGTTTTCGTAAGGTTCTGTAATTAAGGGTACGCCACCAAACAACCTCACGAGCTGAAAATAGCCATAAGCTCTGAAAAATTTAGCTTCAGCAGAAAGTCGCTTTCCCTGCACCTCTGAAACACCGGGGGTAGTTGGAATGTACTTTATCGCATTATTTGCACGTGAAATGCCAGTATAAATACTGCTCCACATACTCTGCAAATAAGAGGAAAGGTTATTGCCATTAAAGGTCATTGTCTGCGCATACTGAACATGAATTTCCTGTCCTTTGAACTCGTTATCTATATAGCCCGACAAGTAAGGCCCGAACATCATTCGGCTACCAGAATAAGCTCCTGAATTAGATTCATACAATTGGGGTGCACCCGATCTGTATAAAGCATTCACCGCATTTACAGCATGATCCGGCTGTTTAAAATATTGGCCACTGGAGATCTCATCCTTAGGCACTTCTTCCAGAAATTTTTTGCATGAGGTGGTTAACATCATGGCTAACAATAAACATATGATTGTAGTTTTCATATTTGTATTTTTTGAATTCAGATAATGTCAAATATTAAATCTGCTGCGTTTAAAATTGAAAAGATGTACCTATTGTAAAAGTTCTAGGTTTAGGATACTGGTGGAAGTAAATGTTTTGACCCCATTGGTTACCACCATACGAAGTCGCTTCTGGATCATAACCCTTAAACGCTTTGGAGTTAATTAAAAAGGCATTCTGTACACTTAAATAAACACGCATGCTTTTTATATTTAACTTACTCATTTGCTTCTGACCAAGGTTATAGCCAAGGGTAATGGCACTACCACGGATATAAGAGCCATCAGCTATCCAATGGTCATCAATTTCAGAATTCTGACCTGAATATGGGCCATTACGAATCTGTTGAATAGTAGTGTTTTGGTTTTGTGGTGTCCAGCTTTCAGTAAGCGTAGTGGTAAATCCGTTAGAGTACCCTGTTCTATCTTCCATTGAATGAAGGAATTGCTGCAACACCTCTACTCCGAATACAAATTGCATATCAACACTTAGATCAAGGTTTTTATAACGGAAGGTATTGATAAAACTTCCGTTCCAATCTGGTATACCTTTACCAATAACGCTCCGCTCGGCACTGCGTTTGGCTACTCCTGGTACTGCACCGACCTTTGCCGCTTCCGCCACTTCATCTGTGCCCCAAATGCCAAGTCTTTTATACCCATAGAATGAGCTTAAACTTTCGCCTACCCTTAAAATGGTCTGACTGCCTGAAACAAAATCAGGACCAGGGAAGATATCTTCATTGTTTGCGCCTAATGATTCGATGATGTTTTTATTGTAACTAAAGTTTACAGTAGATTCCCATCTAAAATCACGGCCGGCAATTGGACTACCACTTAATAAAACTTCTACACCTTTGTTTGATACTGATCCGATGTTATCTCTAACTGCTGCAAAACCAGCAGATGTTGGAATTGGCTTATCCAACAGTAAATCTGTAGTTAGTTTATGGTAATAATCGACACCTAATGTTACTCTTCTGTTGAGTAAAGACAAGTCAAAGCCTACATCAAACTGCTTAGATTTTTCCCACTCTAAGTTTGGATTTGGCAACCTGTTGACAAAACTTGTTGATACCCTGGTACCATTAAGTAAGGTAGTTTGTGAAGAAATAGTACCCAGCGACTGGTAAGTAGGGATTTCTGTATTTCCGGTTATACCATAACTGGCACGCAATTTCAACTCACTAATTGCGGTTACATCTTTCAAAAATGGCTCTTGAGAAATCACCCAACCTAATCCTACTGATGGGAAAATCCCATATTTATTGTTTTCACCGAAACGCGACGATCCGTCAGCTCTTCCGGTAAATGTTAACAGGTATTTGTTTTTATAGCTATAGCTACCTCTTAAAAAATAAGAATTCATTGCCCAGCGATCATACGAAGAACCTGGAGCCCCTGGCTGACTGGCAGATTGTATACTGTTGAACCTGAAAAAATTATCTGAAAATCCTTGAGCAGAATTCCAACTGTTTTCTTCAGTTCTTTCTTGCCAGCTTAAACCTAAAACAGCATTGATGCGGTGATCTCCGATCTCTTTTTTATAGTTTAAGTAGTTCTCCTGCTGCCAGTAAAAAAAGTGCTGATTTTCAATATAGGCATAACCTAGTGGGGCTGAAATATTGATCAGGTCGGTAGGATCATAATTTTGGATAAGGTTATCTCTCTTATCAAATCCAAACTGTGTTCGTAAATCCAGTCCCGGCAATAAATGAAAGGTGAGGAAAGTATTACCAAAAAGCTGGTTCCTTTTTCTAAGCCTATCCTGTGTAGACAAAACGTGCACAGGATTTGCAATAGATTCTAAAGAAAAAGGGTCAGTAATCAAACTACTGTTTGTCCAGGACCCGTCGGCAAATTTCACTGGAAATATAGGTGGCATTTCGAGCATTGATCGTCGTGGTGCCTGGTTTCCACCGTCTTCCTGAGTCTCATTGCCTTTAGTGCTGTTAACGAGTAAATTTAAACCTACAGAAAGCCATTTCTTTGGCGCAGCATCGTAAGCAATTTTACCATTAATTCTATCCAGCCAGCTTTCAAGCATTATACCTTCTGTTCTGGCATAATTCATAAATGCGCCAAATGAAGATTTCTCTGATTTCCCCAATATGGACAACTGGTGGTTGTGTGAAATCGCTGCTCGTGTTGATTCTTCCTGCCAATCGGTATCATAAAGCGGATTACCGTTAGCATCAAATAAACGGGGGTCTGTTGTACTAAAAACAGGTGGGGTTCCTGTTGGATTGTACTGGCCATAGTTTTCAAAACCTTTTTTAATAACTTCTAAAAACTGTGCAGAATTAAGCACATCAAGTTTCTTTGGTAAAACACCCAAACTTAAGTAACCATCATATCCTACAATTACACCTTCAGTTGCAGCCCCTCTTTTGGTGGATATTAAAATAACACCATTTGCACCACGGGCACCATATATAGCAGTAGAAGAAGCATCTTTTAGCACTTCCATACGCTCAATATCATTCGGATTAAGAAACTGTATGTCTTCCATAACCACTCCGTCTACAACATATAAAGGACTGGAAGATGAATTTATAGTACCTAATCCACGGATCAACACTTTAGGGCTTCCTGTTGGAGATCCTGAGTTTAAAAAAACATTTACGCCAGACACCTTACCCTTTAAACCTTGCAATGCATTAGTTACCGGAGCATTAAGCAGGTCTTTTCCAGAAACAACACCTACAGATCCTGTTACATCAGACTTCTTTTGTGTTCCATATCCAGTTACCACTACTTCTTCCAACGCTTTGCTGGAGGAAGCCAGATATACATTTAGTATTGGATTCTCACCTATAACAACTTCCTGGTTCTCCATACCTATGTATGTGAAAATTAAAATTGATTGTGCAGACGGAACCTCTATTTGAAAAGCACCATCTATATTGGTAACAGTCCTTTTATTAGTGCCTTTTAGAATGACACCTACGCCTGGTAAGCTGATTGACCTATTTGTTGCATCATAAACAATACCTTTAATTGTTTTACCAGACGGAGTTTGAGCGAAGCCGGATATACCGCTTCCAAACATAAAGATGAAACATAAAAAGAAAATTCTTACCTGAAATTTCTTTTGATTTGTTATTAACGTACTTTTCATTTCATATAAATTTTAGTTGATTGATTAATATTTACTATTTGATTTAGTTATTTTGAAGCCCAGTTGTTTTCAATTTCTTCTAAAGATTTTCCTTTTGTTTCTGGGAGTAAGAGGTAAACGGTAACAAAAGCGATAAGACAAAAGACTGCGAATATCCAGAAAGTAGCTGCTGTGCCAAGTTCTTCCAGAAAAACAGGTGTCAATTGCCCAACAATGGTGTCTGCAATCCACATCACCATGATGCTTAAAGCCATAGCCCGGCCACGAATTTTTGCAGGAAATATTTCTGAGGCCACTACGAATTTTAAGGGGCCAATGGAAAAAGCGAAGCTAGCTAGAAAGGCAAGCACGGCGATTAATAAGAATATGCTATTGGTTGCACCCGTATAAAAACACAAACCAGTAACGAACAAACTTACAGTTGCGCCGACTGTTCCAATCAGATAAAGTGGCCTACGCCCTAAAGCATCTACCTTCCAAACGGCAATCAGCGTAAACAACATATTGGCCAGTCCGAAAATAACCTGGCTCTGAAAAGAGTTACTTAAACTTACGCCTGCACTGTTTAAAATACTTGGGCCGTAATAAATGATGGCATTTATGCCACTAAACTGCGAAAACAAAGGTAAGAGTAAGCCTAATAGCAAAGCACGACGCAAACGGGGAGAAATTAGTTCTTTATAGGAACCGTCACCAGTTCCCTGGTTGTTTTCAATATTAGCCGCATTCTTTTTAGCCTCCTCAGCACCAATAAGGTCGGATAATAATTTTAACCCTTCTTCATGGCGGCCTTTCTGAATTAACCACCTCGGACTTTCCGGGATAAAGAATAAACCCACAATAAAAAGCAAGGCAGGTAAAATGCCGATGCTAAACATGCCCCGCCATACCTGTTCTACAAAAAGAAAATGAAATATAACATTATCAGGATCGATAGTTGCCGTTAATGAATATTTTAACACAGCGGCATTGCTTAAATAAGCAATCAAGATTCCAAGTGTTACCGCCAACTGGTAATAAGTTACTAAACGACCTCGTATTTTAGCTGGCGCAATTTCTGATATATACAATGGAACAATGTTGGAGGCTATCCCCACCCCTACACCCGCTAATATTCTTGCCGCTACTACCCATGAAAATGGAGTAAACCAGGTACAACCAACGGCAGCAATTAAGAAAAGAACAGCAGAAAACACCAATAATTTTTTACGGCCAAAACGGTCGCTGAGTTCTCCAGACATGGCAACACCAGCAATACAACCAATTAAAGCAGAGGATACAAACCAACCTTCCTGTACTGCAGTCAGGTTGAATTGTTTTTGAAGGAATGGCAATACACCAGAGATGACTGCCATATCAAAACCAAAAAGCAAACCACCTAATGCTGAAATGCAGCATACCAGGAAGAGTATGGGTGTTTTATGTGTTTTTTGGTCCATCAGTCTTTAGTTTTTAAAAATGCTTTAACCACTTTCGCTATTCCTTTGCCCTTATTTATTAATTTATAACTTGTAGCCGCCGCAGGTATTACAAATGTTTCGGCAAAATTGAACTGCATTTTTGTTCCATCTGCCGTTTCCACGGTAATGCTAGTCCCTTCAACCAACATCAGCAAATGACAACTATTAAAATTTTCTACGACTATCTCAGAAGCAAACTCTATTCGATGTATATCATAAAAATGCTCTTCATGAGTTGGAAGATGAATTAATTTCCAATCTGCCCCTTCAGTTAAAACTTTAGGCTTGGATACCAATTGCTGTACTACTTTATCACCTTTCCTGTCAAAGTTTAAATTCTTAAAAGCATGCTCAATATTTATTGGCCGAGGTTCACCATCCAAACCAGGCCTAACCCAATCATACATTTTAAAAGTAAAAATATATGGTGTAGCACTGATCTCCAGAATCAGGTTGTTGATGCCTGCGCTATGCACGGTTCCATTTGGAATTAAAAATAAGTCATGCTTATGGGCCGGTAAAACCTGAACATATTTTTCTACCGCTATTTCCTTACCTGAATAGAAACTCTCTTCCAGTTCTTGTTTAAATTCTGATGGCTGTATATTATCCTGAAAACCCAGGTACACTTTAGCATCCTCTTTGCAATCCAAGATATAATAAGTTTCATCCTGGGTAATATTTTCACCAAACTCTTTTTGAATGTAAGCTGTAGAAGGATGGCATTGAATAGAAAGGTTACCCCCATCAAAAGTATCCAGAAAATCAAAACGAATGGGGAATTCTGTTTTAAAGCGTTCGGCATGTTCACCTAAAACAGCTTTATATTCCTGGAACATCAGGAAATCAAATGATAGTTCGAGTAAATTACCGTCACTTTCAAATACCAATCCATTCTCTGGAACTATAAATTCAAATGACCAGGCATAATTAAACTCTTTCTGGCTTAAATCAGGAATATGATTTTTCAACCAATTTCCGCCCCAGGCACCCGGAGCAAACCATGGCAACGCCCTGAAAACAGACTTTGATAACTTTTGAAGACCTTTCTTTATATCGGCAAACATAGCCCAGTTCACTTGTCCTAAGCTTTGTCCATCAACAAGAACCACTATCCGGTCCATTATTGCTTCCTTATGCTGATTCAAAATCACCCAATCAACAAAGTAAAAGCGCTTATACATCCGCTCCGCTTGTTCAGCATGCATTTTTCCAAGGTTACGAATAGCTCCTGAACGCATCCGGTATTGCACCTCACATTTTGGAAGATCAAAATAAATCAAGGGCGCCTGCCAATCTAAAAGGGCGGCTCCAGTGCCGATCACTATATTTATATCAGCAGCTAGATCAGGCTTTAATGCTTTTAGATCGTTTATCTCAAATAACTGTGCTAATTGCAAAGAAGTTTTCATTCCCCAAACAGCATCTGGTTCACCCAAAAATGGGTTTATTAATTCTTCAAGCACGGCTTCTGCTTTCAAGTAATTAGCCGTTTCCAGCCAATTTACTTTTAATTTTTTAACAGTAAACTCCCGTTCCAACTCTGCTTTAACACTATCCCAAATAATCCCTGAATAACCATCAATCAATACCGTTTTCTGCTCCAAGATCCAATCTGACAAAGCCGCATAACCACTAAAAATTTCTCCATCACCAAGCGGATGAAAAGGATAAATAGTATAATCCTGGCTTTTTTGAAGAAATTGATTGATGTTTAAAGGCAATAATTCCTGACTTGTTTTACGAATAGTTTCCGTTACTTCCACTTTCATTGATTAGATTTTACACATTGTACCTACAAACTTGATATAGGCGGTTATATTTGATTAGAAATAGTGTTTTAACGAAAAAATAGCACAATTATAGGTTATCAATACGTTTATATGTACAAACATATAAAATAAATATTATAATAAAAACAATTTATGTGGATTAAAATCTAAACATTATACCTACATATACAACTTATATAAGAAGATTTTATATTTTTGAAAAAATCAAACACATGAAATTGTCAATAGATCATAAGAGTCCTATACCGCTACATATACAAACTGAAGCGTTACTCCGGGAACTTATAGCATCTCCTGAATATCAAAACGGGAAATTACTACCTATAGAGGTTGAATTATCCAAGGAACTCGCCATTTCCAGAACAACATTACGCCAGGCATTGAACAAGTTAGTTTACGAAGGCCTGTTGATCAGAAAAAAAGGAGTTGGCACAAAAGTAATAGCTCAAAAGTCCATAAGTTCAAAATCTAAGAACTGGTTAAGTTTCTCACAGGAGATGGAAGCTCGGGGAATAGCGATCAAGAATTTTGAATTACATATCAGCTGGGTATATCCAGATGAAAAGCTAGCGAATTTCTTTGAAATCATTACAGACAAAAAAGTTCTTAAGTTGGTTCGTTTAAGGGGAAAACCAGATGGTCCATTTGTATATTTTGAATCTTACTTTCACCCTAGGGTAGGTTTAACTGGCGACGAAAATTACAAGCTACCGTTGTATGAAATGCTGGAAAAGGAACATTCCATTATTGCATCTGTATCTAAAGAAGAGATCAGTGCTATTTTAGCAGATAAGTTTATTGCTGAAAAATTAGAGATTGAAGTCGAGAGTCCTGTTCTATTTCGCAAAAGATTTGTTTATGATAAAGCCGAACGCCCCATTGAGTATAATTTAGGTTATTATAAAGCAGATAGTTTTATCTATACCGTGGAAAGTCAAAGAGCATAATATTAAACCAACCACACCATAGCAGTCCAGTTAATTTTTAAAAAAATTAAATGAAAATTATTTTAACTTTTTATTTAAATAATATTTAAATTAACAAGATTTATTTTTTTAACTAAAAGACACTTCTTTACTCATTAAATCTTTTTTTTTATAAAAAAAATCCACAGGTAATACGCCTGAAAGTTCTGGAGCTAATTTTTATTAATCGTAAAATAAACTATGTGTGGTATAGCAGGGGCAATTAATTTGCCTGAAATAATTAAAGCTAAAGAAGTTTTAGCTCATAGAGGGCCTGATAGTTTTGGTATTTACCAACAAGACGATGTTTGTTTAGTGCATAGGCGTTTAGCAATAGTAGATTTAACAGCAGCCGGACATCAGCCAATGTTTTTCCAGGACTTGATTATTACTTTTAATGGAGAGATTTATAATTTCGAAAGCCTAAAAAAAGAATTGATAGGTCTTGGCTATTTTTTCAAATCACATTCAGACACTGAAGTAATCCTAAAAGCATTTCACTGTTGGGGAAACAGTTGCTTAACGAAATTCAACGGTATGTTTGCTTTTTGTATTTTCAATAAAACTACAAAGTCTTTTTTCGTTGCAAGGGACAAAATAGGCATCAAACCACTTTACTATTACCACAAGGAAAGCGTGTTTGCTTTTGGGAGCGAATTAAAAGTATTTCCTGCAGCTCTATTAGCCACAAAAAACGAAAAAGCACTGTTGCAATTTTTAGTATTAGGTTATATCCCCGCCCCAAATTCTGCCTACGAAAACATCTTTAAGCTGGAACCGGGAAGTTTCCTTGAGTTTAAGGCGGAGAAATTAACAACCACAAAATACTGGTCTGCCATTGATAAAGCAACACATCAAAAATATAATATCAGCAGTTATGATGTTGCACTTGATCTTGTTGAAGAAAAATTACAGCAGGCAGTAAAAATGCAAATGGTGGCTGATGTAAATGTAGGCTGTTTTTTAAGTGGAGGTGTAGACAGCTCCCTTATCGCTGCAATGGCCCAAAAGAATTCCAGCAAGCCTATCAAAACTTACTCCATGGGTTTCAAGGAAAAAGGATTTGATGAAAGTATTTATGCCATGGAAGTTGCCAATCATTTAAAAACAGATCACCACACCTTAACTTTTAGTCCTGATGATTTATTAGAACAGATTAATGATTTTGACTTTTATTTTGATGAACCCTTTGGTGATTTCGCTTCTTTGCCCCTAAGTATTTTATGCAAAAAAGCCAGGGAACAAGGCATCACGGTAGCCTTATCCGGCGATGGTGGAGATGAGCTTTTTTTAGGTTATGAACGTTATACTTTTGCAACCCGTTACTTTAACTTATTTAAGAATAAGCCAAAACTATTAAGACAATTGCTGGTGGAGGGATTTAAACTTTCAAGAAATGACCAGGCTTTAAAAATGGTTTATCCTGTAAGCCACCCTTCACTAATGAATTTCTACCAGATCTATGCTACATCATTAAAACCGTGGGATATTGCGAAGGTTATTCATCCCGATTTCTTACACAAAAATTACGGAAAAGAAGCTATTGATATTTTCGACATCTTAAATATCCCTAAAAACTTTTCTATTGAAGACGAAAAAGACCTTTCCAACATCGACATCTTATGGAACCTGCCTGATGAAATGCTAACAAAATCTGACCGAGCATCAATGCGCTTTTCATTAGAATTAAGAGTGCCCCTGCTAGATGCAAACTTAGTAGAAATTTCAAGGGCTATACCACATGAATTTCTTTTAAAAGGTGGTGTAAAAAAAGCCATTTTGAAAGACATACTGGCCAAACATGTGCCGAAGCATTTATTTGACCGTCCGAAGAGAGGTTTTAGTGTGCCAATTGGCATTTGGTTCAGAAATCAGTTGAAAGCAGAACTCCTTGAACTCCAATTTGGTTTACCAGATTTCATCAACAAAGGATATGTGAATCAGTTAATTCATGAACACCTTAACTTGGGAAGAAACCATGCATACACCCTTTGGAATCTATTGCGAATCAAAAAGTTTTATGAGAAAAAAGTTACTCCAGCTACGGTTTGTCTGTTTTAAACTTTAATTTCACCTTCCAAAACTTAAACTAGCATAAGTTGCTGTTTTTTATGATAAAAAACAGCATAAATTTGCCTTCCTAATTTAACTTATGAAATTTATATCATTCAAAAACACCCTGTATTTATCTATCCTATTTTCACTTGCAGCAGCAACAACAATAAATGCACAAGTACTTACAGCGACACAAATTGACAGTTTGGTCAATAAAACCTTAGCGACATTTAATGTTCCGGGTATTGCCGTTGGCATTGTGAAAGATGGCAAACTTATCCATGCCAAAGGATATGGCATCCGTTCTATAAAAAGTAAGGCTAAAGTAGATGAAAACACATTATTTGGCATTGCCTCAAATAGCAAGGCCTTTACTGCTGCAGCATTAGGAATGTTGGTGGATGAAAATAAAATTACCTGGGATACCAAGGTAACCGATATTATTCCTGAATTTAAATTGTATGATGCCTTTGTAACGCAAGAGTTTACTATTAGAGACTTGTTAACGCACAGAAGTGGATTGGGGCTGGGGGCAGGAGATTTAATGATTTGGCCAGACTCCAGTAAAGTCACAAAAACACAGTTGATCCATAATTTACGGTACCTAAAGCCTGTATCTTCCTTCAGATCGCAATACGATTATGATAATTTAATGTACATCGTTGCCGGTGATATTGTAACCCGCATTGCAGGAATGCCTTATGAAGATTTTGTGGAAACTAAAATTATGAAACCTTTAGGCATGACCAAAACCGCTGATTCCTGGTATCGTTTAAAAGACAGAAGCAATATTATTGAAGGACATGCTCCCATTGATGACCGCTCACTGGTCAACGTTGGATTAAGCTTTACTGAACTAGCCAATCCGGCAGGCGGAATATATTCCAACATTACCGATATGAGTAAATGGGTAATGGCGCAAATCAATGAAGGTAAATACGGGGAGAACCTCAGCAAATCACTGTTCAGCAAAAAAGTACATCAAGAAATGTGGACCCCTCAAACTATTATTAAAGGCGGCTCACCTTATAATACACACTTCAGCAGTTATGGTTTAGGCTGGTTCCTCAGCGATGTGAATGGTTATTTCCAGGCATCACACACAGGTGGCCTTGCTGGAATTGTTACCCAGGTTACCATTTTACCTGAATTAAAATTAGGGATAATTGTTTTAACTAATCAACAATCTGGCGCTGCCTTTACGGCCATTACTAATTCAATCAAGGATGGCTATTTTGGAATAAAAAATAAAGACCGCATTAAACAGTTAAATGATTCAAGGCTTTCTAGTGAAATTAAGGCGAAAGCAATTACCGATAAAGTGTGGGCAGATATTGCTGCACAACAACAAGTAACAACAGAAAAAACTGCTTTACCAGGTGTTACAGGAATTTATAGAGACCCCTGGTTTGGCGAAGTTAGCCTAACAGAAAAAAACGGTGGCCTTTATTACACCTCTAAAAACGCACCAAAACTTCAAGGTAAAATGTTCTATTATAAAGGAAATACTTTCATCGTAAAATGGAACGAAAGAAGCCTCAAGGCTGATGCTTTTGTTACTTTTACCTTAAACCATGATGCTAAACCTATTGGCTATAAAATGGAAGCCATATCTCCTTTGACAGACTTTAGTTTTGACTTTCAGGATTTAGATTTCAGCAGAGTAAAAGATTAAGTAAGTGGAAACACAAGTGTAAATGCTGTCCCGTTGTTTACTTCACTTGTTATAGTAATTTTACCACGTAAGGTTTCCACTTGTGTTTTTACCATAAACAAACCCATTCCCTTACCTTCAACATGGTCATGGAAGCGTTTATACAAGCCAAATACCTGCTCCCCTTTTTTGTCTAAGTCTATACCCAATCCATTGTCTTTATAGTAAATCACCAACTCCCCATTTACACAACTCGTTTTTATTTCAATTAATGGTCGTGTATTGAGTTGACGGTATTTTATACTGTTAGAAATGAAGTTAAAAAATATACTCTGCATATAACTTTTTAGCGTAAAATATTCTGCAACTTCATTAAAATCAGTAGCTATAGAAACTTGCGACTCTCTAAATACATTTTGTATGCTTAATCGGATATTATCAATTATTGCTTCAAAATTTACCGTTTCCATTTTTTCATTAATTTCATTTTTGACCTTTAATATCGTATTAAGGTCAATAATAGTTTCATCAAGAAGTTTTACTGAGACGGATAAGGATCCATATAATTGCTGCTGTACTTCGGGTGTATGCGAATCATCTTTCAACACCTCTACTAACCCCATGATGTTTGCTACCGGAGATCGTAAGTTATGTGAAATAATATAAGAAAACTGCTCTAATTCTTTATTAGAAATAACCAGTTCCTTGGTGTATTTTTCAAGATTTTCATTCAATTCAAGCACCCTTAAATTTGCTAATTTACGCTCGGTTACGTCTCTTAAATAGACTGACAATCCATTGGCCGAAGGATAAGCAGTTACCTCAAACCAACAATCAGGCTTATCATAATAGGCTTCAAAATCCTTGATGGCATCTTCCTGAACAGCTTTATGGAAAGGAATATAAAAGGGTGAAGCCTTAGGGTCTGCAAAAATAGTCCATAAACATTCACCTATAATATCCCCTTTAGCAATATCCAACAGTTTCTCTGCATGTTTATTCCAATAAGTCACCACCCAATTTTCATCAACCGTAAAAAAGGCATCACCGATACTTTCCAGTACGGTCTTCTTTTCTTCAAAAGCTTTCAGGTCATTAATTTCTGCTCTTTTCCGGCCATCAATATCCTGCAAACTTCCATAAAATTTAATGATTTGGCCATTCAAGACTTCTGGCTCCCCAATAACTCTGACCCAGCGCTCATTTCCTTTTGATGTAATAATCTCAAATTCCAAATCTATAGAATCGCCTGTTGAAATCGCATTATTGAAAGCAGCCTCCACAGCCTTCTTGCGTTTTTCAGTTTTACAGAAATCAAACATTTGCTCAAGAGTTGGAATATAGTCAACATCAACTTCATGAATTTCTTTGGTAATAGCCGACCAATAGAGTTTCTTAGTGAGCAAATTAAACTCATAACTACCAATTCTGGCAAGGCTATTGGCTTTACTCAAAAGGTCTGCTAATTTCTTCTTTTCGGTAATGTCCGAAACCATTGTCAAGGTTCCTTTAAAATTATCGCTGTCATCAAATAAGTAATTAGATGAAGCGCTAGCCAAAATAATGTTTCCACTTTTCGACGTAAATTTAACATCGAGTTGTCCGGGCACCACTCGCTCTTCTTGACCTATGAAACAATAAATACTTCTACCATGCATTTCTTCAGGTGAATATTCCAAAATAGCACACATTTTTTTGTTCACAAAGGTGGTCTTACTATTTTCATCCAGCAGCCAAATACCTTCCTGCGAAGTTTCAACAATCTGCCTGTATCGGCTCTCACTTTCTTCTATTATTTTGCGTGCCTCAACTTCTTTGGTTACATCTACTATAAAAAAGAAAATGCCTTGAATATTATCTTCTGCATCTCGATAAGGCTGGTAACTCAAATTGATATAAATATTTTTTAGTTTGGCAGTTGCTTCATCATAAATTGTTGCAAGCTTTTCATAAGCATTGATGGTCTTGCCGGTCAGGTATACTTCATCCAACATTTCCAAAAACCCCTGGTCAGTTATTAAGGGCAACACCTCTTTCACAGATTTACCTATGATATCAATTTTACCAATTAATTGCAGATAAAGTGGATTTGCTAATTTAAATACATGATCAGGCCCTATTAAAATTCCTATACTTGTAGGGGCCTGCCGAAACAGGTCATTAAAACGCTTCCTTTCGGCTTCAAATGATTTTTCTAACTGCTTCATTTCTGAAGCATCTTTAGCTCTGGCATAAATCAGGTTAGCTGTTTGATCATATCTTGCTGACCACAATAAAGGGATTATTCGACCATCCTTATGTACACAACGGTTTTCAAAAATAGTTACAGGATTACCTTTTATAACATCCTGATTTACTTCAATTGTACTTTCTACATCTTCAGGAATAACAAAATCTATTAAATTTTTTCCAATTAATTCAGCAGGTGTATAACCCAAAGTAACCATTACTGTTTCGTTGATATTTACAATAACCCCTTTTACATCAATCGTACAGATAATATCAAAAGAAGAAATCATTATTTTTTCAAGTTCATTCAATGTCTGTTTTAATGCCTTATTACTTGACACCAATTTCTGCTCGGCTAATTTCCATTCCGTAATATCCCTGCAATTGGCTACAATACCATTAATATTTGCATCATTCAGCCTATTGGTAATTGTTGATTCTATCCATTTCCAACTGCCATTTTTATGCTTAAACCTACACACTTGCTTTTCCATGGCTTTACCAGGTGCAGCAAAACATTGTGCCAATATGCGGTCCGCTTCAACTTTGTCTACCGGATGTATCAATCCATCCCTGCTTATTTTTATAGCCTCCGCTGCTGTATAACCTAAAATACGTTGAACAGCTTGAGAAGTGAAAATGGGAAGAAAAGTTGAATTGAGAATAACAATCATATCCTCATCATTATCTATGATAGCACGAAAACCATTTTTTTCCTGCTCCAGCTGAAATTTCTGTAAAGAATTTTGAATAGCAAAAGGCAGGCGACTCAATCTGTCTTTAATAAGATAATCAGCAGCTCCTTTTTCAAATATTTTCGCAACAAATTCATCAGATAAGTCATCAGTTACAATAAGGAAAGGAATACTGTTTCCAGTTTTGCAAAGAGCAGACAATTCATCTAAAAAATCAAAAGAAGGAAGGTGAATAGCAGCAAGAATAATATCTGGTAAAAATTCTTTTATTGCAACGATAAACTTTTCCTTGGTTTCCACAACAAGAAGCTCAAAATCCAGCTTACTTCTACTTAAAACCTTATTAACCTCCGCAGCATCAGCTAGTGAAGCTTCAAGATGTATTATTCTAATTTTCCTTACCATGATTACCCCAATCCATCAATGCAAACCATCTCAGTTCACTTTTAGTTTTGAAAGATAGTTTCAATTATTGAGTTTAAAACAATTTTTATATTTTTTTTTAATCCCATTACTTGAATGGAATTAGGTTAAAAACCTAAACAGTGTTAATTACTGTGGGTGCAAAAGTAAATATTGATTTCACCTCCTAATTAGCAGGTATTTGCCAGGTCGTTGATAGGTCTATTTGACCTACCATCGACCTGCCATCGACCTACCAACGACCTACCAAGGACCTACCAACCCTAATTTATCTATAAACTTTCACCCTTTTATTTTTGCGGCCAAGCCACATGATCATTCCGGTTATGGGTAAGCTGGCAGCGATTAAACTGGCAAAAAATGCGAGTATTTTTCCTGGCAAACCAGCAATTGAACCAACATGGATATCATAATTCATACGGTAAAGTTTATCGGCCATGCTGGCATTGGCTATTTTTCCGAAACTGTGCAAAACTTCAATTTCTTTGAGTGTATGCTGATCAAAATACCTATAGTCTGATTTCCAGTAGGTTGTAGGATCAGGATTTTTAGCAATCTCAATAGCAGATTTTTCATCTTCTGGTACATGAACATCAAGGCTTCCTTTAAACGTTGGATCTTCAATGAAAAAACGTTGCCACAATACATCTGCGGCAGCAGCATTGACACCATTTACCCTTACTGCCGTGGTATCAGAATATGTTTCCTCAAATTGAGTGAGTGATTTACCGCCCGAGCTAACGAAATAAACCCCATTAGAAAACCATTGAAAACCCATTACCATACCGCTCAGCGCTATAAAAATGATAATCCAGGTCATGTAAAAACCCAGAACATTGTGTAAATCGTAATTTATCCTGCGCCATTTTGCATTCCATTTTATGGTAAATCGCTTTTTACTGGCAGCCTTATTTTTAGGCCACCATAAAATGAGCCCTGATATTAACAGGAGCACAAAAATTAAAGTGGCGCTGGTTAATATCAATTGACCGCCATGCTGAGGTAACCATAAATAATAATGTCCGTTGATGATGAACCTAAAAAAGTCACTACTCATATCTTTCACCTTTAATACTTCGCCAGTATATTGGTTTATAAAAACGATGTAATAATATGGAGGGTCTAATTGAAAATAAACCACATGGGCACTTCGGCCAGCTTGATAATTAATGCTATGTGCTTTTTTACCCGGTAAAGCCAGGTCGGCAATTTTTTTAAGCTGCGTTGGAGCTAACTGTTTTTGATTTTGGTTTTCTGTAAAGCGATAAGGCTGTGTAAAGTCTTCGATTTCTCTTTCAAAAGCTAGGATACAACCGGTTATGCCCAAAAAAAACACCAAAAGCCCGGAAATCAATCCGAGCCATAAGTGTAACCATCTCATTGCTTTTTTAAAAGTCATATTAGAATTTATAAGCCATACTTAAGCGATAATTACGTGGCGCTTCCACCTGCCAGGAATAATAGGCCGGAGATGCATAACTTTGAAAACCACCATCATAGAGGTATTTATTAAGGATATTATTAATATTGGCAGTTAGCTTAAGTTTACCAGCTTGCCAGAATGCACCCCCATCCAGGCGGAAATAATCAGGTAATGCAGCTGTTCCATTTTGTCCGCCCCAAGTCCAACTGTCGCGGTCTGCCTGTAAGCTGAAACCGGCAGAAAGACCTGCACCTTTTAATGCACCCGTTTGTATTTTATAATTTAACCAAGTATTGATGTTGTGTTTGGCATAACCCGGGATGCGATCGCCGGCTTTAATTGCGGTTACACCTTCGGTCGTGTTTTTAACTTTTGAATCTGTATAGGCGTAATTGGCAATCACATCAAGACCTTTAAAAAGCTCTCCCTTCATGTCAAATTCTATTCCTTTGGCTTCGCTTTGTCCTAAAACAACAGAAAAAGATTCAGTTCCTGCATTTTTGGGATCAGCTGTTAAATCGTTGTTTTTTAAGATACGGTATACACTTAAGGTGGTATTCCACTTGCTTTTAAACCAATCTTTTTTAATACCGAACTCTAAGTTATTACCTGTTATAGGTTTAACGCTGCCCCCATTTCTTAAGAAACCTGTCTGTGGCACGAAGGATTGATCGTACAGGGCATAAACGGAGGTTTGTTTATCAATAGAAACACTCAATCCCAACCGGGGAGTAAAACGTTTAGCTTCTTCTGCTGGGGCACCATAACTGGATTGCTTAACATAAGTAAAGCGGCCGGCAAGGGTTAATCTTAAGGTATTATCCCAAAATCCAAGTTCATCCTGAACATACAAACCTGTATAAGCCTGGTTAATGGTACCACCAGCACCTGCTCTTTGCGACAATGGCGTAATGCGATCCCATACCGGATAACCATTTGTTGGATTTTGATAGCCGGCGAGGAAAGGCTTAAAAGGTAATGTTGCCAAATCCAATTCGTGGTTTTGACCCCAGTCGGCCTTATATTCTTTATTACCCAAATCTAATCCGCCAAGAATACGGTGCCTTATTTTACCAGTGCTCACCTCTCCATTTAAAAAGAGCTGACCAAACCTGGATTCATTACTGGCATCCCAAATACTTGCATTACGAATAATGGTACCATTTGGATTAACGGTTGAAGGCCATAAATTTGCACCTTCTTGTTGATAATTGAAATAAGCCAGCTGTGCGGTAAGCTTCCAATTTGGGTTTAAATCATGTTGTAAGTTCAAAAACAAACTTTGGTCATCAATGTTGGTCGGTTCCATACCCGGGTCTGTAGTCGTAAAATTCCGGTCTAAGGATCCATAGCCTGCAGGCGAAAAAGAATAGAAGGACCCTAAATCCGACATCTTCGCGTGTTGGTAAGTATATTCTGCAGTTAAAGTCGTTTTTTCATCAATTTTATAACTAATTACAGGCGCAATGGAATACCTGTTATTGAACTCATAATTACGAAATGACTTCTTATTTTGCCCCATCAGGTTAAGTCGGTATAACAATTTACCTGCTTTATCGGCTTTGCCATCCAAGTCTAAAGTAGTCCGGTAAAGGTCGAAACTGCCGAGGGTGAAGGTCGCTTCGCCGCCAAAATCTCTTCCTGTTGGTTTTTTAGTGACTACGTTATAAATACCACTGGGCTCACCATTGCTCATTAAAAAACCTGCCGGACCTTTAACAAATTCTATGTGGTCAACAAAACTCAAGTCTTCACTTAAAGGGCCCCAGTTTGAAGTTACATTGACACCATTTCTAAAAGCCGCCATTCTTGATCCCCGGGTGTTAACACGAGTGTACATATCTGCCCAATGGTTTAAACGAGTTAAGCCACTTACATTTTTTATCAAGCCATCGGCCATACTAATCACTTGCTGATCGGCCAGGAGTTGTGAGTTGATGATCTGAATATTTTGTGCTGCCTCTAATAAGGGTTCATTAAGGCGCAAGGAATTTGAAGGCTGATCTGATTTGTATTTATTTTTTTTACCTGTTACAATTACCTCTTTTAATTTATGCAGGTTTTTGACCGAAGTAGAATCTATAGTCTTTTTGACCTTGGGCTCCTGGGCATGAACAAAGACAGTTATTACTAAAAAAAAACTGAACAAGGCCAGTTTTTGGAGTACTTTTTTATTCATATTCTTACTATTATTTAAAATTGTTCTAAATTAAAAACAAAGAAAGGATAAAGAATTTACACTTGCAAGTTATTTTTAATTAATCTAAATAAGAATATTACACTTAAACATTTATATATTTAATTAGCTATAAAACAGCAGGTTAATTATAAAAATCAATACTTATAAATTTGATTTCTAGGAAATTAAGGATAGTAATTAAGGAACTAGATTGGGAGAGCCTATCATTTTATGGAAAAATTAGTAACTGTAAAATGAAGAAATAGCAGTTTATACTGTTTTTGCAGCAATAGCAATTTGATTTTGAAGGCGCAAAATTTTTTCCTTCTTTAACCGTAAAAAACGAAAAAGCAGGAGCCCAATCAGGAAGGTAATAATTCCTTGTATCATCACGGTGTTGGGCGTACCAATCCATTCGGATAGGAGTCCAACAAGTAAACCGCCTATTGGCTGCATCCCGAAAAAGGCCATGGCATAAAAACTGATTACCCTACCCCTCATTGCAGGATCGACGGTGGTTTGAATCAAAGTGTTGCTAATGGTAATTTGCGACATCATACCAAAACCGGAGATTGCAGCAAACACAAGTGCCATTGGATAGTAGGTACTGTGAGAAAACAAGATTAAGCCTACTCCAAATATTAAAGTATTAATGGCTAATATCTTTTTAAGGTCTTTGCCTGATTTCAGGGAAGCCAGGAAAATTGCTCCTAGAAAAGCACCCAAACCAATAACGCTGTCAATTACTCCAAAGGTGGAGGCAGTACCATTAAAAATGTCTTTTGCATAAACTGGAATCAGCGTACTGAAAGGCAATACAAATAAGCTTACCAAAGCTAACATCAGGAGGATAAAAGCAATAGATGGCGTTTTTTTGATGTAGACGAAACCTTCCTTTAATTCGCCGTAAACATTCATAGTCCGGCGCTTGGCAATATACTTGGGCAGTTTCATCATTAACAGCGACCCTATAACGGCAATAAAACTGAAGGCATTGAGGCCAAAACAAACATCTTCTCCAAATTTCTCCAATGCCAGACCAGCAATTCCAGGGCCTATTAATCTGGAAAGGTTAACCATAGAAGAGTTTAATGCCAGGGCATTGGGCAAATCTTTTTTATCTTCTACCATTTCATAGACTAAACTTTGCCTGGCAGGAACATCAAAAGCATTAATTAAACCCAGTAATGCACTTAAGGCAATAATTTCCCATACAGCATAGTCCTGAAAAACAATTACTAAGGTCAGTAAAATTGCTTGTGCCATTGAAGCTACCTGAGTAACCAACAAGACCTTATAACGGTTGTAGCGATCGGATACAACACCACCCAGGAATGAAAATATAAAAGAGGGAGAAAGGCTTGCGAAAAGTGTTAAGCCCAACATAAACTGTGAGTTCGTTTGAGAATAGATGACCCAGTAAACAGCAGTTTTTTGCATCCAAGTACCAATCAGCGAAATAGATTGTCCGGCAAAATACAACCTGTAGTTTCTATTTTTAAATGCGCTGAAGGTACTGATATCCATAAGTATAGTCCAATACTATTTTAATGTTGTATTTTTTAAAAAACCGGGTTAATACAAAGGTACATTAAATCTATTTACTAGACCTCAGGCTTCTAATTTGCCGCTTCATAATCCATATAAAATATTGTTTAAAAGCGCTAAAAAAGCCGCCTATCCCATTTGGCTAAAGTAGCGCCTCCTGGAAAACAATTGTCTAAGAGCTCAAATAAAGTAAGTTTTGGATATGGAGATTTTTGAACAGCTGTTTAAGGTAAAATAGATTCGCTAAGTGTTTGATGTTAAAAAGCTTCCCTGTGTTTTATAGCTGGACTTTCCCTTATCATAATTGAAAATGGGCCATTGTCTTTCCATAATTGAGCTGTTTTAGGTTAAAAATGAATAGATGAAACTATTTAACACAAAGGAATACGGGCATATTTAAACTTAAATTAGGAGTTTTTAAAATTGGCCCACAATTATTCTGTTGCTTTAAAAATAGGAGAAAAAAAATATCATTCAAAAAGCAATAGACTGAACTTTAATATGCCTTGCCTATTCAAGCTGCATAATGTACCTTTATGTTATTATAAAATACAAGTATTACAAAAATCTAATCCAATGAAAAATTATTTAAAGTTTCTATTATTCTTGTTTTTAGTAATTCCTTTAGCTAACGGTACAGCTACAGCTCAATCTTTAGGTAAAGAGGAAATATGGAATAAAAATCAGCTCATCGAGCCCTCAGCATTAATGGCTTTATTGAAAAGCCCTTCTTCAAAAAAGCCGCCTATATTTAACATTGGTTTTGTGAGCGATATACCAGGATCTAAAAATTTGGGGGCCGCTAGAGATAAAGCTGGACTTGATAACCTGAAAAAAGAAGTCAAAAACATTTCAAAGGATAAATTAGTGGTAATTTATTGCGGCTGCTGTCCTTTTAAAAACTGCCCAAATGTTCGTCCTGCCTACGACCTTTTAAAATCGTTAGGTTATAACAATACTAAAATCATAAACTTACCGACAAGCCTGAAGGCAGATTGGATAGATAAAGGCTATCCGGTTAAAAAAAAATAAATTAGAAAATTGAACCATGATGTAGTTTGTTATATATATTACTAAATTAACCAAATAATAAATTAAAAACTAAAAGAATTCAATATATGAAATTACAAAGCGTAATGTTAACTACTTCCCTATTTTTGGTTGGAATGGGAATGGCAAATGCACAACAACAGGAAGCCAAACATGAGGATACTGAATTTTACACTCCTGTACCCAAAGTGGTTACTCCAGCAATAACACCCACTGCAGCTCCTTCTGATGCTATTGTACTTTTCGATGGTAAAAACCTTGATCAATGGGTGATGGTTGAAAATAAATCAGAGCCTGCAAAATGGAAAGTTAAAAATGGGGTGTTTACCGTAGATAAAAAAACCGGAAACATAGAGACAAAACAATCTTTTAATAATTATCAATTGCACTTAGAATGGCTTATACCTGCAAATATTACTGGAGAAGGGCAAGCAAGGGGTAATAGCGGATTGTTCCTGGCTTCTTTAGGTAAGGGCGACCTCGGTTATGAATTACAAATCCTTGATTCTTATGAAAACAAAACCTATACCAACGGCATGGCAGCGAGCATTTATAAGCAAACTACCCCATTATTTAATGCAGCTAAAAAACCCGGTGAGTGGCAAACCTATGATGTGATCTGGACTGCACCAACTTTTAATGCAGATAGCTCGGTAAAAACCCCAGCAAAAGTTACCTTATTGTTCAATGGTATCCTGGTTCAAAATAATTTTCAATTGAAAGGCCCAACGCAATATGTTGGTCAGCCGTCATATCAAAAAGCTCATGGGTCATCTCCAATAAAACTACAGTCGCATGGTGACAAAAGTGAGCCTATTAGTTTTAGAAACATCTGGATTAGAGAACTCTAATAGCCAATACCTCTGTTACTTTTATAAATACAAATGATCTTGCATTACCTTGAGCAAAATGTAAAAGGAACAAATTATACGTTGATCTTCATTTTCTAACTTTGCCCCATTAATTATAAAATTACGAATGAAAGAAGTAGTGATCGTTTCAGCAGTTAGAACTCCCATTGGGAGCTTCGGTGGTGCTCTAGCTAGTTTTTCTGCCACTCAATTGGGTGGGATAGCTATAAAAGCGGCTATAGAAAAAGCTGGTATCAAACCTGAAGATGTTCAGGAATTATATATGGGAAATGTTTTGTCGGCAAACCTCGGACAAGCACCCGCTACACAAGCTGCAAAACAAGCAGGACTTCCAGATTTACCAGCAACCACTATCAATAAAGTTTGTGCCTCAGGTACAAAGGCAATTATGTTAGCTGCCCAAAGTATTGCACTTGGGCAAAACGATATTGTTGTTGCCGGTGGTATGGAAAGCATGAGCAATGTGCCCTATTATTTAGATAAAGCACGTAATGGCTATCGTTTAGGCCATGGTCAGCTGACTGATGGTTTAGTGAAAGATGGCCTTTGGGATGTTTATAACGACTATCACATGGGTGCTGCTGCTGAACTTTGTGCAACAGAATGTAACATCAGTCGTGAAGATCAGGATACTTTTGCTATTGCATCGTATAAAAAAGCTCAATCTGCACAGCAAACTGATAAGTTTAAGGAAGAAATAGTGCCTATAGAGGTTAAAGACCGTAAAGGGGACATCACTTTTGTTACTCATGATGAGGAACCTTTCGCTGTAAAATTTGAAAAAATAACGGGATTAAAGCCTGTTTTCAAGAAAGATGGAACAGTAACCGCAGCAAATGCGTCTACATTAAATGATGGTGCTGCTGCTTTGGTATTGATGAGTGCAGATAAAGCAAAAGAACTTGGATTAAAGCCATTAGCAAGAATTTTAGCTTACGCAGATGCACAGCAAGCTCCAGAATGGTTCACTACTGCTCCCGCTAAAGCCATTCCTTTGGCCTTAAGCAGAGCAGGCTTAACGCTAAAAGAAGTCGATTTCTTTGAAATTAATGAGGCCTTTGCAGTCGTTTCTCTAGCAAATAACCAATTATTAGCGCTCGACAACGAAAAGGTTAACATTAATGGTGGGGCTGTTGCATTAGGTCATCCATTAGGTGCCTCGGGAGCCAGAATTGTGGTTACACTACTTTCTGTGCTTGCTCAAAATAATGGAAAAATTGGTGTTGCCGCAATTTGTAATGGTGGTGGTGGTGCCAGTGCCATCGTAATTGAGGGTTTAAACTAAGTATATCTGCTTTATTATATGGAAGCAAAGCTCTCCAGGCACATGTAATTAATTCAGGATGAAGGCCTGAGATTAAAAACTTGGTAGTTTGCTTCCATGTTATTATCTTGCGCGATACTTATACTTCATTATTACATAAAAAACCAATAAAGTCAATGGCTGAAACAACGAAAACGCGGCACCCAAAAGGTCTGCCCGTTTTATTTTTTACGGAGATGTGGGAGCGTTTTGGCTACTACCTCATGCTCGGTATTTTATTGCTTTATTTAAAAGACCCTAAAGGTGGTTTTGGCTTTGACAATAGGGAGGCAGCAGATATAGTGGGTACCTACCTAGGCCTTGTTTATTTAACCCCATTTATAGGTGGTTTAATAGCAGATAGAATTTTAGGTTACAGAAAATCTATTATTATGGGTGGCTTATTAATGTCTGCAGGATATTTTTGCCTCGCTTTCCCTTCCATAGAAATGTTTTGGCTAGCCGTAGTATTTATTGTTGTCGGCAATGGTTTCTTTAAACCGAACATCTCCACCCTATTGGGTAATTTATACTCCACACCAGAAAACAAAGCTTTAAAAGATTCGGGATACAATATTTTTTATATGGGTATTAACCTGGGTGCTTTTATCTGCAATTTCGTTGCAGCTTATATGCGTAATGAATATGGATGGGGATATGCGTTTGGTGCTGCTGGGGTAGGCATGTTTTTAGGTATTATCTGGTTCATAATAGGTTCAAAACATATTAAACATGCTGATGTAATGAAACCTGCAAACCCAGAGGACATGTCTGTTAGTAAAGTGATGTGGCTGGTAATAGTTCCAATGTTTGTTTTCGGTATTGCAGGCTGGTTTATTCCAGGTAATATTTTTGGATCTGATTCAACTGATGCTTTTATTATTGCTTGTATTCCGGTTATCTCCTTCTATATCAATCTATTGGTAAAATCAAACAAGGAAGATAAATCTCGTATCGGGGCACTTTTAGCTATCTTTGCTGTAGTAGTTGTTTTTTGGGCAGTTTTTAAGCAAAACTCGTCTGCATTGACCAATTACGCAGAGACTTATACCGACCGACAAATCGGCGATAAAACGGCTAGTTTCGTCCAGCCTTTTGGAATGGTAGTAGAATTGACTACAAAACAGGATTCCTTACCAAAACATGATCCTTTTTTCAGGGTTCTAAAAGATGCTAATGGAGAGAAAATCATGGAGGTGGCACCAGATCCTTATTTCCAAAACTTAAAAAAGGCCGATTGGCCGAAGGAAAATGAGCCTATTAAGTTGATCTCAACAGAAATATTCCAATCGGTAAATCCTTTCTTTATCATTTTACTTACCCCGCTGGTCATTTCCTTATTTAGTTTTCTTAGAAAAAGAGGTAAAGAACCATCCACTCCTGCAAAGATTGGCTACGGCTTGTTAATTACTGGTCTATCTACTGCAATCATGTCATTCGCAATCTATTCAACGGATATTACTTTAGAGAAATCGTCTGCCTGGTGGTTAATAGCATCCTATGCGGTAATAACCGTTGGTGAGTTGTTCCTTTCTCCTATTGGTTTATCCTTGGTTTCAAAAGTAGCTCCTGCCCGTTTAACTTCTTTAATGATGGGGGGCTGGTTTCTGGCTACCTCTATAGGAAACAAACTTTCTGGTGTACTTGCTTCCCTATGGGATACTTATGAACAGAAAGCTAACTTTTTCTGGATCAATTTTATTGCCTGTATATTAGCTGGTCTTGTGATATTCGCCATGTTAAAATGGTTAAGGGGAATTATTAACAAACACGCTTAACTTTTAAACTAATTTATTACATAAAATAAAATTATATGGATCAATCTAAAATCCTGAAGCCTGAGGAGTTTAACGCTTCTTCGAAAGGCCACCCTAAAGGATTATACGTTTTGTTTGCAACGGAAATGTGGGAACGTTTCAACTATTATGGCATGCGGGCCATTTTAGTATTATTCATGACAAAGGCCTTGCTTTTTGATAAAGCTTTTGCTTCTAATCTTTATGGTAGTTATACGGGTTTAGTTTATTTAACTCCATTGATTGGTGGTTTTGTTGCAGATAGGTATTGGGGAAATCGAAGATCCATTATTACAGGTGGTATTTTAATGTCGTTTGGAAATCTATTAATGTTTGCCTGCGCTTCCATGTATCAAACCAATATGGAGATTTCCATTTTCTTTTTCTTTTCTGGATTAGGATTTATGATTGCAGGGAATGGGTTTTTCAAACCAAATATCTCTTCGATGGTGGGGCAATTGTATCCCCCCAATGACAGGAGAATTGATGCTGCCTACACTATTTTCTATATGGGCATTAATGTTGGTGGTGCTTTAGGACCATTTATTTGCGGTTATTTCGGTGATACTGGAAACCCTCTTGATTTTAAGTGGGCATTCCTTTGTGCAGCTATCGCTATGGCCCTTGGTGTAATTGTTTTCGTTTATTTAAAAGACAAATATGTTCGCCACCCAAATGGTGAACCGCTGGGAATGTCGCCTGTAAATCCTGATGCTAAAAAAACTAACCCTGTATTGGTTTATCTTGCCTTACTAGCTTTTGCAGCAATTTGTGTAGGTATGCTTTATATCGATGCACAGGTTTACAGTTATTTAAGTTATTTATTAATCGTAGCCGTTGTGGGTATTGGTTACATGATATTTGCTGATAAAAAACTCAGCGTTGTAGAGAAAAAGAAAATCTCGGTCATCTTTATTCTTGCTTTCTTTGTGGTCTTCTTTTGGAGTGCATTTGAACAGGCTGGTGCCTCGTTAACATTCTTTGCTGAAGAGCAAACCCAACGTGATTTAGGATTCTGGACTGTTCCAGCAAGTTGGTTCCAGTCTTTAAATTCTATATTCGTGGTTGTATTCGCTCCTTTATTTGCCTGGTTATGGATTAAACTTGGCAAAAGAGAGCCTTCAGCACCTACAAAAATGGCCCTCGGATTAATGCTGTTAGCCGTAGGTTATTTCGTTATTGCCGTAGGAATTAAAGAAATTGGTACAGGTGTTAAAGTAAGTATGATCTGGTTAATCGGGATGTACGCCTTTCATACCTGGGGAGAATTATGCTTATCGCCAATCGGCTTGTCGCTGGTAAACAAATTATCACCTGTAAAATTTGCTTCTTTATTAATGGCGGTTTGGTTTTTGGCAAATGCTGGAGCGAATGTGCTTGCAGGAAAGTTAAGTTCTTTATATCCTGATGGAGCTAAGGTGACTAATTTTGCTGGCTATGAAATGCATAACCTAAATGATTTCTTTATGCTCTTTGTATTTATGGCCGGTATTGCATCAATCATCTTGTTTGTGATGAGCAAGTGGCTGCAAAAAACAATGAATTCTACCACATAAGATTCATCTTTTGAAATAAAGCCCGCAGGAATAGTTACTCCTGCGGGTTTTTTAATTTTTATTCAATACTTTTGAATGTTATTTACCTCATAAAATTAATACGTGTCAGATAGTTTAATCATTATTCCTACCTATAATGAAAAGGAAAATATAGAAAAGATCATTAGAAAAGTCTTCTCTCTTGACTTTCCTTTTGAAATCTTAATTATAGATGACGGTTCCCCTGATGGCACTGCTGAAATTGTTAAAACCTTGCAGCCAGAATTTTCTGGCAAACTTCACCTCGAGCAAAGAATTGGTAAATTAGGTCTGGGTACAGCTTATATACATGGTTTTAAATGGGCAATTAGTAGAAAATACGCCTACATTTTTGAAATGGATGCCGATTTTTCTCATCATCCGGATGACCTGATTAAATTGAGGCAGGCTTGTGTAAACGGTGCTGATGTTGCTATTGGATCGAGGTATGTTAATGGCGTCAATGTAGTGAACTGGCCTATGAGTAGGGTGCTCATGTCGTATTTCGCCTCCATGTACGTGCGTTTAATTACCCGCATCGACATACAGGATGCCACTGCAGGATTTAAATGTTACCGCAGAATTGTGTTAGAGACAATCCCGCTAAACAAAATTAAGTTTGTAGGTTATGCTTTTCAGATTGAGATGAAATTTACAGCCATACAATATGGTTTTAAAGTATTAGAGGTTCCTATTATTTTTACAGACCGTACAGAAGGCGTTTCAAAAATGAGCACAAGAATTTTCAGGGAGGCATTTTTTGGTGTCATTCAAATGAAGATAAGCAGTTGGTTCAGAAATTATGAACGCAAGGCTTAACCATTATTTAATAGCATTAAAATTCACTATAGGTAAAGTTAAAATTTTTCTTCAACGCCTAAACCAAATAAAGCAAAATCATATTTAACAGGATCTACCGCATCAAACAACCTCAGCTCTTTAGTTAATTCTACAGCAGTTTGCCAATCGGTTTGCTTTCTAGAAATCAAATTCAGCCGGCGTGCTACACGGTCTACATGAACATCGCAAGGACAAATCAAATCTTTCGGTTTTAAAGTCGTCCATAATCCAAAATCTACACCACAATCATCCTTCCTTACCATCCACCTTAAAAACATATTTAACCGTTTACAAGTAGATTTTTGCAAGGGTGATGAAACATGTTTAATGGTTCTCCTTGGGAAATCTTCCAAGCTAAAAAAGTAAGACCTGAAATGATTAAGTGTTTGTTCAATTTCGAAATTTGGTTTGCTAAGCTCATTTGCAAAACAGGCACTAGAAGCATAAGTAAAATTTTCAGCTACAGGCGCACTTAAATATTCTTCTCTAAATGGCGAGGAGCTCAAATGCTTTGGTATGAAGGCAGTTTCAAGGCTATTTGAATTTTGATAATGTGCCTTAAAAAAAGCCACAAAATACAAAAGGTCAGTATCATTGAAAGTACGGTGTTTAAACCCTAAAAGCGACTTTAAATCATCATCAGTATGCTGCAACATAAACTGATAAGGCGCATTATCCATTCTTTCGAACAGCTCAGTGCATTTGTTGATGATCGTTTTTCGTTGTCCCCAAGCTAAAATTGCCGCAAAAAATGCGGCAATTTCAATATCTTGTTTTATTTTAAAGCGGTGTGGAATACAAACCGGATCGTTTTCAATGAAAACAGGCCGGTTGTATTGTGCAACCTTTAAGTCTAAAAAATCTTTAAGTTCAAGGAATTCCAATGAATATTATTTAAGTGCCTGTTCTAAATCAGCCAATAAGTCATCGATATCTTCAACACCTACACTTAGACGAAGCAAGTTATCTGTTACCCCTACTTTTTCGCGTTCTTCTTTAGGAATAGAACCATGGGTCATACTGGTAGGGTGGTTAATTAGGGATTCCACACCACCTAAAGACTCTGCTAAAGTGAAAACCTTAAAAGATGAAGCTACACGGTAGGTTTCTTTCAAATCAGCACCTTTTAAAGTGATAGAAACCATACCACCAAAACCACGCATTTGTTTTTTTGCTATGTCATGATTAGGATGGTCTTCAAATCCAGGCCAGTAAATTTTATCTATTTTAGGATGATTCCTTAAGAAACGAGCAACCTTCTCCCCATTTTCACAATGCGCTTTCATTCTTAAGTGCAATGTTTTAATTCCTCTTAACACTAAAAAGGCATCTTGAGGTCCAGGAGTAGCACCACAAGCATTGTAAACAAACCAAAGGTCTTTGTAGAGCTGGTCGTCGTTTACCAACAAAGCACCCATCACTACGTCAGAGTGACCACCAATATATTTAGTTACCGAGTGCATCACAATATCAGCACCCAAATCTATTGGATTCTGCAGGTATGGAGATGCAAAAGTATTATCTACTGCAAGTATTAAATTATGCTTTTTTGCTATTTTCGAAACCCCTTCAATATCTACAATTTGCATTGTAGGGTTTGTAGGTGTTTCAATCCAGATTAATTTAGTTTTATCTGTTAGATGAGGTATAATATTTTCAGGATTAGAAAGGTCAAGAAAATGAAACTTGATACCGTATTTTTGATATATTTTAGTAAAAATGCGATAAGAACCACCATAAAGGTCGTTTCCAGTAATCACTTCATCACCAGGCTGTAACAATCTTAAAACTGCATCCGTCGCCCCCATTCCACTAGAAAAAGCTAAACCATATTTTGCATTTTCTAAAGCAGCTAAACAACTTTCAAGCGCTTTTCTAGTCGGATTTGTTCCACGAGAATATTCAAATCCCTGGTTATCACCAGGCGACTTTTGCCAATAGGTAGAAGTTTGATAAATGGGTGTCATTACTGCTCCAGTACTTGGATCAGGTTCTTGACCTGCATGAATAGCTTTTGTTGCAAATTTCATAGTTATTATTTTATTTAATAAAAACAGCTAACTGTTTTATAATTCAATTAATAAGCGCGTGCAAATAAAACACGTTGGGTAGAAGGCTTCCCAGAATAAACACAAACACCATCTTCTTGTTTGTTATTTAATGGTATACACCTAATGGTAGCCTTGGTTTCTTCTTTTATTTTTTGTTCCGTTTCTGGTGTACCATCCCAATGTGCAGAAATAAATCCACCTTTGCTATCCAAAAGCGATTTTAATTCATCATAAGAATTGGCTTCTGTAATGTGTTCATCCCTATAATTTGCGGCTTTATTATAAATACTGGTTTGAATAGCATCAAGCAATTGCGGGATATAAATTTCCAATCCTTCCTGCATTACCGTAAATTTTTCACGGGTATCTCTTCTGGCGATTTCTACGGTTTTATTTTCCATATCTCTTCCACCTATGGCCATACGTATTGGTATACCTTTAAGTTCATACTCTGCAAACTTAAATCCCGGACGCTGTGTGTCTCGGTCGTCATATTTAACCGTTATACCCATGCGTTTAAGTTTAGGCATCAATTCATCAACAAAGGAGGAAATATTTTTAAGGTCTTCATCGCTTCTGTAAATAGGGACAATAACAACCTGTATAGGGGCTAAATTTGGTGGCAACACTAATCCGGCATCATCACTATGTGCCATAATCAATGCGCCAATTAAACGGGTGGAAACACCCCATGAAGATGCCCACACATGCTCCACTTTGCCTTCTTTACTAGTAAACTTAACATCAAATGCTTTGGCAAAATTTTGTCCGAGGAAATGAGAAGTACCTGCTTGTAATGCCTTTCCATCTTGCATCAGTGCTTCGATACAATACGTGTCTAAAGCACCAGCAAAACGCTCATTAGCTGTTTTTTTACCTTTTACAACAGGCATGGCCATGTAACTTTCGGCAAAATCAGCATAAATATCCAGCATGCGTTCGGTTTCTTCAACAGCTTCTTGTGCGGTAGCATGAGCAGTATGCCCTTCCTGCCATAGAAACTCTGCAGTTCTTAAAAACAACCTGGTCCGCATTTCCCAGCGCATTACATTTGCCCATTGGTTAATTAATAAAGGTAAATCTCTGTAAGATTGAATCCATCCTCTATAAGTATTCCAAATAATAGTTTCAGAAGTTGGTCTGATAATCAGTTCCTCTTCCAATTTTGCTGTTTCATCAACTACCATATTGCCAGCACCATCGTTTTTTAGACGATAATGTGTCACAATTGCACATTCAGTGGCAAAACCTTCAACGTGCGAAGCTTCTTTAGAAAAATATGACTTTGGAATGAGGAGCGGAAAATAGGCATTACTATGTCCGGTATCTTTGAATTTCTGGTCTAAAATGGCTTGCATTTTCTCCCAAATCGAGTAACCATATGGCTTTATAACCATACAACCCCTTACATCGGAGTGATCTGCAAGGTCTGCCTTTATAACAATGTCGTTATACCACTGTGAATAATCGTCGTTTTTGCTTGTAATACCTTTGCTCATAAGTATGTGGAACGTTTTTTGTGTTAATTAAGTTGTATAGTAGTCTACAAATTTATAAATTTATAGCTATAAAAATTGCAACACACACAAACAATTCAAACACGATGAAACCGATCCGATTATTTACCAGTCTGCTGGCAGTAGCAACGGTGGCTTTGGCTTCTTGTTCAGTCCCTAGGCTGGCACAAGAAAATAATAACACAGATGATGTCTATAATTCCGTTGCTCAGGCACAGGAATATGTACAACCTGCCCCACGTCAATCTTCTCAATATAACGATAATTCTACACAGGATAACGATTATGGCTATAGTGATCCTTATTATGATATGGATTACTCTTCCCGTATTAATAGGTTCTATTATGGAAGTCCTTTCAGAAGCTATTATGACCCTTTTTATTTTGATTCTTATGGTTACAACAGTTTTTCACCATGGTACTCTTCCGGATTTTCTATGGGATTTGGTTTTGGCATGGGAAATTCATTTTTCGGTAATTCCTGGAATAGACCTTTTTATGGTTGGGGAATAAACTCTCCTTATTTTGGTTGGAACCCTTATTTCGGTGGAGGCTTGTATGGAGGTGGTTATTATGGTGGCGGCTTTTATGGCGGTGGTTATTATGGCGGTGGTTATGGTAACAACTTAAGTGGCACCATTAATTACGGACCAAGACCTGACAGAGGAAGAGAAAACAACACTGGCTATTCCTCCAGATCAGCAACAGGAAATTACATTGGCCGTGGGGCAACAAGATCAACTAACGGCATCATGTCTACAGACAGAAGTCGCGCAGAAAGGTATAACCCTGGGCGTGCCAACACTACTAATCCTGATGCTACAGGAAGAATAAGCCGTCCTTCACAAAGCAACAGGCCACCTACAAGATCCAATACACAATCAAGACCAAGCTATTCCCCACCTGCTTCCAGTAACAATGGCGGTAGCTCACAAGGTGGCGGAGGCAGAAGCCAAAGAGGCGGAAGCAGAAATTAATTTAATAAGGCACACCCAATAAGAATGAAAAAATTTATAACAATTCTTGCATTAGCTATGGTAGCTCATACAGGTGTAATATACGCGCAATACTCAGGAGATGCTTTACGGTTTTCGCAATCCAACCACGGGAGTTCTGCCCGTTTTAAAGGATTAGGAAATGCTCAGATCAGCTTAGGTGGAGACATTAGTTCCATAAGTGGCAATCCTGCAGGTTTAGGAATGTTTACCCGTTCAGAATTTAGCTTTACCCCAGAGTATAACAATACCATGTCTGAGGCCAGTTACCTTGGACAAAGAACTAATAGCAATCAGGACAAGGTTAACTTAAATCAGGCTGGAATAGTTTTTTACAATCCTTCAGTAAGAAATAATGGTTCAGACCTTAACAAAGGAGTGCTTAGTTTTGTATGGGGAATTGGATACAATAGAAATAATGATTTTAGTGCCAACCACGCTTATGGAGGTACTAATTCACAGAATTCTATCGGCGACTTTTTTGCACAAGATGCTACACTTACTGGCTTATCAAATAACCAATTAGCTACAGGAACATTAGCGCGAATGGCTTATGATAATTTTATGATTGATGAGGTTAGTTCGGGGAATACAGCCAAATATGAAAAAGCTACTAGTTTAAACAACCAACAGGCTTATAACCAGGTTAGGTATGGTTCCACTTCTGAAATCAACTTCTCCGGTGCAGTAAATATTTCTAATCAATTATATATTGGTGCTTCAGTTGGATTAGTCAGTGTTCGTTATGGCTATGATTCCCACTTTACTGAAAATGGTGTTTCAACTTTAAACCCGGTGCTTGTTCCTATTCCAGGTGATCCTGTAGCAGGCGATAGTTACGACCTTTCTTACCGACAAAGTCAGACCACTGATGGTGCTGGTATAAATGGTAAACTTGGATTAATCTTTAAACCCGTTAATGCCGTTAGGATTGGTGCTACTTTTCAAACACCAACCTGGTTACACTTCGAGGATGTTTACTCTGAAGTGTTAGACACTCGTTTTGGTGGTAACACCTTATATTCCAACGATCCTGGTACTGATGTTTTTCAGTACAACCTTAGAACTCCTTATAAAGGATCTGTTGGCGCAAGTGTAATCCTTGGAAATAGCGGTTTATTAACCGCTGATGTTGATTATGTTGACTATTCTTCGATTAAATTCAGCAATGCAGCGAACAACTACGCACCAACAACCATCTCTAATAATAACCTGGATGTGAAAGATTTCTATACCAGTGCTATAAATTACCGTGTTGGTGGTGAATATAAAATTGATCAGTTAACATTAAGAGCGGGATTTGGATTAAATGGAACGCCTTATAAAGATGACGACAAGAACTTATTTGAAACTAAATTTTATAGTGGCGGTATAGGTTACAAAGTAAATCAATACTATATTGATTTAGCTTATCAGCGTGCAGAAACAAATAACACTTTTAGTCCTTATGTATTAAATGATTTTTCTGAACCGGTTGCTGATGTTAAACTCAACAAAAACAATGTTTTCTTAACGTTTGGAGTGAGATTCTAAAAAGCAAAACTAATTGTTTATTAATGCTTTAATATTCAAATAAGCAACTTAAAAAACACTGTTAATTATAAAACAAAACCCCGGCTTTTTTAAAGAGCCGGGGTTTTGTTTTATAATTTAAACCTGTTGATATTCTTTTCTACATCCGGATCCTTAATTAATTCCGATGCGTGGTGCGGTTTCTTCCTGGCATCAATAAGCAATGGGCCGGTGCAACCCCAATGCTTGTATTTGGTAAAACTCCCAACCCCATCAATATCGGTTGCTGGATTACTTCTTGTAAAAGTTATCCAAACCAAATTATTGATATCCTTAGCAGCAAAGCTTGCGTCATCACAAACTACAATTAAAGCTATCCCATCCAGATCAAACCCTTGAAGCTCCTCTTTTAAGGCATTAATTTCCTGCTGAGCGGTAAATGCGTTAACATAAGCAGGACATTGAAGGGTTAGCACCCCGGGCATAGCCAGGTAACACGCTTCTTTTGGTTTAAAATTAATCGGTAATGCATTGACTAACTCTCTTTTTAAAGGACCTGCAGCAGCTAGAACGAGTTTAGAGCCGCTATTCAATCCTTCGCCACTGTAATCAAGCGTATCAATTGTTGTTTGTGTATAAAAATGCAGGTCCCTGGAGTAATCTATACGCTCCAGGATATGCTTTAAAAATGCTATTATTGCATTAGTGCTGAGGCTTTCGTTATCTTCTCTGGCAGCAATGAAAAGGTATTTCGCCAAACTCAGTTGGTTCTTTCCCAAAATGTGATTGGCAATAGTCAGTATTTCCTGAGGTCTACGCTCTTTTAAAAAAGGGGTGTATCTTTCACTGCCAATGGCAAATAGCAAAGGGTGTACGCCTGATGCATCTACGGCATTCACCTCTTTTAGTCCATGGATCTCCTGAGGAATTGCCGCGCCGGTGATTTCATGAATCAGGGCACCAAAACTGGTATCCTCTTGTGGTGGCCTGCCCACCACTGTAAATGACCAAATAGCATCCTGGCGATGGTAGACATTATGGACCTTCATTAAAGGAAATGGATGCGTTAAACTGTAATAACCCAAGTGGTCACCAAAAGGACCTTCAGGTTTATTTTCATGCGGATAAACAGTACCCGTGATGATGAAATCTGCATCTGCAGAAATACAAAAACCTTCCTCGTCATAGAAATACCGGAAACGCCGGTTCCCTAAAGCACCAGCAAAAGTCATCTCCGACAATCCTTCGGGCAAGGGCATTACAGCGGCTAATGGGTGCGCTGGTGGCCCGCCGACAAATATACTAACTTTTAAAGGCTGCCCTTTGGCATTGGCTTTTGACTGGTGTACGCCAATACCTCTGTGGATCTGGTAATGTAGGCCAATCTCTTTATCTTTTATATAATCATTTCCTCCTAATTGTATCCTATACATACCCAGGTTGGCGTTTAGCACACCAGGCTTATCAATATCTTCGGTATAAACCTGGGGCATAGTAATGAAAGGCCCTCCATCCATTGGCCAATTTACAATTTGTGGTAAAGCACTAATGGTGGTTTTCTGGAAAGCAGCTTTAAATAAACTTTGTTTTAAAGGCAAGGCCGAAATTGCTGTTAAACCTGCTCCGGCAAATTTGAAGGGATTTTTGACCGCCTTCATCGGATCTGAACGTAGACCAACCAACTGCTGTACGTTAGCTAGGCTATCGCGAAACATAAACTTAGACCTTTCAAGGGTTCCAAACAAATTAGATACTGCAGGAAACTTACTTCCCTTTACCTTTTCAAACAAGATGGCAGGACCTTTTTGTTCATATACCCGCAAATGGATGGCCGCCATTTCCAGGTAAGGATCTACTTCTTCTTTGATGCGCAGTAAATGCCCATGTTTATCTAAATCGGCAACACAAGCTGCTAAACTATTATATCCCATTAAAATCAAAGGTATTAAAGAATTCTTGGTTTATACTAATGTGGTCTGGATTAATGCCTTTTTCCCTTTCACCCCGAGGTAACTATTTTTACTAAATATATTCAACAATAACCAATTATGTTTTACCAAGGTTTGGCAGGTCGTTGGCAGGTCCTTTCTAGGTCGTTGGTAGGTCCTCGCTAGGTCTAAATGACCTGCAAAGGATAAGGTAAGGACCTGCCAACGACCTGCCAAAAAAAATGGCTGTCACCCATGAGTAGGGTGACAGCCATTTTAAATTATAATATTGTATTGCTATTTATTTTTTATTTGCGAATGAACGCAACATCCATGTTGTTTTTTCTTTGAATTGCATAAAGCGATTCACCATATCATTAGAACCATCGTCATTGACTTCTTCAGTAGCCACTAAAAGCGCTCTTTCCATTGAAATCAATTCAGACATATCATCAAGAATAGCATCTACTAAAGCCATGTCGCTCATACCAATAGTATTAATCTCTTTAATGCTGGATTCTTTAATATAATCCTGAAATCTGCTATGAGGTGGCTTTCCCAAAGTAAGTACACGCTCCGCAATTTCATCAATAGTAAGTTGAGCATTGGTATAGAGCTCTTCAAATTTAACATGTAAAGTAAAGAAATTCTGTCCTTTAATATTCCAATGGCAACCTCTTAACTTCTGGTAATGAATATGATAGTTTGCAAGATATTCGTTAAGCATGTCAACAATAGGTTTTACTTCTTTCTCATTCAAACTTATTTTTTTAGCGTCCATATTTTTCTTTTTGTTTTAAATATAATACTAAAACAACTATCTTTTGATATGGTTTTAAATAAAATAATATTGGATACAATACACTAGCTAAATTCCCGTTTTCTATTCAGAATTTAAGCTTTTAAATTTTATTCGTAATATTGCCAAACTAAATGACAAATCATTAATGCAAAAATATTATATAGTTTTATTGTTTGCTATTTTCTATAACGTATCAGCCACCTCTGCAGCAAACAGCAGGGACTCTATTGGTGTAGAAAATTTAAACGGAAAGAAGTTAATTATACATAAAGTTGCACAGCATGACACCTACTATTCCATCAGCCGGAAATATAATGTCACGCCAAAGGAAATTATGCTTTTCAATGACAACAAGTTCCTGAATATAGGTACAATCATTAAAGTACCCACACAGCGTTCTTTTACCGAGATTATACCTCCTGCAAGAAACAATCAAATCCAGCAGCCTGCTATAACTAAAGAGAAAACCTTTACAGAACACGTTGTTCAGAAAAAAGAAAACTTAAACGCCCTGGCTAAAAAATATGGTACAACGGTTGAGGAGATCAAAAAGATCAACAATCTAAATTCTATAAACCTAAATATAGGCCAGCTGTTAAAAATGCCGGTTATAAAGAGTCCGGAAGCTATTAAAATGGATACCGCTGAAACTAAAACAGAGCAGCCTCTCCCTACTAAAAAAGCCGAGCCTATCTTTACAAAAAAAGTTCCTGTAACTCCTGTTGCAGATTTACCTTATGAAGATTTAATAGTGCACACCGTGGCATCTAATGAAACCATCTATTCCATTGCAACAACTTACAAAATGACAATGGACCAGCTGAAAGCCAAAAACAACCTTTCCAGTAATTCGTTGAGATTAGGACAAAAATTGCTAATTAAAGGTCAGTACGGACAAAAACCTCAAAACCCTTTTGATAATGACACTGATACGCTGACATCTATAAAAGATCCTTCCTTAAAATATGCCCCTAGCAAATATGGTTTAAACCAAATTGAAGAGAAAGGAACTGCTATCGCCATTATTGATCCGGAACTTGACCCTACAAAAATGCTGGTACTTCACCGAACTGCACCTATTGGAACCGTCATCAAAATTACTTACCCAATGAGTAACCGCTCTACTTTTGCAAAAGTAGTTGGGAAATTTACAGAGAATGAATCTACAAAAGATGTGATTATTGTAATGACTAAAGCGGTTGCCGATGCAGTGGGTGCCTTAGATAAAAGATTTTATTGCAATTTAACATACAGCGGACAAGAGAATAATGAACAATAAACCTTTTATTATCGGAATTGCAGGAGGCAGCGGTTCTGGTAAAACTTTCTTTTTAAATTGTTTTTTACATCATTTTAAAAATGATGAAGTTACTTTGGTATCTCAAGACGATTACTACATTCCTGCAGGAGAAATGACCCAGGAAGAAAATAAACATTATAATTTTGACCTCCCTTCTACAATTGACCACGAACAATTTTGCGTTGACATTAAGAATTTGTTAAAGGGTGATGTCGTTTATAAAAAAGAATACAATTTCAACAACCCGCTTGCGGTAGTTAAAATACTTGAAATCAAATCTGCACCAATTATTATTGTTGAAGGTTTATTCATCCTGCATTTCAAAGAAATTTTAGCCTTATTAGACTATAAGATTTTTATTGAAGCAGAAGACACTGTCGCTTTAAACCGCCGCGTAAGAAGAGATGGTATGGAACGCGGCTATCCTGAGGAAGATGTATTATTTAAATGGCACAATCATGTGGTACCTTCGTATAATGAGTTTCTTTTACCATATAAAGATGATTGTAACCAGATCATTTTAAATAACCTTGATACCCCTGACCATATTATTTCTATAACGGAAAAGATTGCTCAAGATTTAAAAATACAATATTGTAAAGAAAGGGCCTAATTCAGGTCCATTTCGGGGGTGTTTTCGGTAGCAATTAACCGGCCTAAAGTAGCCTCTTTGATATAAGCTACACTCACACCCGGAGCTCTTTCAATTAAATGGAATCCACCTTGGGGTATTATTTCCAATACGGCGAGTTCTGTAACTACTTTCCTGATGCAATTTACACCCGTTAATGGTAAGTTACATTTAGGCAGTAATTTACTTTCGCCAGCTTTGTTTATGTGCTGCATAGCAACAATAATGTTCTTTGCAGAAGCCACTAAATCCATAGCACCCCCCATGCCTTTAACCATTTTACCCGGTATCTTCCAATTGGCAATATCACCATGCTCAGATACTTCCATAGCCCCTAAAATGGTAAGGTCTATTTTCTGGCTTCTGATCATGCCAAAACTCATTGCAGAATCAAATATAGAAGAGCCCGGTAAGGTGGTGATGGTTTGCTTACCTGCATTGATCAGATCCGCATCTTCTTCTCCTTCAAAAGGAAATGGACCCATTCCCAACAATCCGTTTTCAGATTGCAACACCACATTAATGCCCTCAGGTATGTAATTTGCAACTAAAGTTGGTATCCCTATTCCCAAATTAACATAATAACCATCTTTTATTTCTTTAGCGATCCGTCTCGCAATTCCATGTTTATCTAGCATAATGATTAATTCTTTGGTTCTTTGGTCCTGACAGTAAGTTGTTCGATTCTTTTTTCGTAATGTGAACCCTGAAAAACACGATGAACATAAATACCAGGGGTGTGAATTTGGTCAGGATCAAGCTCTCCGGCCTCCACTAATAGCTCTACTTCAGCTATCGTTATTTTGCCAGCCATAGCCATCACCGGATTAAAGTTTCTACTTGTAGACCTGTAAATAAGGTTTCCTGCGGTATCACCTTTCCAAGCCTTTACGATGGCGAAATCTGCATCAAATGCATATTCCATCAGGTAATCTTTGCCGTTAAAATTCCTAACTTCCTTTCCTTCAGCAACTTCTGTACCTACACCGGCAGGTGTAAAAATGGCTGGCATACCATAACCCGCGGCCATGCACCTTGTTGCTAAAGTTCCTTGTGGAATAAGCTCTACTTCAAGCTCACCACTTAACAGCTGTCTTTCGAATTCTGCATTCTCGCCTACATAGGAGGAAATCATTTTCTTTACCTGGTGTTGCTGTAACAACAAACCTATTCCAAAGTTATCAACGCCTGCATTATTAGAAATGCAGGTTAAGCTCATTACCTTTTTTTTAACAAGGGCGGCTATACAATTTTCAGGGATCCCGCATAAGCCAAATCCACCAAGTAGGAGCGTTTGGCCGTCTGCTATGTCATGAATAGCCTCATCGACTCCAGAAACAACTTTATTGATCATATATTTGGTTTGTTTGCTAAAGTATAAAAACTTGTTGTAAAACCCCTTACTTTAAATATACATAAGTTATACCATCTCCACCACGGTCCGGATGCTCATCTTCAACGCCGGTTACCTGGCTGTATTTTTTTAAATACTCCCTAATTAACTTTCTTAAAATCCCATCCCCTTTACCGTGGATCAATTTAATGAAAGGAAAACCAAGCATCACCGACCTGTCTAGGTACTTTTCTACCTCCTGCAAAGCATCTTCACCACGGCGACCTCTTAGATCAAGTTCCGCATTAAAAGAACTTATGGCTTCAGAAATACTTCCTGAATAGGAATTATATTGTATTGCTTTTTTAGCTTGCGTATTGCTGATCTTTTGAACCCTATTTTTCTTCAATACCGACCTGAGTTCTCCCAATGCCACGACTAAATTATCACGGTTAATTTCTAACACCTGCCCGGTGGTCTCGCTGTTGTTTAACTTTACCCAATCGCCTACTTGTATAGGCGTATGCAGTGGTACTGCTACTTCGGGTTTCTTTTCTTCTTTAACCTGGTTTTGCACTAATACTTTTTGCAGGTTTTGCCGTAATTGTTTGGTTGCTACCTTATCTGCCTGATTTTCTTTAATCTCGGCAATGGTGTTCTCCACTAATTTATTGGCGTTTTTAATAATTGCCTGGGCTTCTAATTTAGCTTCCTTTATCAGGGTTTTCCTATTTTCTTCTAAATATAACTTTAACTTTTCATTCTCTGCAACAAGGTTTTTAACTTTATTCTGCTGGGTAGAGAGGTAAATTTTTGTATCGTAGATTTGTTTTTTCTCTCTTTCTAAATCCACAAGCAAACTGTCGATCCGGTTTTGATTGGTACCTGTTTTTTCTCTGGCCAGCTTTAATACTTCAGGTTGCAAACCAATATTCTGCGCAATTTCAAAAGCATAAGAGCTACCAGGTTTACCTATTTCCAAAACATATAAAGGCTTCATCTTATCATTATCAAATAACATGGATGCATTTTCAAGCCCTGGGGTGTTTCCTGCAAAGAGTTTCAGATTTGAATAATGGGTTGTAATTACACCTCTTGTCTTTTTATTGTTTAAGACTTCAAGAACGGCCTCCGCCATTGGCCCACCGAATTGAGGATCGGTACCTGTACCAAATTCATCAATTAACACTAATGTTTTCGGACTTGCATGGGCCACAAAATACCGCATCTTGGTGAGGTGTGCGCTATAAGTACTCAAATCACTTTCTATAGATTGATCGTCGCCGATATCAGCAAAGATCTGATCAAAAACACCTACCTCGCTTGATTCATGAACGGGTATCAATAATCCAGATTGTACCATCAGTTGTAAAAGGCCAACGGTTTTCATGCAAACAGACTTACCTCCAGCATTTGGTCCGGAGACAAGCAAAACCCTTAAAGTCTCATGGATCTGCATATTTAAAGGCACTACGGTTTTCTTATCTTCTTTAAAAGACAATAACAATAAGGGGTGCCTGGCGTTTACTAATTTAATTCTGGCTTCTTTGACCAGCACAGGCATATCTGCCTCCACTTCAATTGCAAAGAGTGCTTTTGCCCTAACGAAATCTAGCTTGGTTAAAAAACCATGATAAGACAAAATCAAAGGCGTAAATGGCCTTAACTCCGTGGTTAAAGCAATTAATATCTTAATGATCTCCCGGCGCTTATCAAATTCGAGATCGCGCAATTTATTATTTAAGGTAAATACCTCTTCAGGTTCCATATATACTGTTTGCCCACTTGCAGACTCATCATGAATGAAACCTTTCAGTTTACGTTTATTTTCAGCGAGTATAGGTATACAAATCCTGCCATCACGGATGGTTAAACTGCCGTCGGCCACCCAATTATTACTAACCGCCTGTTTATAAATGCTGTCCATTCTTCTTCTTACTTCTTGCTCGGCTTTTGCAATATCGGCAATCAGCTGCTGCAATGCATTAGAAGCATTTGGCTTGATCTTCCCTTTAGGATCAAGCACCATTTCTATCTTTTTAAGGATGTTTTTTTCAACAGGTAAGTGTTCAAAAAGCGCTTCCAAATTAGGATAAACTTCTTTCCTTTCATCAAAAAAACGAATAACAGAAAATACCGTTTGTAAGGAAGTGTACATTTGAAAAAGCTCATCCTCTACTAAATAGCTTCCTTCAACTCTGATCTTGTCGGCCAGAAATTTGATATCAAAAAAAGTATTAATTTGTAAAGGCTCCTGATTTTCGAGGATATTCTTAAATTCTTTGGTTTGTCTTAAAAATTTATCGATTTGGTCATATTTCTTCATGACCTGCATTTTACTGACCATTTGCTGGCCCATAGGACTTAGGCAATTTTTATAAATAAGCGCCTTAACTTCGTTGAAACCCAGTCGTTCCAAGCAATTCTCCGGATATAACATGATTATTTCAGGATTGGTTTATTGTTAACATCTTTTAATTCTCTCGCTTTTTTTATTCTTATTTTCTTCAATGCAGCCTTTTTTACTTTAGCTATGCTATCTTTCTTTTTTATAGCTACGCTATCCTTAAGTCCAGCTTTTTTTAAATTTATCTTTTTTAAAGAATCGGCACTCAAAGAATCAAGCTTTTTCTTTTTATCAGTGGCCAACTTAAGCTTTAGCTCCTGGGCCTTCTCTGCCTTATCTTTTGTTTTCTTTAATTTCGCCTGTATAGTTTCATATAGCTGTGCCATAATTTCAGGATTTTCATAATAAAAATCCATGCTTTTAGTGTAGGCTGCAGAATCTATTCCAAACTTTTTGTAAATCCCATAATAGTAGGAAGAAGCAACTCTTTTCGCTGAATCTTGATTAGACATTGTGTTCGTGTAGGCATCTGCTAAATGGATATCATACAAGATATCACCCATTTTGTTGGGCTGGATAATATCATCAGCAATGGGAGATTTACAACCGTATATTGTTAGAAATAGGAATCCTAAAAATAAAATCTTCTTCATTAATTTTTTAAACATTGTTAATTCATTGCGCAAATTGCAGCAAGGTTGTTATTTTTACCAAAAATACTGATAAATGAGCATAGCAGATAACTTATTGAAATATAAAAAGGAATTAGAAGACAGCTCAGCTAAGCTAGTTGCAGTTTCGAAATTCCATGAAGCCTCCGAAATAATGGAAGCTTATAACATCGGACAGCGTGTGTTTGGTGAAAATATAGTACAGGAATTGGTGGATAAACAAGCAGAGTTACCTAAGGACATAGAATGGCATTTAATTGGTCACCTGCAAACAAATAAAGTCAAATACATTGCACCTTTTATAGCCCTAATTGAATCTGTAGACAGCGAAAAGCTTTTAACAGAGATCAATAAGCAAGCGGCTAAAAACAATCGTGTTATTGATTGCCTGCTTCAGGTATATATTGCTGATGAGGAAACGAAATTCGGTCTTAGTTTTGATGAAGTTATAGAGTTATTGAGGTCAGATAACTTTCAGAATTTTAAAAACATAAGAATCGTTGGTTTAATGGGTATTGCAACGAATACGGAGTCCGAAAAACAAATACGTGATGAATTTCAGGAACTAAAGGTGCTGTTTGAAGGTATTAAATTAAGTTATTTTAGAAACGAGCCCTCTTTTAAAGAACTGTCCATGGGGATGTCTGCTGATTATAAATTAGCTGTCGAAGAAGGTAGTACTATGGTTAGAATAGGTAGCAATATTTTTGGAAAAAGAGTAATTAAACATTTTAAAGCAGAATGAAAGTAAACATACGCATTGCAAAGGAAAAAGATTGTCCGGCTTTATTAGCATTAATTCATGAACTGGCATTATACGAAAAGGCCCCTGAAGAAGTTACCGTTAAGCTGGAAGAGTTTTTAGCTGCGGGTTTTGGGAAAGAACCTGTATGGAAAGCTTTTGTAGCAGAAATAGCTGGTGAAATTGTTGGATTTGCTTTATATTATGTAAGGTACTCCACCTGGAAAGGTTGCCGCCTTTATTTAGAAGACTTTATTGTAACCGAAGAATTTAGAGGTAAGGGTGTTGGAAAACTGCTTTTTGAAACATTAATTCAGGAGGCTAAAGACAAAGGGTTTAATGGAATGAGCTGGCAAGTGCTGGATTGGAATGAACCTGCTATTCATTTTTACAATAAATATCAGGCTTCTTTTGAAGATGGATGGCTAAATGCTTCCTTTTCAAAAGAACAATTAAGTAATAAATAAAAGCTTACAGAATAGCTTTTGATACTTAACAGCACCATAGAAAACATAAAATAAGCATGAAAATAATAGCCCTAATTTTATTAATTTCGAGTATTGTATTTCCATTTACAGCTATAAAAGAGTTGATCATTGCCAATCCGGCACTACCCGAAATTAAATAATATGGAAGTATACAAATTTGGTGGCGCATCTGTATGTGATGCCAAATCCATTCAAAACATGGCTGCGCTCATTAATAATACAGCTTCAGAAAATTTACTAGTCGTAATTTCTGCTATTGGAAATATTACCAATCAGCTTGAATTACTTTGCCAGTATTATATCTCTAATGATAGCCGTGCAACACCTTTATTGGAAGAAATCAAAAACTTTCATTTTAACATAGTGAAGGATCTTTTTCAGGACCCTCATCATCCGTTATATGATGAAATAGCGAATGTATTTGTAGAGATAGAATGGCTGCTGGAAGAAGAAGCTAGTGATGCACCAGATTATTTATATGACCAAATCGTTTCTATTGGCGAAGTAGCCTCCACAAAATTAGTTACAGCCTATTTGAAATCCATAGGCTGTAATGTTGCCTGGACAGATGCTAGAAATTACATTAAAACAGATAACACCTATCAGGAAGCTAAGGTAGATTGGCTTAAAACAGAGGCCGAAATCCAAAAACAATTGATCCCGCTGTTACAAAAATGTATTGTGGTTACACAAGGTTTTATTGGTGGAACAAGTGAAAACTTCACTACCACACTTGGTAGAGATGGTTCAGATTATTCAGCAGCCATCTTCAGCGCCTGTTTGAACGCAAAGGCACTAACGATTTGGAAAGATGTGCCGGGAGTATTAAATGCAGATCCAAAATGGTTTGAAGAGACGGAAAGAATTCCTCAACTCTCCTATCACGATGCTATTGAGTTAGCCTATTATGGTGCTACAGTAATACATCCAAAAACCATTAAACCCCTGCAAAACAAAAATATACCATTGTACGTGCGCTCTTTTAAAGATCCTACTCATTTAGGAACGATAATAACTGCACTCGAAACACCTTTACCTGTACCATCCTTTATTTTTAAGGTAAACCAGGTTTTAATTTCTATCTTCCCAAAAGACTATTCTTTCATCATTGAAGAAAACCTGAGTGGTATTTTTAGTCTTTTCCACAAACACAAAGTAAAAATAAATACCATGCTGAACGCTGCATTAAGTTTCTCAGTAAGCGTTGACCAGCATGAAGTAAAAGTTCAGGCACTCATCAAGGATTTATCTTTTTTTTATAAAGTGAAATACAACATAGGCCTGGAACTGGTTACAATCAGGTATTATAACCAACAAACGATTGACAGGGTAACCATAAAAAAACAAATCTTACTGGAACTAAAAAGCCGTCATACTTGTCAAATTTTAATGAAAGACACAACTATTGAATAAGTTTATATTAGATACAGCAGTTCAGCAATACATCAACACTCATTTAAATGCTGATGTAAATCAAATTGCTCTAGCCAAAAGTCCGTTTACCATGGTCTCTTCTAAAGAACTTTCTATTCAGATTAAAGCTAAGAAAAAAGCAGAGAAAAAACTTCCTACATGGTTTAATGCGGGTTCTATTTATTACCCTGAGCCTTTATCTATTGAGCAATGTTCTTCTGAAACGACAGCGGCATATAAAGCTAGCCTCTTTAATGGTGGAAAGCTGATTGACCTCACAGGTGGTTTTGGTGTCGACAGTTATTACTTCGCCAAAAAAGCAAGTTCGGTATTACATTGCGAAATTAATCAGGAATTAGCTCAAATTGCTGCCCATAATGTGGAAGCACTCCAAGTCGCGAATATCACATTTTTAGCTGGTGATGGCTTAGCCTATTTAAAAACTGCTGATAAAACATACGACACGATTTATATCGACCCGGCCAGACGGAGCAATGTAGGCAAAGTCTTTATGTTAAAAGATTGCACACCAAATGTTGTAGAAAACCTGGACTTACTTTTGAATAAGGCTTCAAAAGTAATTGTTAAAACATCACCTTTACTTGACATTACTGCAGGCTTAAAAGAGCTGAACCATGTAACCGAAGTTCATATTGTAAGTACAAAAAATGAATGTAAGGAATTGCTATTTGTGATGGAAAAAACCGAAATAATAAAACCGGTTAAAATAACTAGCGTCACTATAAATGATAACATCAAACAATTCTCCTTTTTCAATGGAGAAAAGACGCAAGGAATTTTAGCAGAAAATTTATTGGATTATATTTACGAGCCTGATGTTGCTTTACTTAAAAGTGGTGGTTTTTCGTTAATTGGAGAAAGGTATGAATTAAAAAAACTGCAGGAACAAACACAATTATATACATCCAATGAATATAAGCCAGATTTTCCAGGAAGAATCTTCAAAGTAAATGAAGTTATAAGTGCGGCAGATCTAAAGAAAATCAAAAACTTAAGCGGGAATGTTCTGGTAAGAAATTACCCAGAGCAGGCAGAAATTCTTGCGAGGAAATACAAAATAAAAGCAGGAAAAAACGAGTTTTATATTTTCACACAGATGAAAGCTTCTCGATTGCTGATTATTAAAGCGACTATCCTACAGCATTACTAAGTAAAGGCTTTAAATACAAAACGCCCTTTCATCCTGAAAGAGCGTTTTGTTCTGGTTCAATTAATTGTACTTTTTGACCCTGACTGCCTGAAAGCCTTTTTGCCCTTCAGCAATATCAAACTCTACAGCGTCATTTTCCTTCAAGCTGTCAATACCACCTTGAACGTCTTTAAAATGCACAAAAATGTCTTTGTTGTTTTCATAAACAATAAATCCATAACCTTTTTCAGAATTAAACCATTTTACTTTTCCGGTATTCATAATTTTTAGTCTTAAATAAATAATAATTTTTGTTTTGGCACCTTAAATTATCACTAAATAACAACTAAAACAAAAATATTAGAAAATATTTATTTATTAGGTTGAGGGGTAGTTCTTAAGTAAGGTTTAATGACCTTATGTCCCTTAGGAAAGCGCGCAGGGATGTCCTCAGTTTTAATACTGTTCGCAATAATAACATCATCTCCTTGCTGCCAATCTGCTGGCGTGGCCACACTATAGTCAGCCGTTAATTGTAAAGAATCAATTACCCTTAAAACCTCATTAAAGTTTCTGCCTGTTGAAGCTGGATAAGTGAGCATTAATTTCACTTTTTTATCAGGGGATATGATGAATAAAGAACGCACAGTAAGGGTTTCTGAAGCGTTTGGATGTATCATATCATACATATTTGCAATCTTTTTATCCTCATCTGCAATAATTGGAAAATCAACTGTTGTGTTTTGAGTTTCATTAATGTCATGTATCCAGCCGCGGTGAGATTCAGCAGAATCAACACTTAATGCCAATACTTTAACATTTCTTTTTTCAAATTCACCTTTCAGTGCTGCCGTACGACCAAGCTCTGTAGTGCACACCGGCGTATAATCGGCAGGATGAGAAAATAAAACGCCCCAGCTATCGCCCAGGAATTCGTAAAAATCAATTTTTCCAATAGATGTTTCTGCCTGAAAATTGGGAGCAGTATCCCCTATTCTTAAACTCATAATATATCGTTTTAAATGAAAATTATTTCAAGGCTAATTTATAAAAAGAAAACCCCAGAAACAACCAAATGCTCCTGGGGTTTTATCATAATAACGTATTTTTAATTATATACTTTGATCATAAATACATAGTCTTGAATAATTTCAAGTTGTTTGGTACGAGTTAAACCTTGTAACGGACTCCTTTTTAAGTAAGCCACTTTTTTACCCAGAGAATCTTGAGGAATAGCACTCAATGCCTCTAATATATATTTTGATTTCACGGCAAAAGCAGCCCCATCAATTTGATATTCTTTAGCACTGATTACACCAATCAAATTACCATTATTATCTAATAATGGTCCACCACTATTACCTGGATTGACAGGAATAGAAACCTGGTAAGCTGTAGTATCACCGGCATGTCCTGTTTTAGAGCTTACGTAACCTTCGCCCAAAACAGCATCATCTTTAGGGAAACCAAGCGTAAATACGTTCTCACCTATTCCCATATTTTTTTTATTCAATTTGTAAGGTAAAGATGAGAGTGTGGAAAAGTTTTTATCTACAATTTTTAAGATTGCAAGATCATATTGCGAATCCTGATAAACTACTTTAGCTTTAAACGAGTCTCCTTTGGCATTTTGCACGTATATAGAATCAGCACCATTAACAACATGGAGGTTGGTACATAAATACCCACTAGAAGTAAGTGCAAACCCGGTTCCACCAAATTTAGCTGGGTTTACGGGTACTTTTTCTATTTTACTGTTATTAATATTTCTGATGAGTTTGTTTTGCGAATTTTTAATTTTCACTAGCTCTCTGCTCATCAATTCATAACCACCATTTTGTTTGGTATTATATTGAATTGAATAAACTGAAACCATTGTTAATAACATAAATGAGGCAGCCACAGCCAATGCAGCCTTATTGTTTCGCCATAAATTAACAATATAAGATGGATGCGGTTTTAATTTATCAGACAAACGTTGTACATCGATAGTGCTATGAATAGCATTCATTTTATCCTTGAGAGATAAAGTGTCTGCATATTCTTTCATTGTACCCAGAAAAAATTGATGTGTAACAACATTATGGTCTACTTTGGGATCAGTTGCACGCAACTCTTCAAATGCCTTCATTTCCACTTCAGAAAGTTGGCCATTTAAATAAGCTTCAATATAAGCCTCAAGTTCTATTTCGTTTCTCATTTTTTATTTAAGCTTGAAAAAACAATTTCTTTAATCTTTGCAAACATTTATATTTCTGCGTTTTCGCATTATCCGTGTTAGTATATCCAAATTTTTCAGATATATCTTGCATAGATAAACTATGAATATAAAAGTCCTGAATAATAGTTTTACATGGCTCACCCAAGAGAAGAAGTGCTTCCTGCATTTTATCAAATTGCAAATCTTTCTCTTTGTGCATTTCCATATCAGTTTCCACGGCTTCTATGTCTTCAAAATCTGCAACATTCGTTGCTTTCTTACTTTCCTTAGAAAGTTTTTTTAGCCATATACGCCTACAAACAGAATATATATATGTTTTAAGCTTACTACTTAATTCAAACTCACCGCTTTTTATTTTATTATATAAAACAATAATTGCTTCTTGATAGACATCCTTTGCATCTTCTTCATCGCCATTATTATTCAAAATAAATTGTAATATCATTGGGTAATACCCAACGTACAACTTATTAAGCGCCTCATCCGAGTTATTTAGAATTCCTAAAACTACTTCTCTATCTGTTGGAAGTGAACTGCTTAACTTATTACTCACCAATTAATACTTTTATATGTGAATGGTAACCCAATTTTAAATAAAAAAATTACTTTTGTGCCTTTAACTTTAAAACCTAAGATAAATAAAGTCTGACTTAAAGCTTGAAAAAAGTATTTTTATTTATTTTTCAAAGTTAGGGTTACCTTTTAAAATTACGGGTATTAAGAAGTGAAATTAATTAATTATTTAAAACGGAAATTAGAATGAAAAACTTATTTAAATTTGGCTTTATAGCTTTAGCATTATCTTTATCAGTAGCAGCATGTAACTCAGAAAAAACTACTGACGGATCTGATACTTCAATGACTGATTCTTCAACTATCGTAACTGATACTACTGCTATCGATACTACAGTTCAAGATTCAACTGTTAAAGATACTACAGTTGCAGTTGAAACTACTAAAACTGAAGTTAAAAACTAGTCAAAAGTTTACTTTTATTAAAAAGGCTTTGAGTATACCTCAAAGCCTTTTTTTATGTCTATACCAGCCATTTTAGCCTTCAGATTCCCTGAAATCCCTAATTTATGCTACCTTTACTATGTAAAAAATATCCCCTTACATGAACTTATCCCCACTTCAAGCTATATCTCCTGTCGATGGTCGTTATAGAAATACGACACAGGCATTAGCCAGCTACTTCTCTGAATATGGTCTTATCAAATATAGAGTCTTCGTTGAAATTGAATATTTTATAGCCCTTTGTGAATTAAATCTACCAGCGCTATCAGCATTTGACAAAAGTAATTACAACACGTTGCGTCACATTTATCAAAAATTTAATGAAGCAGATGCACAGGAAATCAAAGACACTGAAAAAATCACCAATCACGATGTTAAGGCAGTAGAATATTTTATCAAGAAAAAATTCGACGAACTAAATTTTCAGCCTTTTAAAGAGTTTATTCATTTTGGCTTAACCTCACAAGACATCAACAATACCGCCATTCCATACACCTTCAAGTTGGCATTGAACGATGTTTATTTACCACTCATTTCAGAATTAATTAGCAAGCTAAATAGTTTAGCTCAAGAATGGAAAGACATTCCTTTATTGGCACATACGCACGGGCAACCTGCTTCACCTACTAAACTAGGTAAAGAGTTTCTGGTATTTGCTGAGCGATTGAACATTCAATTAAACAACCTTAAGGCTATACCTAACAGCGCCAAATTTGGTGGTGCTACTGGAAACTTCAATGCCCATCACATTGCTTATCCAAAAATAAACTGGGTAGCATTCTCTAATCAATTCGTCAATAATACCCTTGGTTTAAGCCGTGCTCAACACACCACACAAATTGAACATTATGATCAGTTTGCTGCTCAATGTGATGCTTTAAAAAGAATAAACAATATCATTATTGACCTCGACAGAGACATTTGGGCTTACATCTCTAAAAATTATTTCAAACAAAGAATAAAAGAAGGTGAAGTTGGCTCTTCAGCAATGCCACATAAAGTAAATCCAATTGATTTTGAAAATGCCGAAGGAAATGCCGGAATTGCAAATGCCTTATTTGAATTCTTTGCTGCAAAACTACCGATCTCCCGACTGCAGCGCGACCTCACAGATTCAACGGTATTAAGGAATGTTGGTGTACCAATGGCACATACAGTAATATCGATTTCCTCAACATTAAAAGGATTAAATAAAATCATCCTTAATAAGGAAGCCATTGCCGCAGATTTAGAAAACAATTGGGCGGTAGTAGCAGAAGCAATACAAACGGTTTTACGAAGAGAGGCCTACCCAAATCCTTATGAAGCGTTAAAAGACTTAACACGTACCAACCAAAAAATAACTGCACAAACGATGTCAGTTTTTATAGAAGGGTTAAATATCAGTACAGAATTAAAAGAAGAGCTCAAACAAATCACTCCCTATACCTATACAGGCGTGTTTTAATAGATAATGACCTTTAAAAGACAAGCTAAGTTCAAATAGCAGCAGTAGATTAATTATTTTTGTAGAAAAAAAAGACAATGACTATCAACGTATATACAGAACCAACGCCAAATCCTGCTACAATGAAGTTTATGGTCAATAAATTATTGATCAATGGAAGCGAAGATTTTGCAACAAAAGAAAGTGCTGAACACTCTCCATTTGCAAAAGAATTGTTCAAATTCAATTTTGTTAATGGGGTATTTTTCGCAAGCAATTTCGTTACGGTAACCAAAACTGAAGATGTAGAGTGGCCAGATATTGAACCTATACTTAAAGAATTTGTTAAAGGTGCTGTAGAATCTGAATACAAAATTAAAGAAGAAACTTCAGAAGTATTAAGTTTTGAAGGAACTGAAATTGAGATTAAAATACAACAGATTTTGAATGATTATGTTAGACCCGCTGTTGAACAAGATGGTGGAGCAATTAGCTATAAGTCATTTAACGAAGGTATCGTTACCGTAGAGCTAAGAGGCTCTTGCAGTGGCTGTCCTTCTTCTACCATCACTTTAAAATCAGGTATTCAAAACCTGTTGCAAAGAATGGTACCAGAAGTTAAAGAAGTTGTTTCAGAAGCGCTTTAAAAGAAATTATATATAAAAAAAAGAGGTTCCACATCGGAGCCTCTTTTTTTTTGATTCTTATGGATTAAAGTGCTTGTCCATTACCTCAAAAAGTTCGTCATCAATGAGCGCATTGGTCGCTAATATTTCCCTGGTTTCTAAAAACTCTTGTCCGCCTTTAAAATTTAACACGCGACCACCCGCCTGTTGCACCAGGTAAGCACCGGCAGCAACATCCCATGAATTTAAGTTATATTCAAAAAAAGCATCAAATCTTCCACAGGCAACATAAGCTAAATCGACAGCTGCAGAACCAATACGTCTTACTCCATGACATTTACGCATCATTTCGCTTAAAACCTCCATGTATTGCACTTGTTTTTGAAATTCATAATATGGAAAACCTGTGCCTAGCAAACAATCCTCCAGCTTATTTCTTTTAGAAACACTAATGATCTTATGATTAAGGAAAGCATTCCCCCCTTTATAGGTATAAAACATTTCACCTCTATTAATTTCATAAATAACAGCCAATACAGGAGCGCCATCCTCGTACAAAGCAATACTGATGGAATAAGTTGGAACGCCATGAATAAAGTTGGTTGTACCATCTAAAGGATCAATGATCCAATTGAATACCGCCCCTTTACTGTTAACAGTTTCTTCTTCAGTTGTAAACCCAGCATCAGGAATTAGTTCAGCTAAATTTGCCACCAAGTGTTCTTCAGCAGTCTTATCAACATAAGAGACCAGATCATTTAGCCCTTTGAACTCGATGTTTTTAGCATCAAAATTCATCGACTCTTTTCTTATGAAATTACCAACTAGGCGAGTAACCGCAATTACCTTGGTACATAACAATTCGTAATCCAATATCATAAAATTTAATTGGCAGCGTTTTTCACTTTGTTTTTCAGGGAGAAAACCACCATTGCCAAACCAGTTATAAATAATATTAAGGAAATCAATTCAGCTTGTGTAAAAGAAATACCGGCAACTGTATATTTAGAATTCACCCTAATCAACTCTATAAAAAATCTTTCCAATCCATTTAACATTAAATAGATACCAAACATCATTCCTGGAAGTTTAATGCGGTGACGTATTTGCCACAAGATCAGGAATAGCACAAAACAGATGAGCGCTTCATAAATTGGAGTTGGATAAACAGGTAAAGGCAATTCATTACAAAACTTACCAACACAGCCTGGAATAGGATTACCATCCATGGCCACATTGTTTGGATAAGTATAAGACCATAACCAATCTGGCATCCAGCTAATAGGTTTAGGGTTCAAATTAACAATACCCCAATCGCCATCACCAGACATCTGACAACCAATTCTACCCACACTATAAGCAAGCATCATACCTGGCCCACCAACATCAAGCATATGTAAAGGCTTTATTCCATTTTTTCTAGCGATATAGATCACTGCGGCACCACCACAAATTAATCCACCATAAAAAGTTAAACCACTAAAGGACAATAAACCTCCAATCGGATCCTGCACAAAGGTGTCCCAATGTTCGAGGTTATCGAATATTTTAGCACCCAAAAAGCCCCAAACAGCAGCCCAGACAATTAAATTGCCCATCAATTGGTAAGGATGTTCTGTTACTTGTACTGTTTTAGGTTTAGCAAGTTGATGTGCCCCCTTCTCTTTATAATCCCAATAAGCAAATAAGCCGGCAAAAAACAAACCACCTAAAATATTTCCTTTAGTAGAAAGCAGAACAGTTTGTGCGTCACTTACAAAAAGCTGGTAATTAATTAAGGCATAAACGAGTTTATAGCCAATTAGAAACCCAAAAATTCCATTATAGATCAATTCAGCAGTAGTAGCTGGCTTGCCAATGACCATGGTTTTCTTTATCGGGTGAAGAATACCGAGTGCTTCTTTGCGCTGCAATTCTTTTGTAAAAGCCCAATACCCGGCCACAAAAGCCATTGCTACAAATACACCAAAAGTATTAAACGGTAAGGGAATCTGAACACCAAAGAGATATTCTATAAAATGAGATACAGTAGGAAACATACGTATAAAAAGTTTTATGCGAATATAGTATTAATGCGCTAAAACTTGGCTGCATTCCGTAACTTCTACCTCACCATCGGCAGTAATAGCGACTAGATTTACAGATTTGATTTCATTCACCATAACAGGGTCATATTTAGCCCTCACTTTAACATAGTTTTTAGTAAAACCATGCATAAAGCCACATTTTTGATCATCCTCAAAAAGAACTTCACCAACGGTACCTAACTGAGACTGATAGAAAGCCCTTCTTTTTTTGTCGGACAAGATATGCAGCATTTTATTTCGATCGGCACGCGTACTGCCGGCCACAACACCTTCCATTTCTGCAGCTGCAGTTTGTTCTCTTTCAGAATAGGTAAAAACATGGAGGTAAGAAATATCAAGTTCATTTAAAAACTGGTAAGTTTCTAAGAAATCTTCATGTGTTTCGCCGGGGAAACCAACAATAACATCTACACCAATGCAACAATTAGGAATTAACGCTTTAATTGTTGCAACACGTTCGGTGTAAAGCTCGCGTTGGTAACGTCTGCGCATCAGACTCAATATTTTATTAGAACCAGATTGTAAAGGAATATGAAAATGTGGTACAAATCTTTTTGAAGAAGCAACGAAACTAATAATTTCATTACTCAATAAATTAGGCTCAATAGAAGAAATTCTAATCCTTTCAATACCCTCTACTTCATCAAGCGCTTTAACAAGATCAAAAAACTTATCTTCACGCTGTCCGTTTCTGATGCCAAAATCACCTAAATTAACTCCGGTAAGCACAATTTCCTTTACGCCACTTGCTGCAATTTGTTTTGCACGGTTTACAACATTTCCAATACTATCACTTCTGCTGCCACCACGGGCTAGAGGAATAGTACAATAAGTACAAGGATAATCACAACCATCCTGAACTTTTAAAAACGTCCGGGTTCTGTCGCCAATAGAATAAGCAGCAATGAAATTATGGTTTACTTTTTCAATACTTTGTTGGTGTACAATTGCTTTAGGATTTTTAGTAAGGTCGGTAATAAACTCAACGATCCTGAATTTTTCTGCAGCACCCAATACCATGTCCACACCTTCAATTTCTGCAATTTCTGTAGGTTTCAATTGTGCATAGCAGCCTACAATAGTTACATAAGCATTTGGAGCATATTTTAATGCTTCTTTAACAACCTTTCTGCATTTTTTATCAGCATGATCCGTTACCGAACAGGTATTGATTACATAAACATCGGCGCCAGCAGTAAAATCAACTACAGCATAGCCCGCATCGGTAAATAAACGACCAATTGTTGAAGTTTCAGAGAAATTCAACTTACAACCTAATGTATAAAAAGCAACTTTTTTCATATTTAAAGTCAGCAAAGATACTTATTTCACTGGCTTATCACTTTGCAAACAATAAGCAGTTTGTAAACTTTATATAAATTTACTCGTTCCAGCGAAAACTATCATGTTCCAGGCCTGCTAAATCAATAACCCTACTCACTACTGTTTGCGCAACTTCTTCGATTGTTTTAGGAAGATGGTAAAAAGAAGGATTTGCAGGACAAATGATGCCGCCAGCTTCAGTAACTGTTTTCATATTATTGAGGTGGATTAAACTGAAAGGGGTATCGCGAACCACGGCAATCAACTTTCTACGTTCTTTTAGAATTACATCCGCAGCACGGGAAATTAAATCATTTGAAATACCATGAGCAATTCTACCCACGGTACCCATAGAACAAGGGATAATGATCATGGTATCATATTTCGCAGATCCAGAAGCAAAGGGTGCATTGAAGTCCATTTTCTGATAAAAATCTACAGGATAATTATCATAAAGTTCATTTCCGAGTTCAAAACGCCATACTTCTTTGGCATTATCAGACATGACAACACCTACCCTCTCTATTTGATCTGATAATAACTGTAAATTATCTAATAAGAGTTTCGCATAAATTGAACCGCTGGCACCGGTAATTGCAATAATAATTTTCTTTTTGTGCATTGTGGGTTAAAGATACAACCTTTAAATAAAAAAGGGCCGAATACAAGTATTCGACCCTTACATCTACCTATGAAAAACATATACCCTTAAGGGTAAGTTCAAATATAACAATCTTTTCATTATAATAAAAGTATATTTTCCGTTATTTAAGGAATAATTTTCTTAAAAGAAATATAGTATATATTAAAGTCTTTAAAAACTAATCTGCCTGAATGCTAATTAATTACTGAATATTTTAGAGGTATTTGAAAAATAATTTGAAAAATCACTTAAAGTTAGTACTTTTGTCAAACTGAAATAAACGGTGGTTTTAGCTCAGTTGGTTAGAGCATCGGTTTGTGGTACCGAGGGTCGTGGGTTCGAGCCCCATATTCCACCCATTATGGGGCAAAGAGTTTTTAAGAACTTTTTGCCTCTTTTTTTTAGCCTGTAATTCTTTGTTTTTCAGGTAGATGAGCTCGACCGCTTCGTTCATCTTTGTGGTTCGACATCCCCCCTCAGAATAGGTCAATTTTTCAGGATATAACATCCCTACTAGGTATCTTTTGCCCTCTAAGCCCGCATTTTCATAAAATTTGTCCAATTGCCGTAAGCCCTCTATCGCTTGTTGTGCTATTGGTTTGATGTCTAAAATCACTGCATTTTCTGCGGTCAGGTGATTTAACTGTGCTTCCAGTCGATTGATTTTTTCATTGCATTGATCTTTAATAAGCCTGAAATCTGAAGAATCAATATCATTATTCAGCATCAATTCCCTGGCGTTCTCCATTCTTTTGGTTTGCTGGTTGATTTCAGTGATTAGCTCTTTTCGGTCATCCCGCAGTCCCTTGGTCTGGTTGTTATAAGAATCTGTAACTGTCTGAACGAATAATTCAGGGTAACCATTTCTGGGGATGAACTGCATAAGTTCATCTAAAAACGCGGCATTTACTTCTTCAGCCCTGAACCTGACCCCGCAAACTGAACGGCAATGATAATACACCCTGTAAGTCGTACGTCCTTTAGAAGCACTCCCTGTTAACATCCTTGGGCACTTTGGGCATTTTAAGAAATTCCTTAACGGCAAATCCTTTGGCGTGGCTATGGGCAAACCATATTCTTTTTTGCGGCCGTCTAATATATCCTGAATTTTGTAGAACTGAGCTTCGGAAATCAAAGGTTCATGAAGCCCATCAACTAAACGTGCAGATTCGTCCTTAAAAGCCGGAACCCTAATTTTGCCACAATACATAGGATTTCTGATCGCATGATAAAAATTGTTCATTTGGTGGCTGGTCGCCTTTTGATGAAACTGACATCAAGAATATAAATACAGCTTTATCATAACTTAAATCACAGTATCAATTTTTTCCAATGAATAACCGCGAAAAAAAGCAGAAGATTTTTGATCTTTTCTCCCAGAATCTTGAATGGGTCAAGGAACATCCAGATGTTAATTTCGTTCCTGATTTTTCAAACGGATATATATGCCCGCTTTGTTTTGACCCCTTTTTCACAAATGATCTTATACATACTGCTAGTAACCCGCTGACCCTGGAGGATGTCCCACCTGTTTCAATGGGTGGCAAGCCCCTCACTTTAACCTGCAAATCCTGTAATTCTAAAAGTGGCCACGAACTAGATGTACATCTTTTGAATTTTCTGCTAAAAGAAGATTCTAAATCATTTCTTCCCGGTTCAAGTAGTAGGGCGAGCTTCGAAATTGAAGGAAAAAAGGTTAATGGATCATTTACAATGGATAAAGACGGTACTGCAATATTGTCGATTGAGCCGAAAATTTCGAATCCCATAGACTCTAAATTTTTCCTTGATAAAATGTCTTGGAAAATGCCTCGAACGTACAATCCTCTATTTAGCTCTGACGAAGCATTAACTGAATGGTCAAGCCCTACTTTCACATTAGATTTTACAAGAAATTCTAATAAACGCAGGGCTGAAGTCGCCTTGTTAAGAATTGCGTATTTGATGGCTTATGCCAATTTAGGCAATGGTTTTCTTATCAATGGTGGGTTATATAGAGTACGGGAACAAATCTTAAATCCAGACAAAAATGTACTTGGGAATGTTTTTTGGATCAATTATCATTTCCCCAAGGCTCTTGAAGGAATAAATATCATAAGTCAGCCTAAAGAACTCCAGAGTTTTCTTGTAGTTTTCAATCTAAAAACGAAAAGTATTAGCAGACAATTTGCGGTCGTTTTACCAGGGCCATCTAAACCCTCAATAGACGTTTATAAATATATAGAAGAACACCTTTGTGTCGGCGATGGAAGCAAATCTGTTAATTTTATGGTCGGGCATATTCGTCAACTAGACTATTTGAAAACTAAAGAATATGCCTATGCCAGTCATATGTTTTGGCAAGAGTATACACACCCTGATTACAAACCAAATTTAAAGCCTAAATAAAATAGATAAAATGATTCAAAGGTTGACTTGGATGGAGGTAGCCGAGCCATATTTTGTTAAAATCTATCTTCTTCATTATTGGTGTATTAATGCATTAAAGGCATGCAACTTACTCAATAGAAAAATAGGAGGAAAAATTATGTATTCAAATGCCTCGCCCCACTAGAGAACGAAGCATTCTTTGCCATCTGCAAAAAACATGAGGTAAATCCATACCAGTGGTTGAAGTATACCTTGGAAAACATCATGTCAATAAATCATAAAAAAATTAAGGAGTTGTATCCGCAGAACTATAAACAAAACCTGCTGCTAAACAATATGTAGTTCATAGGGCGGATACTTCATTTCGGAGAGTGCAAAGATAGAGTTTATTGAAAAAAAGAAATTTCGCAGACATTTTGTCCTCACCCTGCTTTTTAAATATTTCTCTCAGTACCAGCACTTCAGTCAAAAAATGCATGATTTCCTGCTGACAAGTGCCGAAAAGGATCTTGATTTTTATCATAAAATGTTAATTGAGGTTTTATGTGTAGTTTCAGAGTGCAATGTGATATTAAATATAAATGATGGTGAAGTCAACAAACTCATGATCTTTAAAGGTATCACAGATTTGAATACTCTTTACAATGATTTTATAGATGGCGTCAATTTAAATGATTAAGCATTAAATATGAATCAAAAACAGCTTTTAAAATTCATCACTGACAATCAAGAAAGTGATCTTAAGGATTTCTATGATAAATCCTACGCTAAGTTGCAGGAATTAAATAAACGAATTGACAAGACGACACTTTCATTGATTATTATTGTGCTGGTATATTTTCTTTTGGCAAAGTCATCGGTTGAAAGTTTCAGTATCGGGCCATTCAATATTAAAGACATTGGTGTAATTGGGGAATTGCTTCCTGTTTTATTTGCATACCTGCTTTTTGATCTTATCATTTGCTCTATTCACAAAACAGAAGTACTGATAACTGTTAAATTACTGTTTTTAACACTATATAAACAGAAAATAGAACTTGCCGATTTTGATAAGAATAATGTATTTACAAGGATATTGCTTCCGTTCTCTTTTACTACAGATTTGTCAAGATTGGTTTCGGGAAAGACACCAGTTGCAATGGGATGTATTGGAATTGCATTAGCCCTTCCTGTTCTCGCTCTTTATATCCTGCCTTTCTATCTTGAATATCATATGTTAAAGGATATTTTCAATAATTCATACCATGAAATTACCGGAAAAGTATCGTTCTATCTCACTATATATATTAATCTTATGCTGCTTTTCTACTATGCAAAAGTTTCATTGACAAATTATCAAGATTTAAAATCTCAACAAGAGGATACAGAATAATTAATACCCACTAGGTAAAAAAGATACCCAAATATACCTAGTAAGGTGTTTGCGAAATACCCCACTAGGCATGAAAATTTGAATGCATTTATGCTAGTTTAAAACCCTCTAAAACGGTGGAATATTTTTAAGGTGCTTGAGAAAAAATGCATCAACCTTTGTTCTCTATGTATAAAGGAATGATTAGTTGCAAATTATTCCCCAGCGTCTTTAATGATCTGTGCGGTCAACCATTCAGAGATCCTGAAATTAGTTTGCTGTATTTTGGTAATATATGGTTTAACTGAAGGAATGATGCCGTTAAGCTTCGCGCTAAGTATTACGCCAATGGTTCCAGTAATGTTAAGTTCTAGCCTTTTAGCGAATTTTCTCCCCTCTGCATCATCTATAATGAGTAAATCAGCATGGATTTCTGATGCAAGAGCCATAGCACTGGCTTCACCTATATCCACAGTTTCAGCATAGTTATATAACAGATCACGATTCTGAACAGCTTTTACATCAACCCAATCAGGTAGCCGTTTACCATATTCAGCAGCTATCTCAGGAGTTGTTATCACCTTTTTGTACAAGGAATGGAGTAAATGAATGCCATCTATTTTGTCAAGCGTAATGAAACAGCTAGCATCTGTAATGACAATTTTATCGGGCATGGGCATGCCTGAACATTTCAAGATCCTCAGCTGCACTCTGATCTAGGTAATGGACGCCGTAATTGATCAGGATTTCAGCAAAATCCCACTTTTTCATCTGACACATTTCAGCAGCCTGTCTTAGCGTAAGTTTACCTGCTTCATATAGCTTGGCTGCAATAAGACGTGTAGTCTCATCATGCTCTCTTTCAAGGGCAGCAGGAACTTGTATGGTCATTGTAGTCATAATATAAAGATAGGTATTATTAAAATTTAAAACAAAATTAATGGAGATACACTACTAGTGAGAAACTATACATAAATATCCCTAGTAGTGAACTTTCAAACTTCGCTACTAGAGATAAAAACTACTCAATGGTTGATGGTACAAAAATCGGCACTAAAACGCTTATTTATGAGTTTTCCCAGTTCTTCAAACTCTTTCATTCTACGTGGCATTTCGGCCAACCGCTTCAAATCAGCCACAAACTGGTTCGAATTACGCACCGCCACTGACCCATTTTAAAAACAGTATTTAAACAATAAAAAGTCCCTTCTTGACAACAAGAAGGGACTTTTTTATGCCCTGTGCGTTTAAAAGCGCAACAAAGCCTATAATCAAATGCATCATATAATGTAGTCGAATGTCAGAATTGTTTCATGAAACATCATGTATAGAATCTTTTCATGATGAAGTTGTCATGTATAGAAAATTGAATTATCTTTACATGATGATCGCTTCATGTAAAGATAATTTGTATGAAAAAACTGGCTAAACTGAAAAGTAACGTACCATTTAATGAATTGCCATTATTGCCTCCTGATCAAATTAAAGTGGAGACAATCGCTGTTTTAAGGCAAGTTGTGCAATCTTCAATAGCCCTTGCCGAATTAAAGGGATTAGCTTATACACTTCCTAATCCTTCCATACTTCTTAACGCCGTGATACTTAAAGAAGCTCTTATGAGTTCTGAAATTGAGAATGTAATTACTACTCATGATCGGCTTTATCAAGCATTATCTGCAACTGGCTCACAAATAGATCATGCTACTAAGGAAGTTCTACGCTACAGAGAAGCTATGCTCGCCGGGTTTAAAATGATCATGCAAAAGGGATTTTTGAATACAAACGAAGTATTAGCTATACAGGAAATCCTGGAAGAGAATAAAGCAGGGCTTAGAAGATTGCCTGGAACCTCATTAAAAAATGCTGTTACAGGTGAAGTCATTTACACGCCACCGGATGATTATGATATGATCATTGCATTAATGAAAAACTTAGAAGTGTACATAAATGAAACTGATGTACTTTCTCCATTGATTAAACTAGCAGTTCAACATTATCAGTTTGAAAGCATACATCCATTTTATGATGGTAACGGCAGGACTGGGAGAATTATTAATGTCCTTTATTTGTGCTTGCATGGTCTTTTGGATAGTCCTGTACTTTATTTAAGTGACTATATTATAAAACATAAGCTTGATTACTATAGGTTACTTGGAGAAGTGAAGACAAAGGACAATTGGGAGGAATGGATATTATTTATACTAAAAGCTGTCGAGGAAACTTCCAAACAAACTACTGACCAAATTAAGTCGATCAATAAGCTTTTTTTGAAATTACAGAGTAAAATAAAAGAGGATGCATCTAAGCTTTATAACAAGGAATTATTAGAGTTGCTATTTGAGCAACCATACTGTAAAATAGAATTTGTTATTGATAGGCTTAAGGTTTCAAGGATAACGGCTTCAAAATACCTTAACGGTCTAGAAAAGATTGGAATATTACAGTCTAAAAAAATCTGGAAGGAGACTATTTATATAAATATTGAGCTATTTGAACTTCTGAAAAAATAAACTACTAGAGATTTTGAACTTCTCTAGTAGTGATGAATTTCCGTCGATTCAAAATCATTTTCGTAGACTAAAATAGTCAAGCTTTTAGAGGCTTTCCTAGCTCGTCCATTTCAACAACTTTCCTTTTCAAATCTGCCAGTCGCTTCAAATCAGTTTTTTTGTTCCTGACAAATTCCAGCATCTATTTCCTAAAAACATCGTGTATAAAATCTTTGCATGATTAAGTTATCATGCATAAAAAATTGAATTATCTTTAGATGATAAGTGTTTCCTGTAAAAAAACTTTACTTGGAGAAGTGAAGACAAAGGACAACTGGGAGGAATGAATACATAGACTTAAGGTCTCAAGGATAACGGCAACACGCACAAACAGACCATGCAAATAAATAAGTGTTACGCTATACACAAGCCATCTTTGCCAGGTCCTTGGTAGGTCATTTAGACCTAGAAAGGACCTACCAACCACCTACCAATGACCTAGCGAGGACCTCTCAATTATTCACCGACCACAACTTATCTTACTCCTCAAATCACCAGAGTCTTCTTTAACTAAAAAAAACATTGAATTCTTTTAGTTTGTAAAGAAATTACATTAGTTTAAAAAAAAATTAACATTATAAAAGTATTTTTGAGCACGTCATTTATTCTGTGATTTACATACAACTATAGCTATGCACGTTCTTGCCATAAAAAAAAGCGATAAAATAGCATTTGAAAAAACCTATTTAAGCTGGCACGCCAAAATTTATGCCTATTTTAAGCTGAAAACTAATTCCACATACATGGCAGAAGAATTAGTGCAGCTCACTTTTATAAAACTCTGGAATTTCAGACACACTTTAAATACCACACTTCCAATTGAAGCACAGCTTTTTACCATTGCCCGCACTACTATGCTCGACTTTCTTAAAAAGCAAGCGAACCAGCAGCGGTTAATTGAAAAAGTTAGACCCGAATTAATTAATTATATAGAGCCAGTTTGGGAGTTTGACGTCAGAAACCAGGTTCATTACCTCATTGACACACTACCACCCATAAGAAAACAAGTGTTTTTACTGAACAGGTACGAAGGTTATTCCAACCATGAAATTGCTCAAAAATTAGCTATTTCTGTAAGAACCGTAGAGAAGCATATTTCTCTTGCCATTAAACAATTGAAATCTAAATTATTATTTATCATTATTTCTTTCCTTCATTACGTGTATTTCACTTTCTAATCGTATTGTAGGTTAGAAAGTCTATGAACGTAACTGAATATTTAATCCGGCAATTCTTTCAAGGAAAGTGCAATGAGGCAGAAACTACTGCCGTTTTAAAGTATTTAGAGCAAAATCCTGCTACTTTAGAAAAGTATATAGGCAAATCTGAATGGGATGAAATAACGGCAAAATCTACTGAACCGCTCCCTGCAGTGCAGCGTAAAAAAATGTTTGTCAGCATTAATCAAGGCATTGCTAAAAAAGCAGCATTAAAAAAACAGCCTTATCAGTGGGCTATCGCAGCAACTATACTTCTATTTATATGCTCCGGTTTAGGGCTTTATTTTAATTATGGAGAAAAACAACCACAACTTTCGCATTTAAATCAAAATAGCAACCACCGACAGGAAGTAAAAAACACAAGTAACAGCAGTATGTTTTTAACATTTAAAGACGGAACCAAAGTTGAATTGTATCCACATTCTCAAATTAGCTATTCAAAAATAGTTTCTATTAACAAAAGAGAAGTTCAATTAACCGGTAAAGCTTTTTTTACGGTAGCTAAAGATAAAAAACGGCCCTATACAGTTATTTCTAACCAAGTATCAACCACCGCTCTGGGCACGCAGTTTATGGTCGATGCATTAAAGGAAAATGCTACGATCAGGGTTGCGCTATTTGAAGGGCGGGTTGTGGTAAAATCTAGGAACACCCTGCTTAAAAAAGTAAATGAGCCTGTTTATTTAGACCCTAATCAGGAGTTTATTTATGAAAAACGAACTGGCCTAATAGCACAACAAAACTTTAAGAAAACAACTGAACACTTGAAAGATCAAAGCTTGATCAAAGAAAGCCTTGTAAAGCACAAAAATTTCAATATATATTTTGTCCGTGAACCCATTGAAAAAGTTTTTTCAGCTGTTGAACAAGCTTACCAAGTTCGACTCAGCTACCCTAAATCAGAATTAAAAGACCATTATTTTAGTGGCTCCTTCAATATAAAGGATGATAGCCTTGGCCGCGTTCTCCTCATACTTTCAGAAACAAATAAATTAAATATAACAAAAACAAAATCAGGCTATAAAATCACGAAGAAGCACTGATTAATAACTAATCAATTAGTAAATCCAACTTATGAAAAAAATCAAACTTTTAATTCCCAATAGAAGATTGAGGCATTTTACATGTCTCCTTTTTATGTTATTAGGGATCAATTTTCTGGCAATTGCCCAGGACACTAATGCATCACTTTCCGGAATAGTGGAAAGCGACAAAGGCGGCACCTTACCTGGCGTATCTATTGACGCAAAAAATGATGTTACAGGCGAAAGAAAAATCGCCCTAACGAATGAAAATGGACTATTTAAAATTCAAAATTTAAATAGTCTGCAAACCTACACCATTACTTTTTCTTATATTGGGTTTGAATCACATATCGTAAAGAATTACAAGTTTAAATCTGGCGAACAAGCTTCCCTACTGGTTAAACTAAAGGAACAATCCAATACCCTGGAGCAGATTGTAGTTACCGGTTATTCTTCACAGCGCAAAAAAGATTTAACGGGTGCAGTTTCGATAATCAATGTAAATGAAGCCAAAACGGTTCCAGTTGCAGGATTAGACCAGGCATTGCAGGGTAAAGCTGCAGGAGTTAATGTTGTTGGCGATGGCCAACCAGGTGGTGGTGTTTCTGTCCGGATTCGTGGTTTTAGCACCATTGGCAACAACGATCCTTTGTATGTAATTGATGGGGTGCCTACTACTTCTGGCATCAGCATGATCAATTCTGCTGATATTGAATCTATTCAGGTATTGAAAGATGCATCTTCTGCTTCAATTTACGGATCGCGGGCAGCAAATGGTGTGGTCATTGTAACCACAAAAAAAGGTACTCGTGGTAAAACCCAGCTTGCTTATGATGGAATGGTAGGAGTACAAAATGTAAGCAACACCCCCGACCTGCTGAATAGTCAGCAATTTGGCGATGCTTATTTCCAGGCTTTAAAAAACGGTGGCATTACGCCAAATCATGTATTATACGGCAATGGCGCTAATGCTGTTATTCCCGAATTCTTAAATACGGCAAAAACGATTCGTTCTGGCGACACCAAATGGTTCGACCAGATTTACCGTCCTGCAGCAGTGCAATCGCATAATGTGATGTTAACCAGCGGATCGGAAACAGCAAGACAGGCCTTTTCTGCAGGTTATTACAAGCAAGACGGTATATTGAAATATACAGATTTTACCAGGTATTCTGTTCGTTTAAATTCGGACTATACCATCCTTAACCGCATTAAAATTGGAGAAAATATTGGCGTTTCTTATGCTGAACGTACCGGTGCCAATTCAAATCTGGCCATTGGTGGGGTAACCGGTGATGCTTATAAAGCGCATCCTATGACAAATGTATATGACATTACGGGTAATTTCTCTGGCCCTGTAAGTGGCTTGAATGACATCAGAAACCCATTAGCAGCACTTTTTTATAATAAAGATAATACAGGTAAAACATTAAGAATCCTGGGTAATGTTTTTGCAGAAGTTAATTTATTGAAAGGCTTAACTGCAAAAACCGATTTTGCGATGGACTACAACACCTTTAACCAAAGGTCTTATAGTTCCAAATATAATGAAGGCCCTATTACCAGTCAGGTAATAAGCAATTTAAACCAGCAGAACATCGTTTCGAAAACCTGGACCTGGTCAAATACCTTAAATTATAATGCAACCATCGACAAGCATGTGTTTGATATCTTAGCTGGTTCTGAAGCTATCCGTTATTATTCAGAATTTTTTACTGCCTACCGGGATATTTTTCCTGTAGATATTTTAGACGGTCGCTACCTAGATGCTGGTCAGGGTTTACCTAAAAACTCTGGTTCAGGTATAAAATCTACCCTTTTCTCTTTGTTTGCTAAAGCTAATTACACCTTTAACGATCGTTATCTATTATCGGCTACAGTGCGTAGAGATGCTTCTTCTAAACTTGCAGATGGCTATAACACACAGGTATTCCCTGCTTTTTCTGCTGGATGGAGGTTATCTGAAGAAGATTTCATCAAAAATAGCTTGCCTTTTGTGAGTAATATGAAACTTCGTTTTGGATGGGGACAAACAGGAAACCAGGAAATAGCGCCTTATGCAGCTTATTCGTCGTTCGGGTTAGACTTATATAACACCACTTACGACATGAACGGAAGCAACACCAGTTTGGTTCCCGGTATTGCTCAAAAACGTTATGGAAACGACCAGTTGAAATGGGAAACGACTACGCAAACCAATTTCGGTTTAGATTTAGGCTTGTGGAACGAACGTGTTACCTTAACCGCTGATTACTTTAATAAGGACACCAAAGATTTATTGGTACAACCTAAGCAACCTGCGGTATTCGGACAGGCTTCTGCTCCTTACATCAATGGGGGTTCTATGAATAACAAAGGTATTGAAATTGCTGTAAATTACATGAGCGCCAGAGATCATGCTTTTAGATATGAAATAGGTGGTAACATTGCTTTTATCAAAAATAAACTGACTTCTTTAACAGGCGACATCTCTTATATTTCTAGTCCGGCGAGTAACAATTTAAGTCGTGGTTTAGAATTACAGCGTACCTCTGTCGGACAGCCAATTTCATCTTTCTATGGGCATCAAGTTGTTGGCATCTTTAAAACGGCTGAAGAAGTTGCTGCTGCACCTGCACAAACAGGAAAAGGTATTGGACGTATCAGGTATGCTGATTTGAATGGCGATAATATCATCAATGCCAATGACCGTACTTTTCTGGGCAGCCCTATTCCAACAATGACTTATGGAATTAATTTGAAAGCAGATTATAAGGCTTTTGATATCAGTGTCTTCTTCCAGGGTGTTACCGGAAATAAGATTTACAACTTTATGAAGTACCATAATGATTTCTTCTTCGATCAGTTTAACAAAAGCACCAATATCTTAAATGCATGGACTCCACAGAATTCCAATTCAATGGTACCTGCTTTAAGCACAGTAGATGCAAATAATGAGCTGAGACCAAGTACTTATTTTATAGAAAGTGGTGCTTATTTAAGATTGAAAAATGTACAGCTAGGTTATACACTACCTGCAGCAATAGCGGAGAAAATTCACGTAGCCAAATTGAGAGTATTTATACAAGGACAGAACTTACTGACTTTTACAAACTACACAGGTTTAGATCCTGAAGTGGGTATGCAAAACTACAGTTCTGATAACCGGAATTTAGATATGGGTGTTGATCGTGGCCTCTATCCTAATTCACGTACCTACACATTTGGTTTAGGTCTGACATTTTAATTGATAAAGAATTATACTATGAAATTAAAGATAATTACCTGCATAGCAATGACCCTGGTTCTATCGAACATGGCTTGCAAAAAAAGTTTTTTAAACGCACCACCACTTGGCGAACTTTCTAAAGATCAGCTTGCAGAGAAAAGTGGTGTAGAAACCGTTATCGTTGGTGCATACAGTGTTCTAAACGGACAGATTGATCAAGCGTCTAATGCTTTCAATTCGCCAGCTTCCAATTGGTCTTTTGGTGATGTAACTTCTGATGATGCCTATAAAGGCGGTGGCGGTACTGGAGATCAGAATAATATCCATAAAATGGAAACCTTTACCGTTGATGCAACATCGCTTGATGCGCAGCGAAAATGGATGGCCTGTTTTGAAGGAATTAACAGAGCGAACGAAGCTATAAAATTAATTAAAGCGGCAACAGGTTACGATGAAACATTACGTGCACAGCGTATTGCCGAAATGCGTTTCTTAAGGGGGCATTTTTATTTTGATTTAAAAAAGATCTACAACAAAATCCCTTATATCGATGAAAATACGGCCAAAAAAGATGATTATTATGTTTCTAATGAAACGTTAAGTTCTGTACAACTTTGGGCTAAAATTGAAGATGATTTTAAAGCTGGTACTACGGTACTTCCATTAACTCAAGCACAGCCAGCCAGGCCTACTCGATTTTCGGCATGGGCCTATTTGGCCAAAGCATATATTTTCCAAAAGAAATGGACTGATGCTATAACCGCTACAAATGAGGTCATTACTAAAGGAAATTATATTTTAATGCCGAATTTCGCTGATACCTTCACTCCTGAAAATGATAATGGAAGAGAAATAATCTTTGCCGTTCAGCATTCAATTAATGATGGCTCTCCAAATAGCTATAATGGTTCTATTGGAGACCGACTGTTCCCAATTGGTGGTCCATACTGGCCAGGAGCACAATATGGTTTCCTGCGTCCTTCGCAAAACCTGGTTAACAGTTATAAAACAACTGCCGCAGGTTTACCTGTAGGAAATAACGTTGATTTAATGGCTACCGACAATGTAGACCCAAGAATTGACCATACCCTTGCCCGTCAGGGAGTTCCATTTTTAGATTTACCTGAAACTTACACTACGGCATGGATAAGAGATTTAGCGACTTATGGACCATTTAGTCTGAAAAAACGCTTGGTTTCTCCTTTATCATCACACTGGTTACGCGTAAATCCATATACTAACGATTTAAATTACTACGTTATCCGTTATGCAGATGTTTTGCTTTGGAGAGCAGAGGCTGCTATTGAAACAGGAGATACGGAAACTGGTCGCCAGTATATTAACCAGGTTCGCCGCAGGGCAAGAGATGGGAAAAAAGTTCAGAAATTAACTGGCGGCGATGCTGCCAATTATATTATTGCGGAATACACAACACCTTTTGCTAGCCAAGCCACAGCTATGAGCGCTTTAAAACTGGAAAGAAGATTGGAGTTTGCTTTAGAAGGACACCGCTTTTTTGATTTAGTAAGATGGGGTGAGGCGGCAACCGTGATTAATAATTACCTGGCTGTTGAAAAAACAAAAAGAAGCTATTTAACGGTAGCGACTTTTGTAGCAGGTAAAAATGAATACCAGCCTATTCCACAAAATGAAATAGATTTAAGTAAAGGTGCTTTGAAACAAAACCCTAACTACTAAAGCATTAAAGAACAATGAAGAAAGGGCCGCCGCAAGCGGCCCTTTCTTATGATAACAATCTTTAAAACCAAAGCTAATTTTTCTATTTTTGTCACGATGATAAACATTTACACGGACGGTGCAGCAAGTGGAAATCCAGGCCCGGGAGGTTATGGCGTTATTTTACGTTCTGGCAGTCACTATAAAGAAATCAGTGGCGGATTTCGCATGACCACTAACAACCGGATGGAACTCCTGGCGGTTATTGTTGGCTTGCAAGCTATAAAAACCCCTGGAAAAGAGGTCACTATTTATTCCGATTCGAAATACGTGGTTGATTCTGTGGAAAAGAAATGGGTTTTTGGTTGGGTAAAAACAAGCTTTAAAGGAAAGAAAAATGCAGACTTATGGCTCCGTTTTCTCGAAGCCTATAAAAAGCATCAAGTAAAGTTTACCTGGATAAAGGGACATAATAGTCACCCTGAAAATGAGCGTTGTGACCAGCTGGCAGTTGCAGCATCAAAACAAACAAGTACATTAGCTATTGATGCCCCTTTTGAGGCCGAGCGAAATAAACCTACCCTGTTATAATTTTATGAGGTATTTGATCAGTCCCGTTAAGTTTTATGGCCACAGTTGATTCTTTATTAAGAAGCGGTTTTTGTGGAGAATACTCCCTCATTAACTTTTCTGCCATTTTCACCATCTTTTCTGATCCTATAAAAACAGGAGTTCGCTGGTGCAAAGTTTCCGGCTGTATATCAAGAATCCTGTTAAAACCGTCAGATGCTACCCCCCCTGCTTGTTCCATAATAAAAGCCATGGGATTACATTCGTAGATTAACCTAAGTTTTCCATTTGGAGAGCTGGAAGTAGTAGGATATAAATAAATACCGCCTTTAATGAGGTTACGGTGAATATCGGCAATCATTGAGCCGATGTATCTGGACGTATAAGGCCTGTTTGTAGTAGCATCTTCTACTTGTGCATACTTTAAATATTTTTTCACTCCCTCTGGAAAATGAACATAGTTCCCTTCATTGATAGAATAAATATAACCTTCGGAAGGAACACGCATATTGGGGTGCGACAAACAAAACTCCCCTATAGAAGGATCAAGGGTAAAACCATTTACACCTTTTCCTGTAGTATAAACCAACATTGTTGATGACCCATAAATAACATAACCCGCTGCCACCTGTTCAGTTCCCTTTTGTAAAACATCGGCGATGGTGGCCATTCCATCTACAGATTTACGCCTGTAAATAGAGAAAATAGTACCGACAGCAACGTTACAATCTATATTTGAAGAACCATCAAGGGGATCGATACAAACAATATATTTGGCATTTTTAGATACCGGAGAATCAATAGGCACAAAATCCTCTTCCTCTTCTGTTGCCACAATACAACATTCGCCACCACAAGTTAAAGCAGCAATAAATTGGTTATTTGCAAAAACATCAAGTAATTTCTGGTCTTCACCCTGAATATTAACCGTGCCTGCTTCTCCTAATATATCTACTAGTCCAGCTTTATTAACCTCTCTGTTTACAATTTTAGCTGCGATGGCTATATCCCTCAAGAGCCTTGAAAGTTCGCCTTTAGCGTAGGGAAAGTCCGCTTGTTTTTCAATTATAAATTGCCCCAATGTTTTAATTCCAGCCATACCTTAGTGTATTTTTTACGTTATCTATCACCTAATTCTACAACATCTAAGGTATGTATTTTATCATCAGAAATACAAAAGCGAATTAAAGTTCTCACTTTATGCCAACCTGATTTACCTGCCGCACCGGGATTTATATGCAGGCTTTTTAGCTTTTCATCATACATCACTTTTAAAATATGTGAATGTCCGGAAATAAAAAGCATAGGAGGCTTAGTGTAAATTTTAGGCTTTACTTCAGGAGCATACCTCCCCGGATAACCGCCAATATGTGTCATCCAAACATCAACCTGTTCACATTGAAAACGGAGGTGCTCTGGAAATGCCGTACGAATTTCTTTATCGTCAATATTTCCGTATACCCCTTTAAGGGGTTTAAAGGCTGCAAGCCGATCAGCAACACCCACACCAAAATCTCCGGCATGCCACACCTCGTCACATTGATCGAAATGTTTAAACACCGCATCGTCTAAAAAACTGTGCGTATCTGATAATAGTCCTATTGTTTTCAAGTTATTGAATTTAAAAAGCCAGGAAGTAGTTTTTCAACAAATTGATATAAGCAGCAGTATAAACACCTTCCGCTTCATAGATGTAGAAATTTTCATGAATAACGGTTTCATTGCTAAAACTAAAGCAAACAATCTGCCTGAATTCTACTTTATTGGCATCAGAATAAATATGGATAATTTTTGCTGGAAACAATCGTTTAAGCACGGCATTAACAACCAATTGTTCGGCTTGTTTTACAGGTAGGATTACCCAAAAAACACCATTTTCAGCTAAAAGCTGAGCAACTTTAACCAGCAAGGAGGCAAAGAAATCTTCATGTGCATGCCGGGCAATACCTTTTCTTGCTTCTGGATTTTTGAGGTCATTAACAAAATAAGGTGGATTGGAAACAATGAGTTCAAATCGATTATCGGATTTAAAAAAAGCAATATCAGCCCAATTAACCATTAACCGATCTGCAAACAAAGACTGGTTGAAGTTTTTAGCTGCCCTGATAGCAGCAGGTCTATCAATCTCTACGGCATCAACACGGGCATGTTCAAAACGCTGTGCAATCATCAATGCAATTACACCAGTGCCCGTCCCAATGTCCAAAACTCTGTTTGGAGTAACGTGCATTGCAATGGAACCAAGCAAAACACCATCTGTATTAATTTTCATGGCACAATCAGACTGGTCCACTTCAAACTGTTTAAATTTAAAAATGCTACCCATACCAGTTTACCGTTGATATATTTCTAAAGGCAAACCATCTGGATCAGCGAAAAAAGTGAACTTTTTACCTGTATATTCATCTATTCTGATGGCTTCTGTGAAAACACCTTTAACTTGAAGTTGATTGGCAACCATTTCCACGTCATCCACTCCAAAAGCAAGGTGCCGTAAACCGGCAGCCTCTGGCCGCGACGGCCTGGCGGGTACATCCTCAAAAGAAAATAATTCAATCTGGTAATGCTCATTGATGGCAAGATCAAGCTTATAAGATTTACGTGCTTCCCGATAAACCTCCTGAACAATGCTCAGGCCTAGCACATCTACATAGAAATCCTTGCTTATATTGTAATCTGAACAAATAATCGCAACGTGATGAATTTTATTTAACATAATTAATAAGGTTATACCAAAGATAAAAAAATCTAGGTAATGCCTATTTTTATATTTGACTATTAAGTAAATTCCGTAGTAAAGATTCCGTAGTAAAGAACAATTATTTACCAATGGGACGAAAAAATAAGGATGAATATTATTTCTGCACCAGTAACCTTCAAAAAACATAATTCAACCAAAAATTACAAAGAAAAAAGTCAATCCATTCAGTTTTTTTAATAAAAATTTACGATTTATTAATAATAAAATCTATTTTTGAATCAAACTTTAGAAAAATCAATGAAAACCTTAAGAACAATAGCACTAAAAGAGGCACAAAACAGAGTTTCACCGGAAGTTACCGCACCGTCAACAAAAATATCGGAGTTTTTCGGCTGTAATGTATTCGATAAGAAAAAAATGAAAGATTTTTTATCGAAAGAAGTTTATGAAAAATTAAGAGCATCCATTAACCAGGGTGAATTAATTAATCAGGATGATGCTAATCATATTGCGACAGCGATGAAGTCATGGGCAATGTCTAAAGGCGTTACCCATTATACACATTGGTTTCAACCTTTAACAGGAACCACTGCAGAAAAACATGATTCATTCTTTGAACCAAGTTCAGATGGCCCTATAGAAGTATTTGCCGGCAGTGCCTTAGTACAACAAGAGCCTGATGCTTCAAGTTTCCCTAATGGTGGTATCCGTAACACTTTTGAAGCCCGTGGTTATACCGCATGGGATCCTTCATCTCCAGCTTTCATTATGGAAAGCAAAGCAGGAAAAACCTTATGTATACCTACTGTATTTGTTTCTTACACTGGCGAAGCCTTAGATTATAAAGCGCCTTTGTTAAAAGCAATAAGTGTTTTGGATAAAGCAGCAGTAGATGTTTGCCAGTTTTTTGATAAAAGCATCACTAAAGTAAATGTTTCATTAGGAATAGAACAAGAATACTTTTTAGTTGACCTTGCTTTATATAATGCCCGCCCAGATTTAGTGTTAACGGGCCGTACCTTATTCGGACACATGTCTGCTAAAGGACAACAATTAGAAGATCATTATTTCGGATCAATTCCTGAACGTGTTTACACTTATATGGTTGACTTTGAAAACGAAGCCTTAAAATTAGGTATTCCTTTAAAGACCCGTCATAATGAAGTTGCGCCACTACAATTTGAGTGTGCGCCACTTTATGAAGAAATTAACTTGGCTATCGATCATAACCAATTATTAATGGATTTGATGGAAAAAGTTGCCCGCCGACATAATTTCAAAGTTTTATTACATGAGAAGCCTTATGCTGGAATCAATGGTTCAGGTAAACATAATAACTGGTCGTTAATTACTGATACTGGCAAAAATTTATTATCGCCAGGTAAAACACCAAAAAACAACCTGATGTTCCTTGCTTTCTTTGTTAACACCATTAAAGCCGTTCATGAACATTCAGATTTATTAAGAGCAAGTATTGCTTCAGTAAGCAATGACCACCGCCTAGGTGCCAATGAGGCTCCACCAGCTATCATTTCCATCTTCCTTGGTTCTCAGCTTAATGATGTTTTGGATGAGATCGAATCATCACGCAGTATGATCAAGAAAGTAAAGAATGAAGATTCCTTATGGTTAGGTATTCCAAAGATCCCTCAAATCAATTTTGACACCACTGACCGTAACCGTACTTCACCATTTGCTTTCACAGGTAATAAATTTGAACTAAGAGCTGTTGGATCTTCAGAAAACTCTGCTGCACCAATGACTGTATTAAATACTATTGTTGCTGATCAACTTATTAAATTTAAAATTGAAGTAGATAAATTGATTAAAAAAGGCGAGAAAAAAGATGTTGCCTTATTAACCATTATTAAAAAGTACATTAAAGAGTCAAAAGACATTCGTTTTGAAGGAAATGGCTATAGCCAGGAATGGGAAGATGAAGCTAAAAGACGTGGCTTATCTAACATTAAAACAACCCCAAAAGCTTTAGATGCCTATTTAACTGAAAAATCTATAGAATTATTTGGTAAAACAAATATCTTCAGTGAACGTGAATTACATGCCCGTCATGAGATTCTTTTAGAAAGCTATTTCAAAAAACTACAAATTGAAGCCAGGGTAATGGGCGAAATGGCCAATAGTATGGTTATACCGGCAACAATCTCTTATCAAAACAGTTTATTGGAAAATGCAAGGGGATTAAAAGAATTGGGTTTGAGCAAGGAAGCTTTAGAAACACCGATCGCGATCATCAACAAAGTATCAGAGCACTTGAGAATTGTAAAAACAAGTATTGATGCTATGCTTGAAGAACGTAAAGTTACCAATGCTATCGAAGATTCTCGTGAAAAAGCAATTGCTTATGATGAGAATGTGAAGAGTTATTTTGATACTATCCGTTACCATACGGATAAGTTGGAACAGATTGTTGATGATAGTGTGTGGCCTTTACCGAAATTCAGAGAGCTGTTATTCTTAAAATAATATAAATAATTCAATAGTTTCATAACTTCTGCCGTAAAAAGCAGGAGTTTTTTTTTTGTTTCTATATCTTTGCCCTAACATGAGTGATAACAGGTACAACCAACGTGGCGTTTCTGCCTCTAAAGAAGATGTGCACCAAGCCATCAAAAATATTGATAAGGGCATATTTCCACAGGCTTTTTGTAAAATCATTCCCGATATTTTAGGTAATGACGAGGAATATTGCAACATCATGCATGCCGATGGCGCAGGCACCAAATCATCCTTAGCTTACATCTATTGGAAAGAAACCGGAGATATTTCAGTTTGGAAAGGGATAGCTCAGGATGCCATCATCATGAATATTGACGATTTAATATGTGTAGGTGCCACAGAAAATATTCTCTTGTCTTCTACAATAGGCAGGAATAAAAACCTGATTACTGGTGAAGTGATTGCGGCCATCATTAACGGAACAGAAGAGATTTTAGCTGATTTACGTGAACAGGGTATTTCTATCTATTCCACAGGTGGTGAAACCGCTGATGTGGGAGATCTTGTTAGGACAATCATTGTTGATTCTACAGTAACCTGCCGATTAAAAAGGGAAGATGTGATTAGCAACCACCATATACAAAATGGTGATGTGATTGTTGGACTCTCCTCTTCTGGGCAAGCGACTTATGAAAAAGAGTACAATGGTGGTATGGGTTCTAACGGACTGACTTCAGCCCGCCATGATGTATTTAACAAAGAAATTGCGAATAAATATCCGGAAAGCTTTGATCCAGCAGTACCTTTTGACCTGGTTTTTTCTGGAAGCAAAGGATTAACTGACCCTATAAAAGTTGACGAACATACGGCCATCACTGCTGGTAAATTGGTTTTATCACCAACCCGTACTTATGCCCCTGTGATTAAGAAAATATTAGCTGCTTACCGCAAACAGATCCATGGCATTGTTCACTGCAGCGGTGGCGCACAAACAAAGGTTTTACACTTCATTAATGATGATGTGCATGTTATTAAAGATAACCTTTTCCCTATCCCACCATTATTTGAACTTATACAGGAAGAATCTGGCACTGACTGGAAAGAAATGTATAAAGTATTTAACATGGGTCACCGGATGGAACTATATGTTCCACAGGAAATTGCTGCAGCTATCATAGCGCTATCAAAAAGCTTCCATATCGATGCTCAAATTATTGGAAGAGTAGAAACAGCGGCTCAAAAACAAGTAACGATAACAAGCGAGAAGGGCACCTTCATTTACAACTGATCAATATAAACTTACAAATAACAAAAAAAGCCGCATCAATTTTAATTGATGCGGCTTTTTTATGATCATGAATTTAACTATTGGAAGTTGTAACGAATTCCAAATTGCATGTAGTAGGTAGAAGAAATAGTTTGACTAACACCAAATGTTTTTCTAACGATATCATTTTGGAAAGTATTCATTTTAAAGGTTGGTTTTGTTGTTGCGTTAATAGCAGTAACATTTTGAGGAACCAAGATAGCTGAATTGTTAACGAAGTTTAAGTTACCCCACTCTTTGTTTAACAAGTTACCGAGGTTAAAGATATCAACAGTAAACTGCATAGAGTTTTTAGTTTTTCCGTAGTTTCTGAAAACCTCTTGAGTTAATCTAAAATCAACTTGATTTCTCCAAGGAGAAGTTGCACCATTACGTTCTGCATATTGGCCTTTACGTGAACTTAAATATTTATCCTGATTAATATATTCAAAGAAGATAGCGCTTTGTTGTTCTGGTGTGTAAGTAATTGGCTTTTCCTTAGTACCTGTAACTAAATTACCGTTGAAATTAATTTCAGATGCATCTTTAGGAATATAGATCAAATCATTTGAAAAACCATCTCTATTAAAGTCAGCGCTGTAAGTATAAGAGAACCTGCCTTGTTGAGAACCTTCATAGAATAGAGAGAAGGAAGTAGCCAGGTTTTTCATGTATTCTTTACGGTAAGAAACATTAGCAATAACGCGGTCTGGATTTAAGTTACTTGAATAACTTAAAGTAGGCACATTCGGGTTGCTGGAAGTTTGTGGAATAGACCATAAGTTTAACAATTGATCGCCTGAACCATCACCAAAATTACGTTGGTCAGATTTGGTATAAGCTACCATTACGGAAACACCTCTTTCAAATTGTTTACTTAATTGAGCAGTAGCACTCCAGTTGTAACCACCTTTAGCATTAAACATTTTAGCAACATTTACTTGTTGTTTTCCTGCAGCATCTGGTAAACCAGCTGGAGAAGTATTTACTTCTTGTCTTGCATTTACAGAATTTGCAAAGAAAGGTCTGTTATCAGGATAACCAGCAATATTTAATGCAATTGGGTTTTTTAAGTTTACATTTTTTGCAACTGCAGCATATAGATCTTTACCATAAATACCTTCTAATGTACCAACCATACCCCAAGGTAATTTAAAATCGATGCCAATATTAGATTTCCAGGTTTGAGGGAATTTCAAATCTTTAGATAAAGAACTGATTGTTCCAGGAATTGTAGTTCCAGCAGCAGCTTTTGGGTTAGGAATATAAGCGTTAATATTAGGATTAAATATTCCTGGAGTATTTGCCTGTCCGTTGAAAGCTTGTGTATATTGCAATAAACCAGCATCTCCGGATTGAGAAACCAACCATACAAAAGGAATACGGCCAGTAAAGATTCCTGTACCACCACGTACTTGTAAAGAACGATCACCTTTAACATCCCAGTTAAAACCAAAACGTGGAGAGAAAGACAACCTTGTTTCAGGCAACTCACCAGTATTGATCTTTTCGCCGTTAGCAAAAGTTTGAGCTAATACAAGTGGATGAGTTCTTATTTCCGATACATCAGGATATTGTGGTTGCTCCACTCTTAATCCTGCAGTCAATTTTAAGCGGTCAGACACAGAAAACTCATCTTGAATATAGGCTGAATATTGCGCGAATTTAAAGCTTGGAAAAGCTTGGGATCCATCTGCATTTAAAGGGTAAGTAATTGCATAGTTAGCTGGTTTAGCTTTATTTACAAAATCATCCCATGAATTAAATACATAATAGCCTGTACCAAAACGTTGGAAACCATTTTTAGTCTTACTAAATTCTGCTTGCACACCTAAAGTAATATTGTGTTTACCTAAAGCAAGACCTAAATCATCACTATAAGTATAAGTTTCAACATCTCTTAAGTTACCATAAGTAAAAGGCTCATAACCGAAAGTGGTTAATACAGAAGCGCCATCCATAATATCTACTAAAGGAAAAATGCCACTATCAGATGTTCTTGGGTCATTTTGGTGAGAATAGGTAGCACGTAATGTGTTGGTAATTTTACTCCCGAAGTTCGAATTCAACTCAGCAACACCTGAATAAAGATTGGCTGCCTGATAGTAATTTGAATTAGAGAAATGCAAAGCATTTATAGAGGTTCTGTTATTAGCAGAGGAAGGACTTAAGCCAGATCCAGAAGCAGAAGTACTTACAGAACTAGGATTTTTACTCTCTACCTGGTTATAACGAATGCTAAAACGGTGATTTTTTGAAATGTTCCAATCTAAACGAGCGAAGAACTTATCGTTATTGCTTTGCAAATCGTAATTCTGGTAAACACCAGGATCGTAACCATAAGTATTCTTCAGGTAAGAAGAAACACCATTTAAGAATTCTGCAGTAGGACGTGCAACGGTACTGATTTTACCGAATGGCAATTCAGGTGTTGCAGCAATTTTGGTTGTTCCTGGAGAGGTATTCTTTTTAAACTCAGCGTTTACGAAGAAGAATAATTTATCCTTTATAATAGGACCGCCAAAGCTAAAGCCATAATTTTTCTCGTCAAGTTTTTGTAACAATGGAATAGTGTAATCACCAATTCTTTTACCCTGCTGATCATCACCACGCATGGTATAAAAAGCACTACCAAAGAAATTGTTTGTACCCGAACGGGTAACTGCATTGACAGAACCACCTGTAAAACCAGTTTGACGAACATCATAAGGAGTTATGTTGATCGAGATCTGCTCAAGGGCGTCAATTGATATTGGCGAACCATTTGCAGGAATATTACCACCTATACCAAATTGGTTATTAAAGTTGGCACCATCCACGCTAAAGTTGTTGGATCGGTAGTTACCACCACCAATACCTGAAGAATTTCCGTTAGATTGAGGCGTTAAACGTGTAATATCGTTTACACTGCGGCTAATAGTTGGTAAATTTTGAATTTGATTTCTGGTAACCACTGTAGAGGAACCACTTTTGTTTGAATTCAAAATAGTGTTTGGTTGAGCACCGACAATAGTAACCTCACTTAGGTTAGCTGCATTATCAGCAAGAACAACATTTAAAGCATAAGGCTCACCTAATTTAAGATAAACATTATCAATTTTTTGTGATTTAAATCCAACAAAACTAATTTCAACCGTATAAGGACCACCTACACGCATGTTACCGATAGTAAAGCGACCATCGCCGTTGGTGGTAATGCCATAAACTGTTCCTGTTGGGGTGTGCACAGCTTTTACACTAGCACCAGGAAGAGCCGCTTGCGCGTCTTTGATAGTACCAGTCATCGACGATGTGGTCACCTGTGCTTGCGCAACAGAAAAAGACCCAACAAAGGCAATCATGATTACTATAACTTTAAATAGTAAAGATTTTTTCATACTTTTTAGATGAATTTTATAATTTTTGTTTTTTATGAATATTATTGGCGCAAAGATAATTATTTATTAATCATTGGCTTAAATTTCAATGTTAAATAATCATTAAGAATCGCATTTTCTAATACGTAATAGCAAAAAGATAACTTACAGATGTTGAGTAATAAATTGATTGAGTCTTATATAATCAACATTTTTTTTAAATTTGGCACATATTAAGTTATTCCTTTTAAGATATGAACTACGATTTAATAGTAATAGGCAGCGGTCCAGGTGGATATGTTGCTGCAATAAGAGCATCTCAACTAGGCTTAAAAACCGCAATTGTGGAACGCGAATCTTTAGGCGGAATCTGCCTTAACTGGGGTTGTATACCAACTAAAGCTTTATTGAAAAGCGCTCAGGTTTTTGAATACATCAACCATGCTGCAGAATACGGTATCAAAACCGCAGGTGCGGAAGCTGATTTCGCTGCTGTCGTTAAACGCAGTCGTGGCGTTGCCGAAGGCATGAGTAAAGGCGTTCAGTTTTTATTAAAAAAGAACAAAATTGACGTAATCATGGGCACTGCGAAAGTAAAGCCCGGAAATAAAGTTGATATAAAAGCTGCAGATGGTTCCCAAAAAGAGATCACCGCAAAAAATATAATTGTCGCTACAGGTGGCAGGTCAAGAGAACTTCCAAACCTCAAGCAAGATGGCAAAAAAATAATTGGCTACAGACAAGCCATGGTATTACCTGAACAACCTAAATCAATGGTCATTATTGGTTCTGGTGCTATAGGTTCTGAATTTGCTTATTTCTATGCCACTATGGGCACTAAAGTTACGCTGGTTGAATTTATGGAGAACATTGTTCCTGTAGAAGATGAAGACATCTCGAAACAATTGTTGCGCAGCTTCAAAAAGGCAGGTATTGAGGTAATGACTTCTTCAAGTGTAGAAGCTGTAGATACTAGCGGTACGGGCTGTAAGGTTCAGGTTAAAACAGCTGCAGGTATGCAAACTATAGCATGCGACATCGTTCTTTCTGCTGCAGGTATTGTAGCCAACATTGAAAACTTAGGTCTTGAAGAAACAGGTATTAAAACCGAAAAAGGTAAAGTTGTAGTTGATGAGTTTTACAATACGAATGTAAAAGGTTATTATGCTATCGGCGACATCGTTTCTGGTCAGGCACTGGCACATGTTGCTTCTGCTGAAGGTATTATTTGTGTGGAAAAAATTGCTGGTCAGCACCCAGAACCTTTAGATTATAATAACATTCCAGGATGTACTTACTGCACGCCAGAAATTGCTTCTGTAGGTTATACCGAAAAAGCAGCAAAAGCAGCAGGTTATGAATTAAAAATCGGTAAATTCCCTTTCTCTGCTTCAGGAAAAGCAAGTGCTGCCGGAGCTAAAGACGGCTTTGTTAAAATGATTTATGATGCTAAATACGGCGAATTATTAGGTGCGCACATGATTGGTGCTAATGTAACCGAATTAATCGCTGAAATTGTTGTGGCACGTAAACTGGAAACTACAGGTCATGAAATGCTGAAAGCTGTACACCCTCACCCTACCATGAGTGAGGCGATTATGGAAGCTACTGCTGATGCTTATGGTGAAGTAATCCACTTATAAGCTTTAATAAAAAACATAAACCAGACCTGCTGACGTATCAGCAGGTTTTTTTTTACATTTACATTTAGTAATTTAATTTAAACAGTATGAAACTACATACCATTGATACAGGCTTATTTAAATTAGACGGTGGCGCTATGTTTGGCGTTGTTCCTAAAACTATCTGGCAAAAAAGTAACCCAGCCGATGAACGCAATTTGTGTACTTGGGCTATGCGCTGTCTTTTGATTGAAGATGGAGACAGGTTAATTTTAATAGATAATGGCATCGGCAATAAACAGGATGAGAAATTCCTAAGCCATTATTTCCTCCATGGTGAGGAGACCCTCGACAGCTCACTTGCCAACAAAGGCTTTAATAGAGCCGATATAACCGATGTATTTTTAACACACCTCCATTTCGACCATTGCGGCGGTTCTATTATTAGAGAAGGTGATCAATTAGTGCCTGCCTTTAAAAATGCTACTTACTGGAGCAATGCAAAACATTGGGACTGGGCGGTATACCCTAACGACAGAGAGAAGGCTTCTTTTCTCAAGGAAAATATTTTACCCATACAGGAAAGCGGTCAGCTGAAATTTATTGAAGATACTGATGGCATACAATTTCATGAAGGCATCAATATTCGATTTACCTTTGGCCATACCGACGCCATGATGCTGCCTCAAATTCAATACAAAGACAAAACTATTCTGTACATGGCAGACCTCTTGCCTTCTGTTGGCCATATCCCCCTACCCTACGTAATGGCTTACGACGTGTTTCCATTAAAAACACTGGTAGAGAAGAAAGCTTTTTTACAAGAGGCTACCGACAATAATTACATCCTTTACCTGGAGCATGACCCTATAAATGAATGCTGTACCTTACAACAGACAGAAAAAGGAATCAGACTAGATCAAACTTTTAAACTTACAGATATTTAATTCTAGATCAGCACATTTAAGTGTCAATCTTTATACACATTTATTTTCTGACAAAGTTAAGACAATAATTTATTTGAGTGAAAAACAGGACAAAAATGGCTTTATTTGAATTTATAACCTTGATTACTAGGTAATAAAAACAAATTATTCTATGGAATTGAACATACTGACAAAACAATTTTGGAATAATATTTGTTGCTAGAGTATTATACAAATAAATGGTGTAAAGTGTAACGTTTTCAGGATTTTATGTCCGTAATTACCTTTAAAATTCTTACTTTTGCACGTCAAAACACATAACGAGTACCAAAGCACATAAATGAGACAACTCAAAATCACGCAATCCATTACCAATCGCGAAAGTCAATCATTAGATAAGTATCTTCACGAGATTGGTAAAGTAGATTTAATAACCGCCGAAGAAGAGGTAATATTAGCAAGAAAAATACGCGAAGGAGATCAAGCAGCATTAGAACGCCTTACCAAGACCAACTTACGATTCGTAGTTTCTGTAGCTAAGCAATATCAAAACCAGGGCTTAACCCTAGGTGACTTAATTAACGAAGGAAACCTTGGTTTAATTAAGGCTGCAAAGCGTTTTGATGAAACTAAAGGCTTCAAATTTATCTCTTATGCAGTTTGGTGGATTCGTCAATCAATCTTGCAGGCTATTGCTGAGCAAAGTCGTATTGTTCGTTTACCATTAAACCAGGTTGGCTCTTTAAGTAAAATCAGTAAAGCCTTCTCTAAATTAGAGCAGGAATATGAGCGTGAACCTTCCCCGGAAGAGTTGGCTGATATGCTGGAGACTACTGTAGATAAAATCTCTGATACCTTAAGTAATTCTGGCCGTCACGTATCTATGGATGCCCCATTTGTGCAAGGTGAAGAAAACACGTTATTGGATGTGTTGGAAAATCATGAGCCAAATACAGACAGTAGCTTAATTAACGAATCACTTTCAGAAGAGATCAAACGTTCTTTATCTACACTTACCGAACGTGAGCGTGAAATTATTGTACTTTTCTTTGGCTTAAGTACTAACCACCCTTTATCATTGGAAGAAATTGGTGAGAAATTTAACCTAACCCGCGAACGCGTTCGTCAGATTAAAGACAAAGCACTTCAACGTTTGCGTCATACTTCAAGAAGCAAAATCCTTAAATCTTACTTAGGATAAAAATTTTACACTGCAACGCCTACATAAAGGCGCTAATTATAAAATAAAAAAGATTGGGTACTCACTCAATCTTTTTTATTTTTGAGGTATTCTAGCCCAAAATTATAGAAATGAACTGGTATTATTCCGCAAACCTTTATTTGAATTCTATAGCCGCGAAACCTTAGCGCACTACCAATATTGCTAAAGACAATAAATTTGTTGTGCTGTATGCCTGTTATGATAAGTAATATGGCCTATTATTCGTCCATAAAAAACGCAGGTAGCAAATCATAAATTATTTTATTTAGCATTACAAGGTGAATAACTTTTAAAGGAACATTTTCTAATTAATTAAGTTTCACAAGCGCATGTATAAGAGTCATAAATAAATGATATATTAGATCATCAAAATGTCATAAACATTTGATAAACCTAAAAAAACTAACTTTATTACTAATATGAGAATTTACATATTACTGCCTTTGGTATTACTTTTCAGTTGTAGATCCGTTAAGAATTTCAATGCAAATGCTCAAAATGCCCCACAATTATTAAAAGATGTGAAAGAATTATCATCTGACACTTACCAGGGTCGCAAAACAGGCACTAAGGGAGTAGAATTGGCGAAAAATTACATCAAAAAACGCTTTAAATCAGTGGGTTTAAAAGCTTTCCCGAACTTTACAAACTACGAGCAGGAATTTAGCCTTATAGACAAAACCGGAAAAAGCGTCATCGGCAAAAACGTTATCGGTTATATTCCAGGAAAAACAACTGATGTTATCGTTATTTCAGGTCATTACGATCACCTTGGAGTTATCAATAATCAAATTTATAACGGTGCAGATGACAATGCATCAGGCATAGCCTGTTTGTTTAAAATTGCCTCCTTTTACGAAAAAGTAAAACCCAATCACACACTCGTATTTGTTGCCTTTGATGCAGGGGAACAAGGATGGAAGGGATCTGCAGCCTTTGTAGAAAAACCACCAGTAAGTTTATCTCATATCAAGCTGAACATTAACCTGGATATGATTAGTCATAATGACAAAGGCCAGTTATTTGCCAGTGGCACGTTTAAACACCCAGAGTTAAGGAATTATATTGTGCAATCAAACCCTGATTTAAGAATCTTGTTCGGCCATGACAACCCTAAACAGAAAGTAGATGACTGGACTTATCAAAGCGATCAGGGTGCTTTTGCTGCCTTAAATATCCCTTTTATTTACTTTGGTGTAGAAGATCATAAAGATTACCACAAGCCAACAGATAAATTTGAGAACATAAACCAGCCATTTTTTATAAATGCTGCCAATGCTATCCTTGAAATAGTGGATAACATTGACAAGAAAAGTGCTTTAAAAAACACTTTCAGAGAAAAGTTACAAATGAAAACCCAGTAACAAAGAAGGCTAACTACTTAATTTTATACCTGTTTTCTACCATACCAATAAAACGAGTCTTTTCTATAGTTGCTTTTAGCATACCTAAAGAAGCGGCAACAGCAACCTTTTTACCACGTATGGTCATGACCGCATTGGAAGAAGTTGCCGCAGTGGCTGGGGCTAATAGCCCTAGTGCACTTTTGGTATAACTTTCAGCAGGATCGCCAAAATCATGGGTAGCATCATCAAACAAGGAGCTATTTCTTACCGTAGAAGTGCTTACGTCAATTACATCAGGGGTAAATCCTGCAAAATAACCGCCCTCATCTCTTGAATTTTTCGTTTCAAACATCGATAAGTAAAGATCATATTTATTTTCAAGCCTGATTGGAAAAAAACCTACAGGCTTACCATAAGTTTGTTTACCTACTATTTTAACATTTACATGAGGTTTAAGACTGTTAATCACCAATTCACTAGCAGATGCTGTACCACCTGAAACCAGGAACACCACATTGGCAACATTAGCTAAATTGCCTTTCTTACTAAAAGCAATTGTATTTTCAGCTACAGAAAAATCAATATCCGCATAAGTATCGCTTTTGCCATCCCTATTCTGATCCTGGACTTTATCATTATCGTCCAGTAAAAGCTGGTTGCTCAAAATAGTGGCTTTGTTTGCCTGCATGGTTGCGTTGTAATACTCTTTAAACATACTGCCCGTAACACTAGCTGGCGCAATCAAATTAATCAGGTATTCTGCTGTATTAACATAGCCCCCGCCATTATAACGCAGGTCGACAATCAAATCAGTTACACCATCGCTAACGAACTTAGAAAAAGCCGCATCAAGATATGTTTTAGCATTATTTTCTAAATGAGAAAACTGTGCCAAGGCCAGATAACCAATTTTCTTATTGCCGGCAGTAAAGGTTTTAGCAGCAAAAATCGGACTCGCCGTATATTTAACTTTAGTTAAAACAACGTCGTTAAAAGGTGTACCATCACTTTTTAAACCAGAAATAGTTACTGAGCTAGGATCATCCAATAAGATATTAATGACCAATGGACGTTCGTTAGTAAAATTGGTTCCAATTAATTTACCATTCACTTTATTAATGATGGCCCCACGCGTAATCCCCGCTTTTGCTGCTGGCGAGTTATTATAAATACCACTCACATAAATAGAAAAATTACTTTCACTTCCATAAGCTTGAAACGAGTAAAAACCAAGATCGTAACCAGTGCCATCCAATTCCAGATCAGCTGTTTTCTTTATTACAAATGACTGTGCTGAATTTGCCGTAGTAATGTCTGTGATATAAGAATATTTCGGACTATTTGGATCGGAGGAATTGTATTCAAAAGGTTTTCCAGTTGCCGAATTAATTTTAAATTGCGTAATGGCAAACAGTTCAGCATCATAATTATCTAAATCTGTTCCTAAAGTAGTATAATTTCTGGGTTTAAATACTTCATAAGTTGGTAAAGCATCATTCCAAAAATAAACTTGCTTGGCATATAAAAATATAGAATCTTTGGTAAGTTCGGCTCTGTTGACTGTTACGGATGGTGTAGTAACAACAGGTGCTACAGGATCATCCTTTTTACAAGCAGCAATGGAAAAAACGAGCGCAATGCCAAAGACAAAGAGCGCAGACTTATTTAATTTATAAACAGCTGAAATCATTAAATATTATTTTGAATAGCTACAAAAGTAAATCATTAGCAGGTATATATTGTTAGTATTTACGCAATTACGGTAAAAATAGTTTGTCGACTGTTAATATATTTAAAGTTACACCTTCAACATTGGGCACTGCAGTATCCTTCTCTGTTAGGAGAAGCAACTTTTTACCTGTTAAACTGTGTTGTTCCATCAAATAGGTTAAACCTTTATCGCTTACTGAGGCCGCAATTTCTTCCACAAAGTAAACTGTTAAATGTTTTTCCAGACCTTGCCAGTCTACCTGCCGTATTTTATTCAATTGCGCTTCCGGATTACCTGAAACGAGTAAGAAAATAGGTTTTTGAGCTTTAACTAGGGCATTTAATAATGCCAGACAGGGGTCGAATAGCAATAATTTTAAAGGCAGCCTGACATTTCGTTGCAGGAGGTCAAAATTAAGTTTATATTTTTCGGGGATGCCAAAATGGCTTGCCGTCTTCTCAAAAATCCCCTCATGCCCTTGTTCCATGTAAATATGCTGCATATATTTAAGAATTGCCGTGGCATCCATTTGCTCGCCATACTCAACAAACTGCCCAAACAAATAATAAACCTGCAAAAAGAAATCCTTCTCCGGATACAGGACATTATCAAGCTCGAAGACAAAGACATCATTGTCCCTTATTATTTTTTCGATTTCCATTAAGGTATGGTAAAGAGTATCACCGTTAATTCTTCAGGTTTTGGAGATACAAAAAACACCCCATTTAAGCCTTTTTCGATACCAATTTCTACCAATGCGTCATTGGGGGCAGGAGAAAAGGTTAATACCCCTTTTACAAAAACGCCCCAATTGTGCCCTTTGCGAACATCCTCCTGGCTATGGAAATACAAAGGCAATGCTGCTTGTTCTGGCAGTAACACCTGGATATTGAATTCTTCGAATAGGATGATGGCCTTTGAAACGGCAGTAATTTCGAATTCATGCAGGGGCAAAAAAAGGTCAACACCGTGATCCAAACAAACATTTAACAAATGATGAGCGATGGTATCGTCATTTTTTTCGCCAAGACTAATAAACTGGTAATTACCGGCATTGAAAACAGGAATTTCACCATAATCAGCTAGAAGGATTTGAGATCCTTCAAAAGCCTTTAAAATTTTATAGGAGGAGGCAGAGTTGCCGCCCGTTATTAATACTTTCAATTGTTATATAATTAAGCCGTCTTTCATAGTCACCACCCGGTCGCTGATTTCTGCAAGTCCGGTATTATGAGTAACAATGACGAAGGTTTGTTTAAAATTATCGCGAAGTGTAATAAAGAATTGGTGTAAAGCAAAAGCATTTGCAGAATCAAGGTTTCCGGAAGGCTCATCAGCTAAAATAATTGCCGGATCGTTCACTAAGGCCCTTGCAACAGCTATCCGTTGCTGTTCTCCACCTGAAAGTTCATTCGGTTTATGCTGTGCGCGCTCTCTGAGGCCCAATAAATCCAACAGCTCATAAGCCTTTTTTTCTGCCGCTTTTTTACTCTTTTTACCAATAAAAGCAGGAATACAGATATTTTCTAAAGCGGTAAACTCTGGCAACAAATGATGAAACTGGAAAACAAAGCCAATATTTTTGTTGCGGAACACACTAAGCTGTTCGCCAGATAAACTACTTACGTTCTTTCCATTAAGCGCCACAATTCCAGAATCTGGCTGATCTAGCGTTCCAAGAATATGCAGCAGGGTACTCTTCCCGGCCCCGGAAGCACCAATAATACTTACGATTTCTCCTTTATTAACTTCAAAATCTACCCCTTTTAAAATGGGCAAGCTTCCATAAGATTTTTTTACACCCGTGGCTTTCAGCATAGATGCAAACTTACAATAAAGATTAGAATAAGTTTTTATAACCAATCCTAAATGGTAGATTTGAGCAAATTTTTTCAGCACATGAATATCCACGAATATCAAGGTAAAGAAATACTTAAAAGTTTTGGAGTAGCCGTACAAGAAGGCATTATTGCCGAAACGGTAGAGCAAGCTGTAGAGGCTGCAAAAAAAATACAAACTGACTTCAATTCCGACTGGGTTGTGATTAAAGCACAAATCCATGCAGGAGGCAGAGGTAAAGGCGGTGGTGTAAAACTGGCTAAAAACCTGGATGAAGTTAAAGAAAGAGCAACAGCCATTCTTGGTATGCAGCTAATTACTCCACAGACTGGCCCAGAAGGCAAAAAAGTAAACAAAATATTGGTCGCTCAGGATGTTTATTATCCAGGTGCTTCTGAAACTAAAGAATTCTATGTTAGTGTTTTGTTAAATAGGGCAAGAGGCAGCAATATCATTATGTACTCTACTGAAGGTGGAATGGACATTGAGGAAGTTGCTGAAAAAACGCCGCATTTAATCTTCAAAGAAGACATTGATCCTAAAGTTGGCCTTCAAGGTTTCCAGGCACGTAAAATTGCCTTTAACTTAGGTTTAACTGGCGCAGCACATAAAGAAATGGTGAAATTTATTACCGCACTTTATAAAGCTTATGACAGTACAGATTCTGCAATGTTTGAAATCAACCCGGTTTTAAAAACATCAGATGATAAAATTATCGCTGTCGATGCTAAAGTTGATTTAGATGAGAATGCTTTATTCCGTCATCCAGCTTATGCAGCGATGCGTGATAAATTAGAAGAAGACCCAACTGAAGTTCAGGCAAGCGAGTCAAACCTTAATTATGTGAAATTAGACGGTAACGTTGGTTGCATGGTTAACGGTGCTGGTTTAGCAATGGCCACAATGGATATCATTAAAATTGCCGGTGGTGAGCCTGCAAACTTTTTAGATGTTGGTGGAACTGCAAATGCACAAACGGTTAAAGCTGCTTTTAACATCATCTTACAAGATCCAAATGTTAAAGCTATTTTAATCAATATTTTCGGCGGTATTGTAAGGTGTGATCGTGTTGCACAAGGTGTAATTGATGCTTATAAAGAAATTGGTGATATTCCAGTACCTATTATTTGTCGCCTGCAAGGTACCAACGCTGTAGAAGCTAAAAAATTAATTGACGAGTCTGGGTTGAAAGTATTTTCGGCAATTGCCTTAAAAGATGCTGCCGACTTAGTGACCAAAGTATTGGCATAGTCCAATTTCATATTTATTCAAAACCGAATGTTTTTACATTCGGTTTTTTTTGTGCCCTGATTTTCACCTTCAACAATGATGGCAGAAAATTTAAACATTGTTAACGCGTATTTTACACAATTATCAATTGCGCTAACAATGGGCTACCATTGCGTTACCATTGCGTTAACATTGCGTTAACCCTATACGGAAGGCAAATGGTCTTATACGCCTATAGCTTTACAGTTTTCTGGAAAAACCTAAAGCAAACATGGAAGAACATGCATTGTTAAGATTTGAATTCCCAGAAGAATTTAAAGAAAAATTGGTAGAGTTGGTCGCTTACAAGAACGTATCAGCTACACAAGTCGCCAGGAAATACGACTTACCCAATACGCACATTCTGATCAATTGGATCAACAACTACAAGAAGAAATTAGAAAATGGAGCCGTAACTTTAGCTCCTATGGAAAGGCCAAAGACTAAAGACGCTGTTGTATTGAAAGGTCGGATCAAGGATCTGAAAAAGCACTGGAAAAGGCAAACGTGCTGATTTACGGGCTTAATGCGATGATAGACCAAGCGGAAAAGGAAAGTAAAGTTCCAATTCGAAAAAAGGGTGGTACCAAACAATAAAGCTGATCAAAGAGAAACGCATTACAGCGATGGGCGTCGGCCCACTTTGTAAATTGTTACTTATATATCAGTGGGTTAAGACTTTAATTACCTCTCGTTGATTACTGATGCCTATTCCAGGAAGATTATGGGCTATTGCCTTCATCCATATTTAACTGCACAGGGTATGGTAAATGCATTGAAAATGGCCATGAAAGAAAGATCGGTAGCAGATCCTTTAATTCATCACTCAGACCGAGGTGTACAATATTGCTGTTTTGAGTATATTTTGAGATTAAAGAAAGCAGGTATTAAAATTAGTATGACCGAGAATGGAAAGGCCTATGAGAACCCAATTGCAGAAAGAGTCAATGGTATTCTTAAAACCGAGTTCAAGCTAAAACGTGTTTTTTCTTCAAGAAGTGAAGCATTGCTGGAGGTCAACAAGAGCATAGAATCCTATAATTATCTTAGACCGCATATGAGTTGTGATTACCTTACTCCTGCAGTAGCACATACTTCAGAAAAGCCCTTAATTAAACGCTGGAAAAAATGCAAAAAAATATAAAAAGATGCAAGAAAACTATTAATTTTATAAATATAACCCTCCAGAAAACTGTAAAGCATTCCCCGTATTAGACCTTATGTAAACTTTTTTCAGGAAGGGTCACGATGTTAACTGGAAAAAAATCGATTGATCATCAGGAGCATGAGCAGAAAAGGTAATTGCTGGGACAACGCAGTGGTAGAGAGCTTCTTTAAGACCCTTAAAGCCGAATGTGTATACCAGGGTTGACCGACAAAGAGCAGGCAGCACGTATCGTTTTTGAATATATTGAAACTTGGTATAACCGTAAAAGACTACATTTTGCATTGGGGTACTTGTCCCCAGAAGAATTTGGGGGAAATTTAAACAAACAAAATATTGCAGCTTAACTGAATGTCTACTTTATTGTTGCAATTCCATTGTTTAATAGAAAGTTTTTGCTTAAAATTATAAAATTAAACTCTAAAATGATCAAATATAACCCTGTTAAACCAAAGAAATTATTAATCTTGGTACTTCTAGGATTACAAATTCTATTTATCCAATCTTGTAAGAAATATCAAACGTCTGACGTAACTGACCCTATTTCATTAGCAAAACAAAATTTCACTAAACAATCAAGACTATTAGAAATCGATATTAATGGGAAATCAATCATCCCCTACGATTTATTAAAACAAAGACATGTGGATTGGAATCGGGCTGTCACATATAAAATTAAAGATAAAGACGTCGTTTTTGCACCTGTAGCTATACCTAAAGAAATAACACTTCAAGTTGGACAAGGGGATGCTATTAAATTAAATGACAACATATACCTGAGAATAACGACGAAAAATGGAGATTTTAAAACTTCATCTATAGAAATGATTACTATAGTTTTCGGCAATGGGGCTAAAAGCCAAAAGGAATTTTCAGGCTTATTAATAGAAGAAAACTGGTTCACTGCGGACATGCGCTATGTTAAAATTGCGGATAAGGATCCTATAACACCTGATAAAGTTAAAATCCGACCAAATGTATCAATAATGGGAGTATTCCCTTGCGCCTCGGTGCTTATCGACGCCTGTATTAGCACAGTTGATGGCGTAACCCAATGCACGCCAATGTGGGTCGCAGGTAGTTGTGATTCTGGAGGTGATTGGGACACCCATCCAATGCCACCGGACAGGCCTGATCCAAACTACCCAGGTGGCGGTGGTGGATCAGGAGCTACAGTAATGGAAATAATAAATAATGTTACTGATCCTTGTATTAAAACCGCGATTAATGCGGCATTAGCTCCAAACATTCATGTACAAGGTGAAATGTCAAATATTTTAACAAAGTTTGGCGATCTCAACAATGGAATTAAAGTAACTGTAATCCAAGATAATACATTAACATATTCAGATGGCCGTTCAAAACCAGCGGCGACCACACCTATGACTAGAGATCCAAATAACAATAACTTCTCTGCTACTATAAGAATCAACTCCGCACATTTTTCGGGCACTTCTGTGGAATCAGTGAGCGCGGCATTAATTCACGAATTTGTACATGCCTACATAAAATATAAAAATCCTGAACTTTTAGCTCAAAGCCATGAACTATTTACAAAATATGTAGTGCCAATGGGTAACTATCTGCATTCTAAGTTTAATATTGACAAGGTGGATGCATATTCATTAGCATGGTCAGGAATACCAGACTCTGCAATAATGATGAACTCCACTTTAGAAACTACATTTAAAACAGATGACGGAGTCACTTTTACTCGAGATGATATAAACCAAAAAGTTGCAGCCTATAATACTCAATATGTTGGAGCTCCTGGAACACCTTTATGTCCTTAAACACAGAAATATGAAAAAATTAGTTGTAATATTATTGAGCATACTTATATCGATGAATATCGTTGGTGCTCAAGAACCGAACTGGCATGAGCTTGACGGTAAAATTTCTAACATGCTTTTTCCACAACTTGACGCAACGACTCTTCCTGATTCCGTAGCAATTTACAGTTTTGCGATTAAGTTGGAAATTCGTGTAAATAACAAAGAGGTGACTGTTGACAAAATAACAGTAACAGATTCAATAGCTTATAAATTATTTAAAGAAATCAACAATCTAAAATCCATCAATTTCTCCTCAATAATAGGTAAAAAGAAAAGCATTGACGTGGTAATTCCAGTTTCAATATTTATTATGAGAAGTCGAAGAAATCCAAATAAAAATGAACTTCGTGTAGATAACTTGCCTAAGAATTTTTCAAATCTTTTTTTTCCATTTAATAATCAGCAAGACTTAGTGTATATGAATCTTTTAAAAATTTTGGTGGATTTACAAGAATATTAAATTCTCTTATGTGTTTAGCCTATAAAGCATTCCCCGTATTAGACCTACTGTAAACTTTTTTCAGGAAGGGACATATAAATACCAGGTATGACATGACCTACTTAAATTCAGCAGCAGATTTTGTTTAACAGTACACAAAAAGAAAATAGCGTACACTCGCACTAAAACAAAAAAGCCGCAGGCATGTAAACCTGCAGCTTTTTGAACCAAATATAAAATTAAACGAGCAATACAAACATACAAATAAAATCGACAAAACAAATGATTTATTAAAAATAATATGTTTTATTTTAAAATAACCCATTTTTTATTACAAATAATCAAAAATAACTTACATAATTACTTATAATCATACTAAAAGCAATACAATATGACAAAAACACAATTTTACAAACAAAAAAAAAGTATAAAAAACCATTATAAATATCTAAAATAAGTAATTATTAAAAATTAACAGGCAAAAATTCAATTTTAAGATTCAAAAAGCAATAAAAAATATATAAATAAAACAAAATTACTTCATTTTAAAGGTTTTCAAAAAAAATAAACCTTTTATTTTTTATAGAAGTAAATCCTTATTTTTGACATCATTGCAAAAATAGATTATGATTAAAAGAGAAAAAATAAAAGACCTGCTGGAAAGTACCGATTTTAATCGGGAGGTAACGGTAATGGGTTGGGTTCGGACTTTCCGGAACAACCAATTTATTGCATTAAACGATGGCTCGTGTATGGGTAACATCCAAATTGTAGTAGATTTTAACAATACACCTGAAGAATTGTTAAAACGCATCAATACCGGTGCTGCTATTGCCGTGCAGGGCACAATTGTTGAATCTCTTGGTAAAGGGCAGAAATTAGATATCAAAGCCACTGCTATCGAAATATTGGGCGACAGCGATCCGGAGAAATTTCCTTTGCAACCTAAAAAACATAGCCTTGAATTTCTTCGTGAAATTGCACACCTGCGTTTCAGGACAAATACTTTCAACGCCGTATTTAAAGTTCGCCATGCATTAGCCTTCGCCATCCATCAATTTTATAATGAAAGAGGCTTTGTGTACATGCATACCCCAATCATTACGGCCTCTGATGCAGAGGGCGCTGGTGAAATGTTTAAAGTAACTACTTTAGATTTTGACAACACGCCACGTACCGCCGACCATAAAGTAGATTTTTCTGAAGATTTCTTTGGCCGTGCAACTAATTTAACCGTTTCCGGTCAGTTGGAAGGTGAACTGGCTGCCATGGCATTTGGACAAATTTACACTTTCGGACCAACATTCAGGGCTGAAAATTCCAATACCACCAGGCACCTGGCCGAGTTTTGGATGATTGAGCCTGAGGTTGCTTTCGCCGACCTGGAAGATAACATGCAACTGGCAGAAGACATGCTGAAATATGTGATTGCCTATGCACTAAACCATTGTAAGGAAGAACTTGAATTTTTAAACACCAGGTTACTGGAAGAAGAAAAATCTAAACCACAAAATGAGCGCAGCGACTTGTCATTATTAGACAAACTGAACTTCTGTCTGGAGAATGATTTTGAGAGATTAACTTATACAGAAGCCATCAGCATATTGCGAGCCTCTAAACCTAATCAGAAAAAACAATTTAAATACCCAATAGATCAATGGGGCGCAGATTTACAATCTGAACATGAGCGCTTCCTGGTTGAAAAACACTTTAAAAAACCGGTAATCTTAACCGATTACCCTGCAGCTATTAAATCTTTCTACATGCGTCAAAACGAACCTGATGCAGAAGGTAGAAATACAGTAGCAGCAATGGACATCCTCTTTCCGGGTATTGGGGAGATTGTTGGCGGTTCTCAAAGAGAAGAGCGCTTAGACAAGCTTACAGCACGCATGGAACAGATGAATATCCCTCAGGATGAGTTGTCGTGGTATTTAGATACCCGTCGTTTTGGATCTGCACCTCACGCGGGCTTCGGCTTAGGCTTCGAACGTTTGGTTTTATTTGTAAGTGGCATGACCAACATCAGAGATGTGATCGCTTTTCCACGTTACCCTAAAAACGCTGAATTTTAAATTCAACTGCTGCTATACAGAAAAGCCTGTCTTCTAAATTTAGGAGACAGGCTTTTTATTTTTATTCATTGTCGCATAAACAATTCAATAATGAACTGAATACAACTTTTATTTCATTAATTCAATTGATTATTTGCCGTCATGTTATTTAAATATGGGTTAGCCTGTGCATAATCAATAGAAGATACTTTATAATCTGTAGGCGCAAAAGTTTCGGCCGCACTTAAAGTCATACCCAATTCAAACCGCATTGGGTAAGGCGTTTGCAATAAACAACCTTCAGGAACGTAAGGAAAAGACTCAATATAAGACTGTATCATGTTTGGTGAAATCCTTCTGTTGATATAGGCACGGGTTAACTGATATGGATGGCGTAAACCTGCCGCGCCAAGCAATTCTACTGCACTACCCACTGTTAACCGGTGAAAGTTAAATACCCGCGCTTTTTTATCTTCAACCACCAGACCTTTCATTAAACTTGGGTCTTGGGTAGCTACACCCGTTGGGCAAGTATTGCTGTTACATTCCAGCGCCTGGATGCAACCAATGGCAAACATCATTCCGCGTGCCGAATTACAAATATCAGCGCCTAAAGCAATGTTCTTGACCAGGTCAAAGCCGGAAGTGATTTTACCGGAAGCAATTATTTTAATGTGTTTTTTGATATCAAAGCCCGTTAACACATCGTTTACGAAAGCTAAACTTTCTCTTAATGGCGTACCCACGGCATTAGAAAATTCTTGTGGTGAAGCTCCTGTACCCCCTTCACCCCCATCAACAGTAATGAAATCTATATAGGTTTTAGTTTGAACCATAGCCTTACAAATGGCAAAAAACTCACTCTTACGACCAATACAGAGTTTTATGCCCACAGGTTTACCACCAGTAAGCGTTCTCAGTTTCTTTACAAAAGCAACCATTTCTAAAGGCGTAGAGAAGGCAGAATGCCCTGGAGGGGAAATAACATCAAACCCTTCTTTAACGAGGCGGATTTTTGAAATTTCTGGCGTTACTTTTTTAGCTGGCAGAATACCCCCATGACCAGGTTTTGCTCCTTGTGAAAGCTTAATCTCAATCATCCGCACCTGCTCGGTTTTAGCCCTTTCCGCAAAAGCTTCGTAATTAAAAGTACCGTCGTGGTTACGACAGCCGAAATAACCTGTTCCAATTTGCCATACTAAATCACCTCCCATTCGCAAGTGATAATCACTAATACCACCTTCGCCAGTGTTGTGCATAAAGTTGCCCATCTTTGCACCGCCATTTAAAGCAAGTATGGCGTTCTGGCTCAAGGAACCAAAACTCATGGCAGAAATATTAAAAATACTGGCAGAATAAGGTAAAGTGCATTCTGGCCCACCAATAAGCACCCTTGGGTCTTCATTCAACTCATGGTGACTAATGGCAGCGATACTATGACTTAACCATTCATAACCGTTCTCATACACATCTAATTGTGTACCGAATGGAATGGTGTCATTTTGTTTCTTTGCCCGCTGGTATACCAAAGACCGGTTTAACCGGCTAAAAGGTTTTCCATTGGTATCACTTTCAACAAAATATTGATATACTTTTGGTCTCAAATCTTCCATTAAATACCTTAGCCGACCAACAACAGGATAGTTTCTAACGATGCTTTGTTTAGGTTGATATAAATCGTAAACACCGAGTATAACGATTGGACCGACAAAAATAAAGGCCCAAAAAAATGGATGCCATGCTAAACCGATCATAACCGTAGCTGTAACCAAAAAGGCTGCTATTGCAATAAAAGCTTTTCTCATATTTTAATATACTAAATAACGGACAATACTACGGCTAATATCCAAATAGAGAAGAAAATTATTCATATTTTTACATATGTTAATCAAAATTTACCCTGAGAACCCTAACCCTAAAGCCATTGAACAGGCGGTAGAGGTATTAAAAAAAGGCGGACTGATCATTTATCCTACTGATACGGTGTATGGCTTGGGTTGCGATATCACTAACCAAAAGGCTATAGAAAAAATTTGCCAGATAAGAGGCATTAAACCAGAAAAAGCCAATTTCTCTTTTATATGTGCTGATCTAAGTAATATTTCAGATTACATTAAACCGATAGATAACATCACTTTCAGAATTTTGAAGAAGGCCCTTCCCGGGGCTTATACTTTTATTTTAAACGCGAATAATAATGTACCCAAATTGCTCAGTTCTAAAAAGAAAACGGTCGGCATCAGGGTTCCAGACAATAGCATTGCTCAGGAAATTGTAAGGCAATTGGGCCATCCCATTCTTTCGGCCTCTATAAAAGACGATGATGAGCTGATAGAATACTCTACGGATCCAGAATTGATCCATGAAAAATATGAAGACAGGGTAGATTTAGTTATTGACGGAGGTTATGGCGGTAACGAGCCTTCTACAGTTATTGATTGTACTTCAGGGGAGTTTGAAGTAATTAGACAAGGTAAAGGAAGTTTAGAGGATCTTTTTTAATGCGCTCCACCCAAACTTCCTAAATTGCTTTAGCTAATAAATTCAGCCATAAATTTTTCTATGCTTTCCTTTGATTTATCTGCAGCTAGTACTTTTACAAATGCTGTTCCAATAATAGCGCCATTGGCATATTGACAAGCCTTTTGAAAAGTCTCTTTGTTATTGATTCCAAAGCCAATCATTGTTGGGTTCTTTAAATTCATTGCGGCAACCCTGGCAAAGTAATCATCAGTATTTTGTGACAGCTGCAAGTTTTTACCTGTAGTAGCCGCAGATGACACGAGGTAAATAAACCCTGTAGTTAGCGAATCAATTTTACGTATCCTATCTTCAGAAGTTTGTGGGGTTACCAAAAAGATATTACTCAGGTTATATTTTTTAAATGTTTCCTGGTAGTATTCCTCATATTCTACCATGGGTAAATCTGGCACTATACAACCATCTACCCCTACTGCTGCACAAGCTTTACAGAAATTTTCTACACCAAACTGCAACATAGGGTTAACGTAGCCCATCAATAAAATAGGGATATTTACTTTGCTGCGTAAATCTTTCAATTGTTGAAAGAGCAGTTTCAGGTCCATTCCACTGTCTAAAGCTTGCTTGCTGCTGGCTTGTATTACGGGTCCGTCGGCAACAGGATCCGAATAAGGGAAACCTATTTCCAACATATCAGCACCAGCACGTTCCAGCTCTTCGGCAATCAGCAGGGTATCTCCAAGACCAGGAAAGCCTGCGGTATAATATATAGATAGGATATCAGTTTTTTTATCCTGGAATAATTGATTAATTCTATTCATTTAAGCGTTTTTATAGTCCAAAATATTTCATGTAAGTATCCATGTCTTTATCTCCTCTTCCCGACAAACACACCACTACATTTTCATTGCCTTTAAAGTTCATTTTCTCCAGGTAAGCCAAAGCATGTGCACTTTCAATAGCAGGAATGATACCTTCCAATTGCGTACATATCAGTCCGGCATGTAAAGATTCATCATCAGTAACAGAAACATATTGTCCGCGGCCAGTTTTAAATAAATGCGCATGCTGAGGGCCAATACCGGGATAATCTAAACCTGCAGACACGGAAAAAGGTTCAACAACTTGTCCATCATCGGTTTGCATCAATATACTTCTGCTGCCATGTAACACCCCTTCTTTACCTAAAGCAGTTGTTGCAGCAGAAAAACCACTATTTACCCCTTTACCGGCAGCCTCTACGGCAATCAGTTTAACATTTTCATCTGCTAAAAAATGGTAGAACATCCCCATGGCGTTACTGCCACCACCTACACAGGCCATCACATAATCAGGCTGGTCATTTCCAGTTTGCTCCAGTAGTTGTTTTTTAGTTTCTTCGGAAATGATGGACTGAAACAAGGCGACCATGTTGGGATAAGGATGCGGCCCCACCACAGAGCCGATGATGTAATGCGTATCTACAGGATTATTCACCCAATCGCGCATGGCCTCATTAGTGGCATCTTTAAGGGTTTTTGACCCCGAAGTAGCAGGTACAACTTTTGCACCCAGCATTTTCATTCGCGCCACATTGGGTGACTGGCGTTCGATATCAATTTCGCCCATGTAAATCACACATTCCAAACCACGCAAAGCACAAACCGTAGCCGTAGCCACGCCATGCTGCCCTGCGCCGGTTTCGGCGATAATGCGTTTTTTACCAAGGCGCTCTGCCAATAAAATCTGACCAATGGTATTGTTGATTTTATGTGCCCCGGTATGGTTTAAGTCTTCGCGCTTTAAGAATATATTGGCATTGTATTTTGCAGACAAACGTTTTGCTAAATACAAGGGTGAAGGCCGGCCTACATAATCTTTCAATAATTGGTGAAATTCCTTTTGAAAGGATTCTTCATTGATAATTTTTAGGTAGTTCTGTCTCAGTTCTTCTACATTAGGATAGAGCATCTCGGGAATATAAGCTCCACCAAAATCTCCGAAATATCCTTTTTCATTGACTATATAATTCATGTTCTCTTTATTTTATTCCGTTTATCGCTACACGCAGCGGAAACAGTGTATTTTTAAATGCGGTTAATTTAGCGATGTCTTTTAAACCAGGCTCTATTTCAAATTTACTGTTGATGTCTATGGCATATAAGTATTTGTCGTTAAGCTGCTGGAGTTGCTCCAGGCTTTCCGGACCAATGCCGCCACTTAAAAAGTAGGGTATCTTTAATGTATAGCCTTTTAACAAGGACCAATTGAAGGTTTTTCCTGAACCGCCATGTTCGAGGGTTTGTGTATCAAAAAGAAAGTAATCTACTACTTTTTGATAAGGGTTTAATATTTTAAAGTCAAAACTTTCATCCACTCCAAAAGCTTTGATCAACGATACCGCCGGAAGGAGGTTTTTTAAAGCCTTGCAATAATTGGGGCATTCATCGCCATGTAGCTGTACCGCCGACAACTTGTATTTCAGAATAAATTCATGCACCTGGTGAAGTTGCTCGTTAACAAACACCCCTGTTTTCTGTATGCGCTCTGGAATTGCATTAATCATGGTAGCAGATATATTACCCACAAATCTTTTCGATTTAGGGTAAAAAATTAAGCCTAAATAATCTGGCTGCAAAGCGACTACCTGAGCTATATTTTCAGGATCGCGCATTCCGCATATTTTTAATTTTAAGGACATCATTTGATGAAAAATATTTAGGGGTTAACTCGAATTTCATTAAAACTCAACAATTTCCTGAAGCTCTTCAATGCTTTCTTAGCCAGTAATGACTCTTCCGCTTCATAGAAACAATCGGCAAAGCTTTTGGTGTTATCAATAGTTTGCAAGGCCATTGCAGCATTACATAAAACGACATTATTTTGGGCATCAGTACCCCTACCATCTAAAACAGCTACAAATATCTTAGCAGAAGAGGCAACAGTATCACCACCAATGATTTCCACTTCTTTTATAGGCTCAAAACCAAAATCGGCAACACTCCATAAGGCCTCACCCTTTTTACTGAAAGTTTTTACCTTAGAGGTTAAAGAGATCTCATCAAAGCCATCCAGGGCATGTAATATGGTATAGTTTTTATCTGTTTCCTGGTATAAATAAGCATATAACCTTGCTAATTCCAAACTAAAGACCCCTACTAACTGATTTTGGGGTTCTGAAGGATTACATAAAGGACCAAGCATGTTAAAGAAGGTCTTTACGCCAAGTTCTTTACGAATGGGGGCAACAATTTTCATGGCGGGGTTAAATAACGGGGCATGAATAAAGCAGATACCTGCGGTATCAAGACTGTGTTTCAACACGTCTTTATCGCTGGTAAATTGATAGCCCAGGTATTCCATCACATTGGAAGAACCGCAGCCGGAAGAAACACCATAGTTACCATGTTTGGCGACGGTTTGTCCGGTGCCGGCAACAACAAAAGAAGCCAGAGTTGAAATATTAAAGGTGTCTTTACCATCACCCCCAGTACCACAAAGGTCTACGAGTGAATAGTCTGAAAAATCAAGCTTAACACATAATTCCAGCATCGCATCCCTAAAGCCTTGTAACTCTTGCACCGTGATATTGCGCATGCCATAGGCAGTAATGAAGGCAGCAATTTGTATAGGCTTGTAATCTCCCATGGCGATGGAGGTTAAAATCTTTTGAGCTTCAGCTCTGCTGAGGCTCTTATTCTCGAATAAAAAGTTTAATATTTTCTTCATAGCTACAAAACAAAAAAGGTTGCCTTTTATAGCAACCCTCAAATTATTTATATAAAATAAAACGTTCAATACAGGGTTACCTTACGCATCCGCGTTATGCCACCACCAGTTATTAAGTCCGTTTGTTAAAATCATCGTACAGCAAAGATCGAATTGTTTTGGCAAAGCAACAAATCTTTCTGAAAATATTATTTGATTAAAGCGTTCTTTTCTTTTGTAAAATGATTAAACACCAATTTATCGGTAAGTGCGGGAAACAATTTATTCAACAGCACAGTGAGCTTTCCCTGGCCAGTCATTATCAAAGTTCTTTTGCGTGCAGCAATACCATTTACAATAGTGATGGCCACTTGTTCTGCAGTCATCATTTTCCCCTCTTCCATACTGGTTTCGCCATGTGCCTGGCCATCTTTTGCTAATGCAGCTACACGAATATTAGATGCGGTAAAACCCGGGCAAGCTACCATCACATGTACACCGCTATGTAAAAGCTCTGTTCGCAGGGATTCCATAAAACCATTCATGGCAAACTTTGAAGCAGAATAGCCTGTTCTACCGGGCAAACCACGGTAACCTGCAATAGAAGATACCCCAATGATACTACCTTTAGTTTTCAGGATCTCGTCTAAAGCATATTTACTGCAATATACAGTTCCCCAGAAATTAACGTCCATCAGGTTTTTAAGGACAGAAAGGTCTAATTCAGAGAATAAAGCCCGCATAGAGATACCTGCATTATTAAGGAGAACATCAATTTTGCCGAAAGTATTTACAGCCTGCTTGATAAGCAGGTGACAATCTTCTTCTTTGCTTACATCTACCTGAACGGCAATAGCTTTAATACCATATTTGGCTTGGAGCTGAGCAGTAATTTCGCAAAGACTAACATATTGCCTGGCCGCCAATACTAAGTTAGCACCTCTTTTTGCAAATTCTTCTGCACAAGCCTTACCTATACCCGAGGAAGCACCGGTAATTACGATAACTTTATTCTTAAAATCCATAGGGAATTATTTAATGATAGAACTTTCATAAGGCACCCTGGTTACAATAGAACGACCTAAAGTAATCTCATCAGCATATTCCAGCTCTCCGCCGAAGGCAATGCCACGCGCAATTGTTGTGATAGGGATTTGAAAGTCTTTTAATCTTTTATATAAGTAGAAAAGTGTGGTATCGCCTTCCATAGTTGCACTCAAAGCGAGGATAACTTCCTTTACAGTGGTGGTAGCTACGCGCTGCACGAGCGAATCAATAAAAAGATCAGAAGGGCCTACGCCATCCATTGGAGAAATTAAGCCACCCAGCACATGGTAAACGCCAAAATATTGAGCTGTATTTTCTATTGCCATCACATCCCGGGTATCTTCAACCACACAAATAATTTCCTTTTCTCTCTTGTTGGAAGCACAGATGGTACAAATATCCTGATCGGCGATATTATGGCAAATTGTACAATGTTTAATCTCCTGACGCAGTGTGATGATAGCATTCCCAAACTGGGTTACTTCTTCCTTTTCCTGATTTAATAAGTGCAGCACCAATCGGAGGGCAGTTTTTTTTCCAATACCAGGTAATTTGGCAAATTCATTAACAGCATCCTCCAGTAATTTCGAAGAAAAATTCATTTTACAAATTTATATTTATCTTCGGTTAATTATTTTTAATAATAGCATTTTATTTACATTTAAACCCTTATTTACAAATCCACCCTATGTCCCCAGCTATACTTCTGTCTTTTTTATTAGGTTATTTCCTGGTACTCATTGTTGTTGCCTATTTTACTTCGAGAAAAAACTCTGACAACGCCGCTTTTTTTATTGCCAATAGAAATTCAAAATGGTATTTGGTAGCCTTTGGTATGATTGGCACCGCATTGTCTGGAGTAACTTTCATTTCTGTTCCGGGTGCGGTAGGCAATAGTGATTTTGGATATTTCCAATTTATACTCGGTAATGCGGTTGGCTTTATCATCATTGCTACCGTTTTGCTCCCCTTGTATTATAGGTTAAACATTATTTCTATTTATACCTATCTGGAAAGGCGTTTTGGCTTTTGGAGTTATAAAACAGGCGCAGTAATTTTCCTTGTATCCCGTACTATTGGCTCGGCATTCAGGTTATACCTTGTTGCCATTGTATTGCAAAGGTTTATATTTGATGCCTGGAATGTGCCGTTTTGGGTAACTATAGTCATCTGTTTGGTGCTAATTTGGGCCTATACACACAAGGGAGGTTTAAAAACCATCATCGTCACTGATACTTTGCAAACGGTTTTCTTGTTGCTATCTGTAATGTTGTCTATCTTTTTCATAGCCAAGTCGTTAAACTTAGACGTAGCAGGAACTTTTGAAGCGGTTAAAAATAGCAGTTATTCCAAAATCTTCTTCTGGGAAGACTTCTTGGGAAGCAAAACCCATTTCCTGAAACATTTTCTAGGTGGTATATTCGTGACCATTGCTATGACTGGTTTGGATCAGGATTTAATGCAGAAAAACCTGAGCATGAAAACTATTGGTGAAGCGCAAAAAAACATGTTCACATTTACAGCTGTTTTTGTGGTATTAAACATTTTCTTTTTAAGTGTTGGCGCACTATTATACCTTTATGCGGAAAGAAATGGCATTGATGTAGCTGCATTAAAAACACCTGATTATTTATATCCTGAAATTGCCTTAAACCATTTAAACATTATTCCTGGAATTATATTTATGCTTGGATTAACGGCAGCAACTTTTGCCACAACGGATTCGGCTTTAACGGCGTTAACAACTTCTTTTTGCATAGACTTTTTGCACTTTGACAAGAAAGCGGATCAAAATGACCCTAAATTAGTTACTAAAAGACATTTAGTCCATGCAGGTTTCTCTTTAGTTATGGTAATTGTAATTATGATTTTTAAAATCATTAATGATGAATCAGTGGTGAATGCCATCTTTAAAGCAGCTGGTTATACTTATGGCCCATTACTTGGCCTATTTACTTTTGGTTTGTTAACAAAAAAAGCGGTAATTGACAAACTTGTGCCATACATCTGTTTGTTATCGCCTGTTTTATGTTTTATAATTGATAGTAATTCGATGTCGTGGTTTAATTATGCATTGGGGTTTGAGTTGATTATATTAAATGGGTTAATAACATTTTTGCTTTTATGGGTAACAGGAAAACAATCAACCACCCAAACAAAATTTTAAGTAAAATATTTTTGTAGAATGACAAGCGAAGAAAAAATAAGAAGTGCTTTTGAGAACAAGAACTGGCAGGAAATAAAAGTAACAGATTCCTGGCAGATATTTAAAATCATGGCAGAGTTTGTAGATGGTTTTGAGAAACTGGCCAAGATTGGTCCTTGTGTCTCTATTTTCGGTTCTGCAAGGACTGCAGAGACCAATCCTTATTACGAAATTGCTGTAGAATGTGGCAGGTTATTAACCGAGCGTGGCTACGGCGTAATTACAGGCGGTGGTCCGGGTATTATGGAAGCCGGAAATAAAGGGGCACACATGAATGGCGGAAAATCTGTAGGTTTAAATATTGACTTACCTTTTGAACAATTCCACAACAGATATATAGATCATAACAAATTACTAGAATTTGATTACTTTTTTATCAGAAAAGTGATGTTTATGAAATATTCCCAGGGTTTTATTGTATTACCCGGTGGAATGGGTACCATGGATGAGTTATTTGAAGCGATTACTTTAATTCAAACGGGTAAAGTAGCAAGATTCCCTATTGTATTGGTTGGAAAAGAATATTGGGGTGGTCTGGTTGACTGGATTACCAACACAATGTTGAAAAAAGAAATGAACATCCATGCGGATGACATGAATTTATTTCGTCTGGTAGATACGGCCGAAGATGCTGCTGAGCATATTTTCAGGTTCTATGATAAATATGTTTTAAAACCTAACTTTTAGAGATTTTAGGCCATTTTAAAAAGACGGCCTTAGTAAAGGCTTTACATAAAAAATTGAATACTATAAGCTTGAAAAGACAAATAGTATTCAATTTTTTCAATTATGGAATTCCTTAAAAAAATATATTACAATTTAACAACTTCTCCGGTTTTCACAGATAAGTCGCAGGCAAACGCTATTTTAAGGCTATTTATAGCGTCTTCAATTGAGTTTGTGAGGTCAAGATCTTTCTGTATTGCATTATAAAAGAAACGCTGTTCCCGATTGCATAATTCCTGATGATCGGGTTCGTCTTCCAAATCAATCCATTGATCTTTTCTTACAAATTCATTGTTTTCATCTAAATCGGCATAATGGCAACGTATTGATTCTGTTTTTGTATGTGACGCTACGGCATCTGATTTACCGGCCTTACTTGCTTCTTTTGCAACAATAGATACAGAACCCTTTGGACCCAATACATCTTTCACAAAAAATGCAGTTTCACTGATCATCGGTCCCCAACCCGCTTCATACCAACCAACAGATCCATCCTCAAAACGAATCTGAAGCTGCCCATAGTTGTAATTGTCTTTTGGGATATCATCTGTTAAACGAGCACCAATTGCTGCTACCTGTACTGGCCTTGATTGTGTCATCTGGCACATCACATCTATATAATGCACACCACAATCCACAATTGGACTGAGGCTTTCCATTAAGTTACGATGAACATTCCACATATTTCCGTGGCTTTGCTGATTTAAATTCATCCGCATTACCAGGGGTTTGCCCAATCCATGGCTCAACTCTATGAATCGTTTCCATGAAGGATGATACCTTAAAATATATCCGATAACAAGTTTTTTGTTGAATACTTTTGCGGCTTCCACTACCCTAATTGCACCTTGAATTGTATCTGCCAAAGGTTTTTCTACAAAAACATGGCACCCGTTTTCTAATGCTTTAATAGCATAACTCTCGTGCGTATCTGGGTAAGTAGAAATGCATACCGCATCAGGTTTTGTAGAAGATAATGCTTCTTCAAAGTCATCGAACAGCGAATAACCCCCTCCAAGTTTCTCATTTAAAACCTCTTTACTTTTCCCCTGTGAAACAAGGCCACAGATTTCATAACCATCTAGTGTATGATAAGACATAGCATGGGAACTGCCCATATTACCACATCCTACCACTAAAACTCGAACAGTATTACTTTTTGACATAATTTTAAAAATATAAGGATTTGGATATCGTAAACTAATACGCTAATTATTGGACTTTTGTTCCTTTACCGGTCTATCTTTAAAGGACAAACCAAAAACAATTAAAATAACGACGGAAATAAAGCAGGGAACAAGCCAGACCATTTTCCAGTCAAACCTGAAATCACTACCCGCAGGAGAGACAAAAGATTCGGTCAACATACCAGATAAATAAGATCCAATTAGCATACCAATACCATAAGTGGCAAATGTGACAATACCTTGTGCTGCACTCTTAATTGATTCTCCTGCTTTATTGTCTGTGAAAATCTGCCCCGTTACAAAAAAGAAATCATAGCAAATGCCATGGAGTATAATCCCAATATAGAGCATCCACAAATCAGACCCAACGTTTCCATAGGCAAATAATAAATACCTGATAACCCAGGCCGCAATTCCTATCATGATCATTTTTTTGACGCCAAGCCTACGGAACATTAGTGGAATCAACAGCATAAACACAAATTCAGAAACCTGGCCAAGCGTCATTTTACTAGCAGCATTTTCCATTCCGATATCGTTAAGAAAGGAATTGGTAAAACTGTAATAAAAAGACAATGGGATACAGATTGCAATTGAAGCGAAGAAAAAGATGATAAAAGACCGGCTTTTAAAAAGAACCATAGCATTAAGACCCAAAATCGAAGACAATTTGTTATCGCCATTTTCCTTTACAGGAGTATTAGGGAGGAAAAAGCTAAATAAACCCAAAAATAATGATGCGATTGCAGCAATCCTAAAAGTTAAAAAAGAACTTTCTAAACTCAAAAAACCGATCAACAAGCCTGCGGCAATCCAACCGACAGTACCAAACACCCGGATCAAGGGGAAGTCTTTTCCCCCATCCTTAATTTGGTGAAATGATATGGAATTGGCCAAAGCCATTGTAGGCATATAAAGTAATGTATAAACTAAGACTAACCACCAAAAATCATTGAACTCCTTAACTGTACTTAAATAATAAAGTACAATAGCCCCAGTCAAGTGCAACACTCCCATTACTTTTTGTGCAGCGAAATAACGATCGGCAATCAATCCAACAAAAAATGGAGAAATGATTGCCGCGATCGATAAATTAGCATAAGTTGACCCAACCTGTAACGCGCTTGCATCAAAATTAGCAAACAGATAAGTTCCCATGGTTACATACCATGCACCCCAAATGAAATATTCCAGAAACATGAGAAAAGATAACTTAACCCGAACTAAATTTTGCATATAAATTTCTTACTCGTTAAATTATTCATAATAACTACTATTATTTATCAGAAAATCGTATCCAATCCATATTGAAATAATTTAGATTCTGTTGCTGACCTTTAAAAACAAAAAACAAATCACGCTTACCTTCAGTAAACTTTATTTGGGTGCTAATTTGTTTCCAAGCATTACCTTTCACGTCGTTTTTTCCTGCAGGAACTGTAATGGAGCTCAATAATGGACCGTCTATCCTATCTATATGCAATTCAATAATACCACCAGCACCATTAGCCTGGACATTATAAGTCAAACCTTTTACATGAGTTAAATCGATAGCATTAAATTTGATATACTTACCATTCTGAATACTGCTTAAATAAGATAAAAAAGCAGTTGTTATGGTAGAGATTCTTACATTTCCTTCATCAAAATCTTCGGCCTGAACAACCGGACTTTTTAAAAGAATATAATTACGGCTCTGCAATTCGCCGATACCATTAGCCCCTTGATCTTTATAGGTAGCATTCAACAAATAGACACCCTCATTTCCTTTGTCCAGGTGATCGCTAAGTTTAATAACATCTTTTAATGGAAGGCTATTCTTTTTATTTGCTAAAGAAAGAATATAGGCTACCATTTCTTCGGCTTCCTTATTTGAAATTGCAGGATGGGGCGACATAGAGCGCTCTCCCCAGTTTCCGCTACCGCCATTTATAACTTTTGCAGACAGTTGTTTTAGCACCCCATTTTTAGCTGCATAGCGTTCTGCAATTGCAAAATAAGAAGGGCCAGCGGATGCTTGATCCATAGAATGGCAAGACTTACAATCAAAGCTGGCCACCATTTGTTTTCCTTTTAAATATTTAAAATTACTTAACTCCTGATTTCCTGTAAGAATAATTGCTGCATCTTTCCCATGTGGAATATAACCAAAAGAGATATTCAAACGTTTAGGATTGATTTTCTCTTCTTTATCCTGCACATCAATAGTATAATCCAAAACTGAATTATCCCAATAAAAACTCCTGTTTGCTTTGGTTTGTATAAAAACTTCAGGTGGAGTGTTGCCAACATACATTTTACTTGTAGTCTCACCAACTCCGCCATTATTATCTTTCACAGATAAAACGACATTATAGGTGCCTGGTTTATTAAAAGTATACGTGATATTTTCACCTTTAAGTTTATTGCTTTCAATTTCCCAATCATAAGAAAGCTGATCTCCATCAACATCATTTGATCCTTTTCCAGACAACTTGACTTCCATTGGTGCAGCACCATATTGTTTATCGGTTTTAATGTTCGCCTTAGGATTTCTATTACCCTCAACATATTGTATGCGTACGAGCTTGGCATTTGTATTTTTTGAGAACCAGTTGGTTCCGTATTCCAGAACATAGATAGACCCATCTTTAGCAAACTGTATATCTACTGGCGCTTCAAATTTAATGTGCTCAAGGAAAGGCTCCATTCTAAGGTAATTACCTTTTTCATCTAATGTTACCGCCATAATCCAGCCACGTATCCATTCAAAAATAAATAGTTTGCCATCATAATACTCAGCTAATTTATAAGGTTTATCTGCATATTCGGAACTATAAAAAACTGGCCCAGCCATGATGCTTGCTCCCCCATTCCCTACCAAAGGAAACTTTTTTGAATTACTTTTGCCATACCAAATCATCGCAGGTTTTGCCGGTGGCAATTCCTGTAAACCAGTATTATTTGGAGAATTATTGATTGGTTTTAATGGGTCTTTACCCTGATCTTCTTTTTTTGTTGCATAATTATATTTGGGGAATATCTCATTGTTTCCCAAAAAATATGGCCATCCAAAAAACCCCGGCTCCCTCGCCTGATTGACTTCATCAAAACTCATAAATTCTCCGGTAGAGGCTTTGACTTTTGTATCTGGCCCAACATCCCCCCAATACAAATAATTATTTTTTGGGTCCACACTAAAACGAAAAGGATTGCGCGATCCCATCACATAAATCTCAGGTCGGCCAACCTTTCCATCTGCAGGAAACAAATTACCTTTCGGAATTTTATAGCTACCATCAGGTAGAGGTTTGATGCGAAGAATTTTTCCCCTAAGGTCGTTGGTATTGGCTGCTGTAGCCTGATCATCTGCCAAAGAACGACCTGGTCTTTCATCAATAGGGGTGTACCCCTCTGTTTCTTCAGCATTTGTATTGTCGCCAGTTGACAAATACAATAAACCATTCTTATCAAATGCAATATATCCAGCTGAGTGACAGCAATAGATGCGTTGTGTAGGTATTTCGAGGATAACTTTTTCAGATCCCAGCACTAAACTGTCTCCATACAATTCAAACCTTGATAAATGATTTACTGCTTTTTCGCCTCCAACAGCAAAATAGAAATAGACCCAGTGGTTTTCTGCAAAACCAGGATCTGCCGCTACACCCAATAACCCATCTTCAATACCACTAAAAATATTCAGGTTGGCAACGGTTTTAGTTTCACCTGTTATATTTTCATAAAGCTTTACCCCGCCTTTCCTTTCTATGAACAGTACATCTCTATTGGGAAGGATGGCCATCTGCAAAGGTTCATCCAAACTTTCTACCAATACCTCACGAGTATATCGACTACTATCTGGAACATTTAAGGTTATAGTTTTTGAATAATCCGGTAAATTATTGCCACCGATGACAAAATCGAATGCAGCAGTTAACTTATCTGGTGAAAAATCGGCACCAATGATAGATAAACTTCCTTCATCCTGTTTGAACAGGGCACCATCCTCCCTTTCAAACCAGGATTGCAGCCAGGGCCAGCCTTTTTCTGCCAATAAAGTATCTCGGATGGCAATAATTCCACCACCACCCGCTTCAAGATACCTTTTCAGTTTTGGAAGTTCACGATGGTCCAACTTATTGATGTCACTTACATTGAGTACAATTGCACTAATATTCTTTAGTGAATCAGCAGCAAATACGGAAGGATCTTCTGAATTGATATTCTTCCACCCTTTACTTGCTGAAAACTTCTTTAAGTTTCCTGATTGCTCATTCTGAGTTGAAAAATAAAGAATACTAACTTTATTTCTAGATGGTTTACAGCTAATTACAAAAAAACTGCATAGCATTAATATAAAATAATAATCTCGTTTCATTGATAAATAATAAATATTAGGGTTATTTTATTATATACTGATACTTTTTCCGTTTTCACTTCTACTTAAATCTGCGGCATTCATAAAAGTAAATATTTCTAAAGTTTCAGATTCAGATACAGGTGGAACACCTGTATCAAAAAAGGCAATTATTTTATCTACCAAAGGAACATAAGAACTGAATGGACCTAATGGGGCGATGCCCTTTTCTCCGAAAGCTGTTCCTGCAATGTTAGCCGAACCAGCTCTTATTCCTCTAACTGTACCAATACGACCATCATTCCAAACTCCTGTAACCAAATCAGTTCCTTCCTGATAAACCCGGCTTACTTGTTTACAACCGGGGCCCATAACGGTAAATAGCATTTCAACACCATGAATACCATACCAAGCTAAATCGATGTGATGAGGATCTATCTCTGCTGGCGTATAAACGTCGGCACCTGTTACTTTTCCAATTGACCCATTGGCAACATTTTGAACTGTAGGATCAAATCGGAGCGCTGAGCTAGAAAAAATAGGACTTTTATATTTTCTTGAGGCAGCGAAAAGTCTTTTAACATCTTCTAAATTTGCTGCAATTGGTTTATCGATAAACATTCGTTTTCCAGCTTTGATAACGGGAAGTGCTTGTTCATAGTGAGGTCTTCCATCAATAGTCTCTAATAACACCACATCAACCTTGTTTAAAAGCGCTTCAATAGAATCGACAATTTCTACATCCATCCCTTTTACTGCTTCAATAATACCGGGCTTCATTTTTAATGCAGCAGGTATATCTGGGCTTCCATGAGGATAAGCAGCTACAACTTTGTATCCGCCTTTTACTTCACCTGAATTAATCATCTTCGTAAACACCTCACTATGTGAGGTGTCAAGACCAATGATACCAATTCGTTTACCAACAGCCAATTCAGAAATATTAGACTTAGTAGATATACTTTTATCAGCAGAAAAAGAATCAAAAGTTGTAAATGGAATTATACTAACACCCGCACCAGCAATAGCCGAAAGTCTTAAAAAAGACCTTCGGTTATATGATTTATTTTTATTCATGTCAAGTATTTAATAATTAGAATTTTGAACTAAAACCCCGTTTGACCGATCAATTTCAGTTTGTGGAATAGGAAAAGGCCAACTGTTTTCACCTGCATTTACGCCTTTATCAGCAAAACCATATTTTGTATAGAAAGTGCTCATGGTTGACGCATATTCATTCCATCTTACTAAATCGTATAAACGAAATCCTTCCAAAGCTAATTCTACTCTTCGCTCCTGCTTAATTGCTTTTAAAAGGTTATCAGTAATTTTTACAGCTAAAGTAGCGTTAAATTCAGCTTCACTAACAGCAGCTAAACCCTGACCGAATTTTCTAGATATTGCTGGCTGATCTATTTTAGAGGTAGTTACAAAAGCTCTTTTTCTCACTTCATTAATATATTTAACAACATCTACATTACTAGCGTTAGTTTTTAACAGCGCTTCAGCGTAGACCAATAAAACTTCAGAATATCGTATCCAATAAGGTCCCCAGTTACTTCTTGACAGATCATTCTGTATTCTATATTGTTGTGGCACAAAAGCCTTTCGACTATGCTGTAAGTTAAAATCATTATAATAACCTCGATAATTATGTACTTCTTGTCCTCCGCTTGAAGTTGAAAAAACATCACCATCGCTAATTATGGTAAACATTTTCCTTGGGTCTCGATTTTCGAAAGCTAAGGCTAAATCTCTAGTGGGTGTATTTCCACCGTATCCTCCAACATTATTTCTTCCAACATTCATTATAGCAAAAGCATCGCCACCAAAACCAATAGCGGGAATATAAGCTCTTAAAACTGAGAAAATAGACTCCTGTGAATAAGGACCGACTTTATAATCTCCTCTATACAAATCTTGGAAATCAGGAAGCAGGCTAAGATTTCCGGTTTTAACCACTTGCTCTGCTGAAGTTTTAGCGATACCATATTCCTCACCTGAATTGCCAGTCATTTTACTGCTTTCCATTAGTCCGGCGAAGAATAAAGCTGCCCGTGCTTTTAATGCATAAGCAGCATCTTTATTGGCTCTACCTTTTTCAGCTTTAGGCAGCGTTGAACTTCTGGGAAAAGAAGCCGTATTTATTGCTTCGTCTAAATCCTTGTAAATTTGAGTCCTTAACTCTTCAACTGTACTTTTTGGTAAACGAATATCAGGTTTCAAAGTACTTACGACTAAAGGAACTTCCTTAAACACCCAAATTAAATCAAAATAATACCAGGCTCTTAAGAATTTAACTTCTGCAATATATCTTGCTTTAGTTTCTTCAGAGACTTTGCCGCCACCTGCAATTAAATTTTCCCAATTACTTAAAATGTTTTCAATTGCCAAATTACATTTCCCTATTCCTGAATAACGATTATTCCACATTTCTTGCAATAACGAGTTTGAAGCTAATGGGCGGCCCCTACCTACTTCAATTGTTTGTGGTCTATCTCCAGGATCAGAACCACCCCCATCTGCATTATCGACCGATTCATCACCCAGAGCAACTTTATTTACAGTATATCCCCATCCATCAAGCATAGGACCATAGCAATTTGCAACAAGTTTCATCGCCGCATTGTCAGTTTGAAAGTAATCTTTCTCGCTTAATGCACCTTTTGGCTCTCTCTCAAGAAAAGATTTAGTACAAGCGCTTAATGCAACTATGAGGATGCCAACTCCTAATAAAAATTTATAATTTTTCATCTTAATTTCTTTAATCGTTTAAAAAGTTGCGTTTACACCGAACATATATGATTTAGCCACAGGGTAATACCCTTGGTCTACACCACTACTCAAAGGAGATGAATTTCCAATTTCTGGATCTAAGCCGGAATAATTAGTAATCGTGAATATATTATAGGCTCCTACCCAAAGACGAACGCGTTTAAGTCCAGCCTTCTTCAAAACTGGTGATGGCAAAGAATAGCCTACCTGAATATTTTTTACCCTCAAATAACTGCCATCTTCAATTAGCCAATCTGAAATTTGAAGATTATTAGTGTTTGTTGCATTTATTGCAAATTGTTCATTACTTGGGTTAGTTGGCGACCAAGCTTTTTCCATTAAGTCTTTTGGCCCATTGTACCAGCCAACACCAGAATTCATATCAATCTTTTTGATATTCATGATTTTGTTTCCAACCGTTCCCTGCATAGAAATGAGAAAATCGAAGTTCTTATACGATGAATTAAGATTTAAGCCATAAGACAAATCTGGAAATGGATCACCTATGTTAGTCCTATCCTGGTTATCAATTTTCTTATCACCATTTACATCTACAAATTTCAAATCTCCGGGACGAGCTCCCTCTTGAAAATAGCCGTCAACATCTCCCTGATTTTGAAAAATCCCATCAGTTTTTAAACCATAGAAGTATCCGATAGGCATTCCTTCTTCTGTTTTAGTTGTTGTATAATTAATCCAGCCGCCACCTAAAATAGGCTCACCACCACCCAAACTGATTACCTTATTCTTAAAGGTAAATAGGTTACCGGAGATTGAATATTTAAATGCTCCTTTATTGTTATTATAGGCAAGCTCTAACTCAAAACCTTTATTTTCTACCTTGCCTGCATTCGTCCAGGGATAATTAGGGAATCCTAAATAATTAGGTAATGGAACATTCAATAACATACCATCTGTAGTTTTCTGAAACCAATCTGCAACGATGTTAATTTTGCCCTCGAATAAAGACAATTCAAGGCCAATATCTGTTTGTGCAGTTGTTTCCCAATGTACATCGGAATTACCCATATAGTTACTTCCACCTCTTAAATATGGGGTATAATCACCAAATAAATAATACCCTAAATTTCCAGAATATGTATTCCTATAAGCACCTCCACCAATTGCCTGGTTACCAATTTGGCCCCAGCTTCCTCTTAATTTACCACTGGAAAGCCAAGACAGATTTTTCAGGAAATCTTCCTCAGAAAAAATCCATCCTGCAGAAAAGGAAGGGAAATTACCCCATTTCTGCCCATTACCAAAGTTAGAAGAACCATCTCTTCTAAAATTAGCTGTAAATAAATACTTGTCTTTAAAAGAATAAAAAGCCCTACTAAAATAAGATCCCAAAGCACTTTCCGATTTATATCCGGAGGCTCCTGGATTTATTGTTCCTGCATCAATAATCCATTGACTTTTATCATTCGTAACTAAGCCTTGTTTTGAAGCACCAGTCTGCTCATATTTGGTTTCCTCAGCAGAAGTACCAACCATAAAACTTATATTATGCTCCTCAAATTTCTTTTCAAAGGTTAGGGTGTTTTCTAAAACCCAGTAGTCACTTTGAGTAATAAGCTTACTCACTGTTGCATCTGTTACATATTGTTCATTATCTAAACGATACTTAGGACTGAAGCCATCAGATCCACCACGACTTAAATCCAAACCAAAACTTCCTCTATATTTCAAGAAGTCTGTAATTTTAACATCAGCAGCAAGCCCACCTTTTAACTGAATTCCCTTCCACACATTATCTTTATATATATTTACCTGAGAAGCAGGGTTTTCTTTATTCGTCATTAAGATTGGACTATAGAATGAATAAGGATTATTTTGGTCTATTTCCCCTAAAAAGAAAGAACTTTTTAAAAATTCAGGAATATTATTTAAGCCTGTACGAAAAACTGGAGATATAGGATCAGCAACAAAAGCAATAAAAGCAGTATTAAAACCAGGACTACTTTCTAAAACATTCCTTCTACTTTCATGGATAAGTCCAATATTTCCAGAAAGTTTAAACCAGTCTTTCAAATTATGATCAAAATTAGTTCGCCAGGTTAATCGGTCATAATCAGATCCATTGATTATCCCTTTTTGATCCATATAACCTATACTTGTATTATAGGCCAGATCTTTCATACCACCAGAAATTGTGATATTATAATTTTGAACTGGTGCATCTTTTCGATTGATTTCATTCCACCAATTCGTACCTTCATCACTCCCAAAATTAGTTTTAAGAAAATCTAACACTTCCGTTTTTTGTGTCGGAGAAAAGTAAGCGGGTAAACCAGCATTTGTATTTGCCAAATTTTTATAATCCATAAACTGCGAAGCATTCATCATTTCGTAAGTTTTAATTGGATTTTGGAAACCAAAATAGGAATCAAATGCAACCGTGCTTTTTAATACATCTCCAATTTGCTTTCCACGTTTAGTTGTAACCATTACTACACCATTAGCAGCACGAGTTCCATAAATTGCTGATGCTGAAGCATCCTTTAAAACTTCAATTGATTGAATATCATTTGGATTTAACCACCCAATATCTGCTTGAGGCAAGCCATCTACAACATACAGTGGATTATTGTTATTAACTGTGCCAATACCACGGATCCTTACAGAAGGAGGGGTACCTGGACTTCCACCGTTTGATGTTACCACAACACCAGATGTTTTACCTTGTAAGGCTTCTGTAGCACTTCTAACAGGCATATTTTTTAAATCATCACCCTTTATCTGGCTTACTGCCCCAGTAACGTCACGCTTTTTCATAGTTCCGTAACCTACAACTACCACCTCTCCTAGCTGAGCATCAGCACTTTCCAATACAACAACAACATCAGACAAATCATCAGTTACAACCAAATCTTTCGTTTGATAACCAATAAATGAAATCTGAATAACATCATTGGCATTAACTATAATAGAAAAGTTTCCATTTTTATCAGTAATAGCCTTTGTTCCAGGCTTATTTTTAACAGAAAGTGTTGCTCCAGGCAAAGGAAGTCCTTCTCTATCCTGAACTCTGCCATTTAATTTTTTTTGTTGGTTATTTTCTTTCGGGCTCATTTTTATTGGTTCAGCCTTACGGTTTATAACTACTGTTCCGGAAATAATTTCAAAATTCAAATCTGTTTTACCTAAAGCTTGGTTCATCACTTCAGAAATGGAACTGTTTGTCATTTTTATTGAAACCTTAGACATCCTTGAAATAAGTTCATCGTCATAAATGAACTTATAATTAGTTTGTTTAGAAATTTTAGATAAAACAACTTCTAGACTTTCATTATTTACTGAAACAGTAATACCTTGAGCTACACTATTTGCATAGGCTGTAAGTGTTAAAAGCAGCATGAAAAGTATATTTAACTTTATAATACGATATAAAGAATTCATAAATTTTGGGGTTAATAGTTAATTGGTTAGTTGATAGTTCTTTTTAAATTTTTTATTTTTTTTACTCCATAAGTTGATTTAGGTTTTTAATTCACGTTAATTATTTACAGTTACTTCTCCTTCATCAAAATGGAACGAATAACCACTTAATGAATTTAAAATTTTCAACACTTCAGATAATTTTAGATTTCTATTGAAATTCCCCGAGAACCGTCTCCTATCAGAGATTCGGTCATCATTTATTTCAAAACCATACCAATTGGATACTTCTACTAAAATTTGATGCATAGATTCATTTTCAAAATAAAACTCATTATTTCTCCAGGCGAGAGCCTTCTTAATATTTCCTTTTTTCACTCTTATTTCACTGCCAATAATGTTAGCTTCCTGGCCTGGAACTAATATTTTGTAACCTTGCATATTTGCTACTTTCACACTTCCCTCCAATAAAGTTGTATTAAAATTTGAATTATAAGAGTTGACATTAAAATGTGTTCCTAATACCTCAATTGTGTTATTATTTACTTCAAGAATAAAAGGTCTTGAAGTATCCTTAGCTACCTCAAAATAGGCTTCACCAGTTAATTGAACTTTCCGGTTTGACAATGAAAAATTTAATGGAAACTTGAGCTCAGACATGGAGTTTAACCACACTTTTGTGCCATCTGATAAAACAACCCGATAGGTTCCGGTTTTTGGAACAGATAGTGTGTGGAACCCCAATAGATCACTTAATACTTTTGATTTTGGATAATTGAGTTCACCACTTTTGGAAGTAATGACAAAACTTTTATTTTCTGGGATAGAGATGAACTTTTCATCAAGATGAATCACTTCTCCATTTGATAATTTTAAAGTAGCCCTAATTGCTCCAGGCAAAAGATCTTTTTTGTTGGAGACAAGCGCTTGATGCGCAGGTAATTTTTCAACGTTTTCTTTAGCTAAAAATAGAAATAGGGTAAATAAGACACCAATTATAGTTGCTGCATATCCTAAATAAGGAGTAACCACTTTTAACTTTTTTATTGTTCTCTTTCTTTTAGCTTTTTTCCATTCCAAATCAATATCTAAAGATTCTAAGTAATCCAAGCCTCTTTTTACTTGTTTAACTTGAATTAAATGATCAAACAATTGTTTATTATCGTTGCTCAAGCTCACCCATTCATCCAAAAGCAATCTTTCGCTCTCAGATAGGTCCTGTTGAATATACTTAGATATTAATGCTGATAATTTGTATGGACTTATATTCATTTCGACTTATTTCTCTATTAAGAAAACCTAATAGCAGAAAAAGACTAGGTGAAATTGAAATATAATTTTTAAAGTGGAATTTACTTGGATAGTAACGCAATTAGAACTAGAAATGATTCTAAATTGAGTTTGGAGCGCAACAGTTTTAAACCATTTTGCTTATGGTTTCTTACCGTATTTACACTTATATTCAATTTTTCTGAAATCTGAGGATTAGTTAGGCCTTCATAAAAAGCCAATAAAAAAACATTTCTGCAGCTTTTGGGCAGTTGCATAAGAGCTTTATGTAAATTAGCCACCACCTCAGCTTCAATTATTTTATCAAGAGCCTTTTCTTTTTCAAATTTCTCTTCTTCCCTCAAAAAAAAATAGCGTTCCTGAACTTTTTGTCTTTTTATGTAATTAAGCGCAAAATTTTTAACTGTTTTATATAAGAAACCTTTGATAGCATTAGGATGATTAGAAATATCGTTTTTACAGTCCCAATAGGCAACAAATGCATCCTGAACAAGATCATTAGCAATATCTTTATCATTCACAAATTGAAACGCAAAGTAACTTAGACGACCAAAATAACTCTTAAACAGAGTTTCGGCTGTGATACCTTGTATCGAGTTTTGATCGGTAAAGTCTTTTTTCACATCGAAAAATAATTATTAGGTATACAATAATACTAATATAATTATCAAAAACTATTGCTGGTTAGTTCTTATTTAACACTTCGGATTAAAAATATAAAGAAAAATGAATTTAAATTTTAAAAATATGTAACTACTCAGGTACCTCTATGATGAAGCAATAGTCAAGAAAGCATTTAAGATGGCCTGCTCATTTTTCTTGCAGGTGTCGGTAATAGAACGCATGATTGCATAGTTCTGTGCGCCTTTAGAAGATTTGAACATTCCTGACACTTTAAGTTTGACCTTAATATTTCTGATCGCCTGTTCAGAATTATTGTTGTGTGAGGGAACCTCGGGATGGTAAAGAAATGTCAGTAAATAGGCTCTATGTTTAAGGATTCTTTTTTGAAAGGTGATTACTTCCACGTGGCCGGGGCTTACTTTTTGTCTGGTTAGCTCATCAAGCAAGGCTTCAATCCTGGCTCTTTCTTGTATTGGATTTCCATAATCACCAGGCATGATTATTTTTTTGAGCTCAATTGCCTGCATGATCATTTGGCTAAATTGCGCTGCCCATGGGCATTTGTATTTTTC
>NZ_JBEONS010000004.1:0-180378 GCF_040544395.1 Pedobacter sp. CG_S7 | reverse complement strand
TTCGACACTTTTGGTCAAAAAAACCCAAAACTAAAAAAACAAAAAATCCAAAAAGTTAATATAATTCTGACTTGTTGCTTTTGCAACGGTCTTATTCCTGTATACTTCCTTTCTTTCGAGTATTGGCATACCGGAAAGTATCGCTAAGTTCCCGCTCAAAGCTAAATTTCTGATCAAATAATCGTTCTCCCGAATTTTTAAACGCTGAACGATCAAACTGCCCGACCTTTTTAGAATGCTCCGCATTGCTTCCCCTCGAATTGTTCATCGGGCTTAGCTTGATCTTATTGGTTGCATCCTTCCGGCTTACGATTATCTGAACGTGCATTTGATCTCCCTCTTTCCGTTCGCCCCGTTTTTTGATCCCTTGCTTTACTTCCGGGTCGTGGTGGTTGTAATACCTATGGTTTTCCAGTTTGCCGAACCAAATCAGGTCTTTACCGCTTTCAATTCCCGGACGCTTAAAGTTGCGGGCGTATTCATCCATTATCGTTTTGGCGTAGGCTTTCAATTGTTCTTTTGCTTCTTCGCCGTATAACTCTTTTAGGTGGCTGATTTCCTTTTGACTTGGGCTGATATTAAGTAGGAAGAACTTAGCATCTATCTTTCCAAGCTTTGCTACGTTGCTATCTAAGGTGTTCCTGACTTCGTAAGCTTGAATAGTGTCCTGTCCGTTACTGAACCAATGCTCAGGCGCTTTTTCCTTATCCAGACGGTTCTCTTTTTCAAGGTAATGAACCAGACCTGCGCTGCTCCCTTTATTGCTGGCTGTCTCGCTGTCGGTGATATTTATGTACATGACTGTGTTTCTTATTAGAGATTACTGACTTGCTGTTTTGTCTCCTGTACCAGTTCTTCCTTCTCTTTGGCCGAAGTCATCAGTCCGAACTGGTCCCTTGTCTTAATATAAGTGTTCAGGATATACAGGAATTTCTGTTTCAGCTTTTCCTTGATCTCCAGTTTTTCTGCGATAATCCTTATCACTTTATCTGTTTCTGCGAATTTCTGTATCTGGGTTTCCTGCCTGTTTAGCAGGTTGTCGTTTGCATTAAGTACCTGTTCGTTAAAACAGTTCAGCACTTTCCTTTGGCTTTCGATCATCCTGTCTATCTCTGTTTTGATGGGGATCAAAAGATCTTGCTCCTGTGTCCGGATGAATTTGATATAGGTCTTATGATTATCGGCAAGGGTATTCTTTAATAGCTCATCGTTTATATCTTTTGGGTCTTTCTTAGTCCTGTAGAAATAATCTACCATTTGCATAAACAGCTGTATCTGGGTTCGTCCATGTTTTAATGCGAGCTTTTGAAGTTTCTGGTGAACGCTTAGTGGAAAGCGGATCGATTTTTCCTCTGATGTTTTCATAGGCTTGTTTTTTATTGCTTGGTATACTCTCAGGTATACCGTTTTTGTTCTTTCAGGGCTTTCAAGGCGGTAAAATATACCCGGAGTATACTTAATAGTGGCTTTCCCTGCGTAGCAGGCAAGCAAGTCGGGCTCTGCCCGACTTCCGCTTGCTCCTTTTCCTTTAGGGGGAAAAGGACACCACTCTCTACTACAGGCAGTGCTGAAATGCGCCTAACCGGGATCTTCATCGCATTCTAAAGAATTAATGATACTGTGCTTGCCCGAAATGGATCATAGGAGGGCTGATAAATGATGTATCCATAATTTACCAAATCCCGGATACACTTATGGTAAGTGGCGATGGACCTGATACGGGAAAAGTGCATGAGCTTTTTACGTGTTATCTGAAAGCTGCTTTCTGGTTTGTGTTCAGGACTGGAATAGAATATCGCCATAAACAGGCTGATGTGCGAGGGCAGCAAACGGCTATCGCAAGCCGCTTTTTTTAAAAAATTGTCTGCCGGATATGATAGTTTCATAATTAAAGAATTTATTGATGATTTTCTAATACTTTCATTATATCTGTATACCTGTAATATAAAATGCTGCCTACTTTAGTATAGGTCAGCGTACCATTAATCTGCAGATTTTGCAGAGTACCCGGAGAAATGTTTAATAGTTTACGGACTTCTGCGCTTTTGAGCCATTGCCTGGTCTGCATATCCTGCGGATGAATAAGTGTTTTAATTTCCTGCATAAGGTCTTTCTTAAAGTCCTCCAGGTCTGCTTTGGTTAATAACTGAAATGTTTCCATATAATTTATATTTAATACGAAGTTGACGGTAAGCGCAGAAAAAAACTCACACCTATCACACACCTTGTGTGATATTTATTTCAGTATCTGCCATTAATACTAATTTGTAAGGTTTTCCCTTTGCTTTCATACTTCTGACTTACCGTTAGTGATTTTTTCAAATTAAAGACGACCTTATCCTTTCAATTGGGTAATGCTGGGAAGTACGTAAAGATTATTACCCAACAAAGTCCACTTTGATATTAATGATCAAAATTGCATGTAGTCCACTCAATTGTTTAACACCTTGATAAGATGGTGTTATATTTTGTCCAGCAAAACTTAATTAATTGTTGATAGGGTAAATTTCAAAAGCTTAGTCTGTCCTAAGTCGCAAGTAAAACGGAACGTGCGTCAAATTTTCAACATTTCAAAAAAGGCTTGACATTCCGGGTATCTTTGATATATTATTTATTAGTAAAACTCCTAATAGCTACGCGGGATATGGGACAAATAGACTTAATTGAAAAAAAGGCTCTGAAAAATGATTTTTCAGGATCAGAGGATGTCATTAGCTATTTAGATCAAAATATAAGCAAGTTTAATAGGCATTTTAAAAACATAAAAGAGCTCCTGTTTGAACAGGCCATTGACAAAAACTATAATGAAGCTTTCTGGAACTTTGTTGAAATATTCGATGGTGTGCCATTAATGGCTACCAAGCTCAATAAGGATATGGGTATAATAAGGGCGAGGCCCAATTATAATGGAGAAATATTTACTAACCAATCAGAGATTTCTTACAATCGTGACCCAAGTAAGATTAACGCGGGTAGATTTAATGCTCCTGGGATACCAATATTTTACGGTTCATTGCCTGTTCCGAATAACGGACTGAATTTTAGTTTTACAGGATGCCTCGAAAGCTGTAAGGCGCTTATTTCCCAAACAGATCCTGCGGAATTACAGGATATGACAATAGGATTATGGCGATTAAACAGAGTTTTTCCGGTAGTTAATTTATGTTTTGATGAAAAACATCTAAGAACAAATCCTGAACTGAGCAATGCCACATATTCTTATCTGTCAGATTTGAAAAAGAATTATTCAAAAGAAGCATTTGAATTTATATTTAATTTCCTGCGTTATTTTTCTCAACTATCCAGAATGAACATGGCACATAATGAGTGTTATTATATCTTAAGTGCATTATATGAAGCAATTCGATATTATTTTACGGAGGTTAAAAGAGTTCCATTCACCGGAATAATCTTTCCAAGCTGTGCTACTGAAGGCATTGGTCTTAATACGGCTTTAGTTCCGCCTGCCGTTGATAACTGTTTAGACCCAAAACAAGTAGTTATGTACCGTTTTATTTTGGATCGGAGTAATAACGAGTATAATTCAATGCCTTGCAGTGATTTAGTGGATGTAATAGATGGGAACTTTAATATCACTAATTACATTAACAATTAGATTATTATAAATCATCAGATTTAAAACCTTTATTTTCCTTGGTTTGGGTTCTACTTTTCGGTCGATCAGTTCATCCAGGTAGCGGAAAACAACTTCCATATTTTTGTCCTGGTTGTCTAGTTTCGTTTTGATCTTTTCAATTTCCAATCTCAATTCCGTATTGTCCACGAATAGTTGGCGGATGCGGGTAAATATTCGGATGATCTGTATATTTACTTTAATTGCCCTGTTGCTGTTTAATACGCTGGATAACATGGATACGCCCTGCTCTGTGAATGCCATTGGAAGGTACTTCGCGTGTTCACCCCGTTTTAAGGTGCCATTTTGGCTCCTTAAAGAATGATATTCTTCAGGAGCCAGCTCAAACATGAAGTCTTCAGGAAAACGTTCTGCATTTCGTCTTACTTGTCTTTTAAGCTGCTTGGTTTCTACCTCATAAAGTGCCGCCAGATCAGTATCTAACATCACTTTTTGACCACGGATATAATAGATCTGGTTCATTATTGTCTCATTAGGAATTGTCAGTTCTCCCGTCATCTTAGTATCGATTATATTTTAAAACTTAATAATAACATTTTAAACTTGATGTCGCAATTTGCGACATCAAGTTGTTGACTAGTTACTCAATAGCAAATTTCTGCCTTAATAAAGCCATATCGGCACCGACCTTAATATCCAGTATCTTGGCATAATGCTGGGTGGTCTTAATATTGGTATGGCCTAACATTTTGCTCACGCTCTCAATAGGTACGCCATTTAAAAGTGTTACCGTAGTGGCAAACGTATGGCGCGCAATATGAAAGGTCAGGTCCTTATTAATGCTGCAAATGTCTGCGATCTCCTTGAGATAAGCATTCATTTTTTGATTAGATGATACCGGGAAGGCGGTATCGTTATTACTGCAAACAGGATGATCTTTATATTTATTCAGCAGGCTTAACGCCGCTGGCAATAACGGTACACGAGTGGGAGTAGAAGTCTTTTGTCTTTTAGTGAATATCCACATACCATCGTCTACACCTTTTACTATCTCTGTTCTTTTGAGTTTTTTAACATCAGCATACGCAAGTCCTGTATAACAGCTAAACAGGAAAATATCTCTGACCTGACCAATCCTGTTGGTAGCAAATACCTTGTCAGTAATCGACTGCAATTCTTCCTGATTTAAAAATACCCGGTCAACTTGCTTAACCTTCGCTTTATAATTAACAAAGGGATCTTTTGTAATCCATCCGCTCGCCAAACATATGCGAATAATCTTTTTAAAGTTCTTAATGTATTTAACGGCTGAATTATTGGCACATTTCCGCTCTGTACGCAAGTAAAACTCATAATTGGTAACAAAGTCATGATCGATCCTTTTTATGTCCATATCTGGCTTTTTATATTTCCATTCCAAAAAATCCTTTGTATGCTTTAGCGAAGTTTCATATCGCTGCAGTGTGCCCGCGGCATATTCAGCGCCTACCAAAGCTGCTACCTTTCGATTATGTTCTGCAAATATTTCAAGGAGCATCAGGGGTTTCTCCACCTTGCCCATGAATACTTCTTTAATGCTTTCTGCTGTAATATCAGCGTCTGCATTATCTAAGAACTCGCAGGCATCATAGACTTTGGTTTGAAGGTTGTCCAGGTAAGCATTAAATGACCTGACCTTTTCTCTTGTCCCTTTAGCCCGGCCTGCGCCGACGCTCCATTCCGTTGGCTCGCATTCCCTGCTTGTAGCGACTTCCGAACGTTTCCCGTCTACGGTTATGCGCATGTAAACCGGAATAGGGCCTTTTTGATAGTTTTTTGGTCTCTTTAAATAAAAGAGTAAGCTGAAATTGGTTTTCATAATGTTTTAACATTAAAAAGTGAAACAACCCCAGACCCGATTTTCGGGACGGGAGCTGCACCGCCATTAAAAACAATTAATTAGACGATGCAAATTTAGCTTTGCAGATACAATAAGTCAAGATGTTTAGTTATTGAACAAGTTGTATGTCAATAACTTACGAGCAATTCGGTGAGTAAACTGGAACCTTAAAATCTACTCACCGAATCACTCACCTTTTTGGTGGGAAAACGTGAATAAATTGGGGTTTTGACTAAAACACAAAAGCCTTCAATCATTTGATTTGCAGGCTTTTAGTTGATTTTGATATTGAAACTGGCGGAGAGAGAGGGATTCGAACCCTCGATACCCTTTTGAGGTACACACGCTTTCCAAGCGTGCTCCTTCAGCCACTCGGACACCTCTCCTTTTCAGGAATGCAAAAGTATAAAAATTTTTGATTCCTGAGCTATGTTATTCAATAACTGTAATTTTTAACATGTTTGTCTTTCCTTTACGCTCCATTGGAACGGCAGCAGTATTGATGATGACATCACCTGTCTTAATCAGTTTCATTTCTTTCAACAAATTATTTACATCCTGAATCGTATCATCAGTACTATCAAATTTATCATAATAAAAACCTTGAACACCCCACACTAAACTTAACGTATTCAACAGATTGACGTTACTGGTAAAAATATAAGTTAACGCTTTTGGCCTGTGACTAGAAATTTGATATGCCGTATAACCACTTACAGTCATCGATACAATACCAACAGCATTGGTTTGTTTAGAAAGGAAAGCAGCAGTATCGCAAATAGCATCACTTAAAAAGCTTTCTGAACCTTGAATTAAATGTTTTTCCGGATGGAAAGGATAGTCGTTGGTTTCAATATTCTGAATGATTTTTTGCATCGTTTCAATAACGATCAGCGGAAACTCACCAACAGAGGTTTCCCCACTTAACATCACCGCATCTGCACCATCAAGTACCGAGTTGGCCACATCATTAACTTCTGCACGTGTTGGTCTAGGCGTTGTAATCATACTCTCCAACATTTGAGTAGCAATAATTACAGGCTTTGACGCTGCTCTACATTTGTTAACGATCATTTTTTGCAATAATGGAACTTCTTCCATTGGCATCTCTACCCCAAGATCACCACGAGCAACCATAATACCATCTGAAACGGCAATAATTTCATCAATATTGGCAATAGCTTCAGGCTTTTCAATTTTAGCAATAACCTTTGCTGTTTTACCTCTTTGTTTAATGATTTCCTTCAACTCAACAATATCCGCTGCATTCCGAACAAAAGAAAGTCCGATCCACTCCACATCATTTTTAAGCACAAACTCAAGGTTATCGCGATCTTCAGGAGTTAAAGATGGTATAGAAACTTTGGTATTAGGTAAATTAACACCTTTTCTGGAAGTAAGAATACCGCCATGAACAATTTCACAAATTACTTCGTCACTATAATTGGTTTCAATAACTCGCATTTGGAGTTTTCCATCATCTAAAAGGATAATCTCTCCAGCTTTTACATCATTAGGAAAAGTACTGTAAGTAATGTAAATACGCTCTTCATTACCAATGCATTCTTTAGTGGTTAGTATAATCTTAGTTCCATTAACTAAGTGTACACCACCATCTTTCACCATTCCAATGCGTATTTTTGGGCCTTGTAAATCGGCCAAAATACCAACATTATAGTTGTGTTTTTTGTTAAGGTCGCGAATGGTATTTAAAACTTCCTGGTGATCAGACTGTGAACCATGAGAGAAATTAAGTCTGCAGACATCTAAACCTGCATTAAACATACTAAATAAAACTTCTGGTTTTGCTGAGGCCGGTCCTAATGTGGCAACTATTTTCGTTCTTGAATGAAAAGGTTTCATTTTTTTACAATTATTTATAACTAACAGAGAATTTTTAAGAATAATTTCTATCCTAGGATAATCAGTTAATTTTGTTATTAAAAAATATTATAAAACCAAATATAGTGTATTTAATACACCTACAATGTAAAAATTATATAATCAAATTCTCCCTCGACTTCAATTTGATGGGATCAACTCTTACAGCCGCCTGAATATCAGTTAGTTTCCTTAACCCTGTCAAAATATAATTAAGGTCTTCATTATCCAAATATTGATGAATCACCATAAAAAAATCCACCTTATTCATCTCAGGAATCAAAAACCCTTCTGGATTTCTGTTGTTTATGATAAAATACTCATTATCGCCTTCTTCTAAATAAAAAAAATATTTGGAAAAAGAGAGCGGTGGTTCGTCAATATTGAAATAAACCTGGTGATCAGCGACTTTTTCAAAATTAAAATTAAGCCTGGTATTTATGTGGTGACAAAGCACATAATCCTTTAAGGATGCGGTGATTGCGAGTAAAATAAAATCAAAATTTAAGGAAAGTTTGAGGTAAGTTTTGTTCAAAACAGTTTCTTTATTTTAAGATACGAAATTATAAAAGTAATTTTACATTACAGTTCAAAAAAAATCATTAAAATTGATAGTGAAATAAAACATTTGAATTGTGTTAGAATTTATTTTTCTTTGCACTGAATTATTTACTTATTAAAATTATAACATTATGTCTGATATTGCTTCAAGAGTTAAGGCTATTATCGTTGAAAAATTAGGTGTTGATGAGAGCGAGGTTACCCCCGAAGCTTCATTTACAAACGACTTAGGTGCGGATTCTTTGGATACCGTGGAACTTATCATGGAATTCGAAAAAGAATTCAATGTTGCAATTCCAGATGATCAAGCTGAGACCATCGGTACAGTAGGTCAAGCAGTTGCTTATCTAGAGAAAAACGTAAAGTAAACATACGGTCTCCGTATAATCCGTATAAATGGAATTAAAAAGAGTAGTAGTTACAGGTTTAGGTGCGCTCACTCCTATTGGCAATACCGTCCCAGAGTTTTGGGACGGTTTACTAAACGGTGTGAGCGGCGCTGCGCCTATTACAAGTTTTGACGTCACAAAGTTCAAAACCAAGTTTGCATGTGAGTTGAAGAATTTCAATCCTGAAGATTTCATGGATAGAAAAGAAGCCCGCAAACTAGATCAATTTGTTCAATATGCTATAGCGTCTACAGCTGAGGCTGTTAAAGATGGCAATTTCGATTTTACCCAATTGGATACCAATCGTATTGGTGTGATCTGGGGCTCGGGTATTGGTGGCATAAAGACCTTTATGGAAGAAATGAGGAATTTTTTCTCTGGCGATGGTACGCCAAGATTTAACCCATTCTTTATTCCAAAATTGATTATTGATATTGTTTCAGGACATATCTCCATCAAATATGGCTTAAGAGGCCCTAATTTTGCTACCGTTTCTGCCTGTGCTTCTTCAACGAATGCTATGATCGATGCTTATAATTACATTCGTCTTAATATGGCAGATGTTATTATCAGCGGCGGATCTGAAGCCATCATCAATGAAGCTGGTATTGGCGGTTTCAATGCCATGCATGCCCTTTCTACGCGTAATGATGACCCAGCTACTGCTTCCAGACCTTTCGATAAAGACCGTGATGGTTTTGTTGCTGGTGAAGGTGCAGGTACCATCATTTTTGAAGAACTGGAACATGCTAAAAAGCGTGGTGCCAAAATCTATGCGGAAATTGTTGGTGGCGGAATGAGTGCTGATGCAAATCACATTACAGCTCCTCATCCTCAAGGGTTAGGTGCTAAAATGGTGATGACAAATGCCTTGAATGATGCGAAAATGTCTGCTGCAGATATTGATTACATCAATGTTCACGGTACTTCAACTCCATTAGGTGATGTATCTGAAACTCAAGCAATCGTAGATCTTTTCGGTGTAGATGCTTATAAGTTAAACATCAGTTCTACAAAATCTATGACAGGACACTTATTGGGTGCTGCAGGTGCAGTAGAAGCAATAGCTTCCATTCTTGCTATTAAAAACGATATTATTCCTCCAACAATCAATCACTTTACAGACGATCCTCAATTTGATCCTAAATTGAATTTCACTTTTAATAAAGCTGAAAAACGAATTGTCCGTGCTGCATTGAGTAATACTTTTGGTTTTGGTGGACATAATGCATCTGTGATTTTCAAAAAGTACGAGGAATAGAAAAAGAAAAGTGATGTTTGAATTTTAATGCCATTATTTAAATTATATAAGCTCCATTTATCACCAGATAGGGAGTTTATAAAAAAGCTAAAAAACATTTTAGGCTTTGTGCCAGGTAATGCCGTTTTATATAAAATGGCATTCAGGCATCGGTCTGTAGCAAAACTGCTGAAAAATGGCAGTAAAAGTAGTAACGAAAGACTTGAATTTCTTGGCGATGCCATATTAGGCTCCGTTATTGCAGAATTGCTTTTTAAAAGTTATCCCTACAAGGATGAAGGTTTCCTCACCGAAATGCGTTCTAAAATTGTTAACAGGGCTAATTTAAATCAACTTGCCCGTAAAATGGGCTTCGACCAGCTTATTGTTTTTGACCAAAAAATGGTCAATGCCCAAACTAAACATCACTCCATGCTTGGTGATGCTTTTGAAGCCCTTATTGGTGCCGTTTACCTCGATAAAGGTTATAATTTCACTAAAGATTTCCTCCTAAAACGGATTGTTAAGCCTTATATTGACATCCATACACTAGAATTGACAGAAACCAATTTCAAAAGCAAGTTAATTGAATGGTGTCAAAGACAGGGAAAAGACATCACTTTTGAAATTATTGAAAATAGTGAAGGCGACAGTCCTAAACTCTTCACCATCCAGGCAGTTATTGATGGCGAAAGCTTCGGAATAGGAAAAGATTACAATAAAAAGAACGCTGAAAAGATAGCTGCAGAAAAAACCTGCGAAGCACTTTCTATATAAAATTACTTTTTAAGCGTGCTCATTTTGTACTTTTCATAAGAATCCTTGATGTATTTAATGGCGTCGTATTCATTCCATTTTTTCACCACTTCGTAATCAGGACGGTAGTTTAACATAAATTCTTCCAGCTCTTTATCCTTTAAATCAGTATGCTTCTGAATCTTTGACTCATTAAAAAAGCCATCTATTTCAGTTTGTCGAAGCTCTGAAGTGTAATATTTCCCAAATCGTCTTGCATTTTTAGGCGTACGGCCAAATAACTCATAAATGGCTGTCAAGGGAGTGAAAACATAGGAAAGCAAGGGTGGCTTACCTGCATAATATGATCCTTTATTTCTAAATTCCTGTTTAATGTCATTCATTTCCTGCTTTTTAGTTTGGCCATAAATATTAACCTGGCTAAGGGTCGTACTACCTTTAATTAAATGAACTAAAATATCCTTTTCTGATACTACCACCACCTGTACATCTAAATAATCCTGCTTAAAAATCTGCAGCGTATCTCCGATTACTGCCCTGATCTGAAACAAACCAAAGTCATTGCTATTCACACTAATAATGGTGGTTTTATTAAAAACAACAGCATTAGTAATCCGTGTAGGTGTTCCTTTTTCCATCACGACCCCCTTTATGATCCCATTTTCTTGAGCAGAAGCCCCGAAAAAACAGGTCATTAGACACAACAAGTGCAGGATAAAAATATATTTAAGCTTTAATTTCATTGGTTTTAATTTAGGGGTATTGAACTTTGCATCAATACACGATTCAAAGTTCAAAAATTATTTTTCACAAATTTAGTCATTGTTATTAAGGCTGCGTGTTAAAAAAAGTTAATTGGCTTAAGGATGTTAAAACTATTTAATACCCATAGTTTTCAACCATTAAACAATATATTATATCTTTGCACATGATAAAATCAATGACAGGCTTTGGCCTGGCTTCTACAGATCATGAAAATGTTAAATTTTCAGTAGAGATCAAATCTTTAAACAGTAAGTTCTTGGAACTGAATTTAAAGCTTCCCAGAGCGTACAGCGACAAGGAGTTATTTTTACGAAACCTGTGCAGTAAAGATATTGAACGCGGAAAAGTAGGCGTAACCATTAACATGGAACGTACCGATGAGCAGCAAAAAGGTGCACAAATTAACGCAGAACTTTTAAAAAAATATTACAATCAGCTAGCTGTAATAAATGAAGAGCTCGGTGCAAATTCAAGCAACCTATTGCAAACTGCCTTAAATTTTCCTGACGTAATTAGTTATACTGAAGAGGATAGCAATGAAAATGACTGGATAGTTTTACACCAAACGTTTTTAAATGCTTTAGGAAACTTTAACCAGTTTAGGTTAACCGAAGGCAATGTTTTAAATGAAGACCTGGAATTGCGCATTAAAAACATCCTTAAATTATTTGCCAAGGTGGAGGTTTTAGCACCTTTAAGAATCCCTCAGGTAAAAGCAAGGCTAAATCAATTTTTAGAAGAAAACCTAGTTAAAATCAATATTGATCAAAATCGTCTTGAACAAGAATTGATCTATTATATCGACAAATTAGATATTACTGAAGAACGGATCCGGTTAAAAAGTCATTGCGATTATTTCATGGAAACCCTTAAAGGTAAAGATGCCAACGGTAAAAAATTAGGTTTTATTTCTCAGGAAATAGGCAGAGAAATCAATACCATGGGTGCAAAAGCAAATGATGCACAAATACAACAGTTGGTGGTTGGCATGAAAGAAGAACTAGAAAAAATTAAAGAACAACTGCTAAACGTTTTATAGCAGTATGGATACAACAATGAAACAAGGTAAACTCATTATATTTTCGGCACCATCTGGAGCCGGAAAAACAACAATAGTAAAACATTTACTTCAAAAATATCCTTTTTTGAGTTTCTCCATCTCGGCCACTACACGCGAAGCAAGAGGTGATGAAGAACATGAAAAAGATTACTATTTTATTTCTAAAGAGGCTTTCCTTCATAAAGTTGCCCGTCAGGAATTTGTAGAATTTGAAGAAGTATACAATGGAACTTTCTATGGAACTCTGCGTTCAGAAATTCAGCGTATCTGGAATGAAGGTAAGCATGTTATTTTTGACATCGATGTAGAAGGCGGTCTTCGTTTAAAAAGAAAATACGAAGAAAATGCCTTGGCAATATTTGTTCAGCCGCCCTCTTTAGAAGTTTTAAAAGAACGCTTAACTGGTCGTGGTACTGATAGCTTGGCCAAATTAAAAGAACGCTTTATTAAAGCAGAAAAAGAACTACAATACGCAGATAAGTTTGATGTGATCTTGAAAAATTATGACCTTGATGTTGCATGCCAGGAAGCTGAGCGATTGATCGATAACTTTATTAAAGAATAACCAAGCATGAAAACAGGGCTGTTTTTTGGTTCTTTCAATCCCATACACCTGGGGCACCTCATCATAGCCAATTATATGGCAAACTATACTGAACTAGATGAAGTTTGGATGGTCGTGTCGCCACACAATCCTTTTAAAAACAAAAAAGGTTTATCAAATAGTTATGACCGACTGGAAATGGTTAGGCTTGCAACGGAGAATTCGTTACAACTTAAAGTGAGCGACATTGAATTTAGCCTGCCACAGCCCTCTTATACCATTGATACCCTTACTTTTTTAGAAGAGAAATATCCAAATAAGGAGTTTGCCATCATTATGGGGGCAGATAACCTTGCTTCCTTTAAGAAATGGAAAAATTATGAGGTGATTTTAAAAAACTACGAAATTTATGTCTACCCAAGGCCGGGTATAAGTGTAGAGGAATGGAAAAACCATACCTCTATTATCTTGACAGAAACGCCTCAAATGGACATCTCTTCTACTTTTATCCGTAAATCCATTAAGGATAAAAAGAATATCCAATATTTTGTTCCCGATCACGTTATTGCTTTCATCGAAGGAAAAAGCATGTACCGCTGATCGGGATCATACTATTGAAACAAGCGGTATAAAAGAAAAATAGCTGGTTTTTTATGTAGATCTAACCTTTCCTCGCGCCATTGTGCAACAGAAAGAGTTTTTACATATTCATCTGCCGAAGTAAGGTTACAAGCAATACACAACAATGTTTGTGGCGCCGCATTCTTCAATACATCTTCTAAAAGAGAATTATTTCTGAAAGGTGTTTCCATAAACATTTGCGTTTGTTTATTCTTTTCCGCTAATTGTTCGAGTTCTTTAATGCGTTTGCCACGTTCTACTTTATCTATTGGCAGGTAACCGTGAAAAGTAAAACTTTGTCCGTTAAAACCTGAAGCCATTAAAGCCAGAATAATTGAATTTGGCCCTACCATTGGCACAACAGTAATTCCACGGCGATGCGCTTCTGCAACAATATCTGCTCCTGGATCTGCAATACCCGGACAACCGGCCTCGCTCATTAAACCAACATTTTTACCGCTCATTAACTCTTTGAAAAACGGAACCAATGAGGCTGTACGTTTATGTTTGCCATAATCATGAATAACCAATTCACTTTGTGGCAGTTTTAAACCTGCTTCTTTTAAAAATTTACGTGCTGTTTTTTCGTTTTCTACAATATAGGTGTCAATAGCATTAATGGTTTCCACCAAATAAGGGGTAAAAGTTTTTGTGGCCGCATTTTCTGCTAAAGGAACTGGAACTAAATATAAGGTGCCTTTTTTCATTAGTATATTTATGTTTTTTAACGGTGATGAAGCTTTTATTGATTGCTTGTTTTTTGTAAGCTGATGCTTTCACGATACAAAAGAAGATAATAATAATGGGTAAAAAGAAGGCTGTTTGTTTTTTATTCCATTATTCCCCAAATTGTATTTTAATGTATACAAATATTTACCTGCCGATAAAAGCTTCCAGAGAATATAATTAGGCCTTTTTATTGTTTTGAAATGTAATATTTCAGCTGTAAATTAAACCATTGTTTATTTTGGAACTCTTATTGAATATAAATGATTAGGTTATACACACAGCTATGAAAAAATTGTTCAAACTCCCGGTATTCATGTTAGGACTTATACTCCTCCTGACCGGATCAGCACTTAAAGTACAAGCGCAAGATGATGACATCTCGCTACAAACCTTTTACGATGAACTCTCTCCTTACGGTACCTGGATAAATGATTCTCAATATGGATATGTATGGCGACCTGATGTAGATCAGCAAGATTTCAGACCATATTATAATGATGGCAGATGGGTGATGACCGAATACGGTAACACTTGGGTTTCTGATTATGATTGGGGATGGGCACCTTTCCACTATGGCAGATGGGTTAACAACCGCTATAATGATTGGGTTTGGATTCCTGATACTACCTGGGGCCCTGCATGGGTAAGCTGGAGAAGTGGTGGTGGTTATTACGGCTGGGCACCTTTAGGTCCAGGCATTAACATCAACATTAACTTGGGGGGTGGTTATCGCATTCCAAACTCTTGGTGGGTATTTGTGCCCCAAAGAAATATTTATTATGATAGGTTCCCAAGCTACCGCAGCTACAGAAATGTAACGATCATCAATAACACGACCATTATTAATTACACAGGCCAACGCAATAGAAATACTTATTTTACTGGTCCTAGACGTGATGATATCAGACGTGCCACTAACCGTGATGTGAATGTTTATCAATTAAACCGCACAGACAGGTCTGGAAGGTCTACTATTTCTAATAATACCGTAAATATTTACAACCCAAGATCGAACCGAAATAAGGATAACAGAAATGCTGCACCAAGAAAGGTTAGTTCTGAAAGTGAATATACTGCAAGCCGTAACAACCGGACGAATAACAGCAGTAATAACCAGAGCCGTTCCGCCAGAGGGGATGTTTCAGCACCCGCCAACCAGACCGGTAGAACAAGTGAACGCAGCAGCAATACACAGCGTAACAATGTGGAAAGTAACAGGGCCACAGGCGTAACCTCTAGTAGAACAACCCGTCAGGATGGTTCTACTGCAACTCCATCTCAAAGAAGCGAAGCACAGCGTACACAACGCGAACAGGCACAGGTACAACAACAGGAACGTGCGCAGAGTCAAGAGCGACAAGCTCAACAAAGACCGGCGCAGGGCCGCCAGCAACAAGCACAGGCTCAACAACAAGAGCGTGTAGAGAGCCAACAACGACAAGCACAACAACAAGAGCAATCAAACGCTCGTCAACAACAACAGCGTTCACAAAATGAATCCCGTCAACAACAACAAGCCCAAGCACAGCAACAAGCCCAGGCTCAACAACAAGAGCGTGCAGAGAGCCAACAACGACAAGCACCACAACAACAAGAGCAATCAAACGCTCGTCAACAACAGCAGCGGTCACAAAATGAATCCCGTCAGCAACAACAACAACAAAGACAGGAGCGGGTACAACAAAGTGCCCCTTCAAGAAGCAATGAAAGCCGCGGAAATAGTCAACCACAAAGCAGCAGCAGAACCTCGAGAGACGGCAGAGGATAACTAGAGCATTATTTAAAAGAAAAACCGGTCGTAAATGGCCGGTTTTTCTTTTGTATTTTATATTTATCTTTGCAGCTTCATTCAAGCACATACGCTTAAATCTTTATGATCCACCCAGAAATAGAAAAAAGAAAAACATTTGCCATTATAAGTCACCCGGATGCTGGTAAAACCACACTAACTGAAAAGTTCTTACTTTTTGGTGGTGCCATTAATACCGCAGGTGCGGTAAAACGGAATAAAGCTAATCAAAGTAATACTTCAGATTTTATGGAGATTGAGAAGCAGCGTGGTATATCTGTTGCAACTTCGGTAATGGGCTTTGAATACAATGGCAAGCGTATTAATATATTGGATACCCCTGGTCACAAGGATTTTGCCGAAGATACCTACAGAACTTTATCTGCAGTGGATAGTGTTATCCTGGTGGTCGACTGTGTAAAAGGTGTAGAGGAACAGACTGAAAAACTGATGGCTGTTTGTCGCATGCGCAATACTCCGGTCATTATTTTCATCAACAAAATGGACCGGGAAGGTAAGGATGCTTTCGACTTACTGGATGAAATTGAACAGAAATTAAACATCAGTCTCTGCCCATTATCCTGGCCTATTGGTCAAGGGCATACATTTAAGGGCGTATACAGCATTTATAACAAACACTTAAACCTGTTTGAGCCTGATAAGACTAAAATCAGCGCCAACGTAATTGAGGTTAATGACCTGAACGATAAAAACCTGGAGAAATTTTTAAAGGTAAAAGAACTCGAAGAACTTAAAGGAGACCTGGAGTTGGTAAATGGCGTTTATGGCGATTTAGATCAAAGTATGTATACCGAAGGTTTGTTGGCTCCAGTATTTTTTGGTAGCGCCATAAATAACTTTGGTATAAAAGAATTGCTAGATACCTTTATTAAAATTGCCCCAAGCCCTAGAAGCCGTGAAGCGGAGCAAAGAGAAATATTAGTTGGGGAGAAAGCCTTTACAGGCTTTGTATTTAAAATACATGCCAATTTAGACCCCAAGCACCGAGATAGAATTGCCTTTTTAAGGGTTTGTTCTGGCAAATTTGAACGCAATAAGTTTTACTTCCATACCCGCCAGAATAAAAAACTGAAATTTTCCAACCCAATGGATTTTATGGCCAATGAAAAAAGTATTGTCGAAGAAGCATGGCCTGGTGATGTTGTCGGTTTATACGATAGTGGGAACTTTAAAATCGGCGACACACTAACTGAAGGCGAGATGTTAAAGTTTAAAGGCATTCCAAGCTTCTCTCCTGAGATATTTAAGGAAGTTGAGAATAGAGACCCTCTAAAAACGAAACAACTGGAGAAAGGTATACAGCAGCTTACAGAGGAAGGCGTTGCCCAGCTATTTACGCAGCAACCAGGAAACAGAAAGATAATTGGTGCGGTTGGTGAACTTCAGTTTGAAGTTATTGCTTTTAGATTAGAGCATGAATATGGTGCTAAAGCATTTTTTAGAACGCTAAGCTATACCAGATCAAACTGGGTTACTTCAAAAGACAAGAAAAAACTGGAAGAGTTTGTGAAACGTAAACAATTACATGTAGGCCAAGATAAAGATGGTCATCCTGTTTTTCTGGCAGATAATGAGTTTATGATCAACATGACACAACGTGATTATCCGGAAATTGAATTCCATAAAACATCAGAATTCAAATAAGAAAGTAATGATAACAAAGGCCGCGAAAACTTCTTCATTTATGAATTTATTTCAAAAAAGACTTAGCTGTATTTAACAAACAGTAAGGGCTGTAAATATATGATTTACAGCCCTTACTGTTTGTTCACAGCATCCAGTCAGGCTTTCATAAACCACAACTAAACTTTCAATAACCATTGCCCTTTACCTCACCCTCCTTTCATCCGCACCTCCGCCGCACCTCGTACCGAATTTCCGCAACGAGGTCCGAATCAGGTCGCTACCAGGTCGCAAGTAGGTAGCCACTAAACATTAGCCAAACTAAAGTTAATAACGACTATTTCAACTGACTTAAAGCCATTTTAATTCTTGGCATCATTGCTTTAATATCTGCTAAAGTACAAGCTCCCACAGAAGCCCTGAACCAAGCCATATTGTCATCATTACCAAAAGCAGAGAAAGGAACCAATGCAGCACCTGCCGCTTTAATAAGGTAAAAATTCACATCAGCACTATCTTTCAGCAAATCACCATCAGGAGTGGTTTTACCGATATAGTCAATTTTTAAAGTCAGGTAGATTGCACCCATGGGCTCAATAGCATCCACCGCAAAACCTTCCTTTTTTAAATTCTGGAAACCATTATAAATCTCATTCAGACTTAACTGGATCTGATTTTTAAAACGGCTCAAAAATTCGTCAACCTGCTTAGAGTTCTTGAAGTATTTAGCTACCGCTACCTGTTCTGCTCTTGGAGCCCAGGCACCCATGTGGCCTAAAATAGCTTTCATTTTGCTCATAACAGCATCTGGCCCAAAGCCCCAGCCTACCCTTACCCCTGTTGCAGCAACACATTTAGATATCCCATCAATAAAGATCACATAATCTTTTAACGCTGGCCTTAAGCTCACCGGATTGATGTGTTCTTTACCGAAAGTTAATAAAGAGTAAATCTGATCGTACATGATGTACAAAGGCTTCTCTCCCGCAGGTCTGGATTTGTTTTCTTCTAACACTAAATCGCAGATTTCTGCCAGTTGCTCTTCAGAAAACATAGTCCCTGTGGGGTTCAACGGCGAACAAAGTGCCAATAAAGTCGCTCCTTTAAGATGTGGTTTAATTTGCGATGCCACCGGCATGAAGTTGTTTTCCTCTAGGCTTTCAATGGTTATTCCCACTGCGGAAGTTAAATGACAGTAGTGGTTATTGTTCCATGAAGGTGCAGGAAAAATAACTTTATCCCCTGGATCAATAAGCGCCAGGAATGTAGAATAAATTAAAGGACGGGAACCCGCAGAGATTAAAATTTCTTTTGGCGTGTAGCTTAAATTAAAACGATCTTTTAACAGGTCAGACACCACTTCGCGCAAATGTAAAATACCATCTGCAGGCGGATAATTAGTCTGGTGATCATTATAAGCAGCAATAATTTCAGTCTTTAATTCTTCTGGTATGGGGAAAATGGCAGGATTAAAATCACCTATAGTCAGGTTTGCAATTTCTGCACCCTTACTTTTTAACTCGTTCACCTCATTACCTATTTTAATGATTTCAGAGCCAATAATCGCGCTTGCTAATACGGATACATTCATTTTATTAATTTATATGGTAAAAAATTTAAGCCAGCAATTTATCTATGGCTTCATTAGTCTTTTCAAATTTAAACTGCACCAATACTTCGTTCATCATTTGGGCAATCTCTTCATTGCATAAATTACCAATACTGCCCTCATGAGTATGGTTAACTTGCGTATTTGGTTGAAAGGTACCATTTTCAATGGTCTGTCCAACTATTTTATAAGCCTCCCTAAAAGGAACGCCTTTAAGCGCTAAATCGTTCACCACTTCTACACTAAACAAATAAGCATATTTTTTATCGCTTAAGATATCAGCTTTGATGCTGATGTTTTGCAGCATAAAAGTAGCCATGGTTAAACATTCATTCAGGGAATTGATAGCCGGAAAAAGGTTTTCCTTTAATAGCTGCAGGTCTCGGTGGTAGCCTGATGGCAAATTGGTGGTCATCATGGCAATTTCATTAGGCAATGCCTGTATTTTATTACAGCGGGAGCGAATGAGCTCAAACACGTCAGGGTTCTTTTTATGGGGCATAATGCTCGATCCTGTTGTAAGCTCATCTGGGAAACTGATAAATGCAAAGTTCTGGTTGATGAACAAGCAAACATCCATGGCCATTTTAGCCAGTGAAGCCGCAATGGAAGACATAGCCTGTGCCAAAATGCGTTCTGTTTTACCTCTTCCCATTTGTGCATAGACCACATTGTAATTTAAAGCTTCAAAACCCAATAAATTGGTGGTCATTGTTCTGTTTAATGGAAATGAAGAGCCATAACCCGCAGCAGAGCCTAAAGGGTTTTTGTTACAAATCTTCCAGGCAGCCAGCATAACTTCCATGTCATCTACTAAACTTTCTGCATAAGCGCCAAACCACAAGCCAAAAGAAGAAGGCATGGCAATTTGCAAATGGGTATAACCGGGTAACAATTTGTCCTTATGGGTTTCGCTTAGGGTTTGTAACTCCTGGAATAATACGTTGGTATTGCCCACCATTTCTTCAATGCGGTGTCTAAAAAATAATTTCAGGTCTACCAGTACCTGGTCATTCCGCGAACGGCCACTATGGATTTTTTTTCCCGCTTCGCCGATTCTTTTTGTTAACAGCCATTCTATCTGCGAGTGAACATCCTCTACGGTACTTTCGATCACAAATTTACCGGCTTCTATTTCGGAATAAATATTTTTAAGTTCTTTTTGTATGCTTAAAAGTTCGGCTGTGGTAAGTAAACCAATACTTTCCAGCATTTCTGCATGCGCAAGGGAACCTAATACATCAAAAGAAGCCATTTCTAAATCCAGCTCCCTGTCTTTACCTACAGTAAAAGTTTCAATGTCTTTATTTACGTCTATATTTTTTTGCCAGATTTTCATTAGATGTTATTGTTTTTTAACGGTCATGAAGCTTGTACCTAACCGTTTATTCTTATTTATTAGTAAGATATAATAATTTATAAATAAGCTGATGAAGCTTATACCTCAAAATTACTTTTAGGCATTTATTGTAAAAATAAGTATAAATCCCGAGAGGGTAATTAAGCAGGATTATTTGCCTTGAATAACAGGTTTCAACATTTCGATATAAAGCTGTATGCCTTCGCCAATTTCATCAACAAAAACATATTCATCTGCCATGTGCGAACGTGCAGAATCACCAGGGCCTATTTTGACTGATGGGATGCTAAGTAAAGCCTGATCTGACGTTGTTGGAGAACCATAAGTACTCCTTCCAAGCGCGATGCCAGACTGCACAAAAGGGTGTGCTTTATCAATGGAAGAAGGCTTTAACCTTGTTGAACGCGGTTTCACATCGCAATCAACATTGGTCTTGATAATCCTTAAAACCTCTTCATTGGAATAAGCATCAGTTACCCGCACATCAACAGTAAACGTACAAACAGCTGGCACTACATTATGTTGAGAGCCAGCGTTAATGATCGTCACCGACATTTTAAGCGGTCCAAAGACCTCAGACACCTTAGAAAAACGGTAATTACGGAACCATTCCATATCCTTCAATGCCTTATAAATGGCATTATCCCCTTCTTCTCTAGCCGCATGTCCGGCTTTACCATGTACGGTACAATCCAAAACCAATAAACCACGTTCTGCAATAGCAAGGTTCATTAAGGTAGGTTCGCCAACAATGGCAAACTCCAGTTCACCAAGATCGGGCAATATACATTCCAGGCCATTCACACCAGAGATTTCCTCTTCTGCCGTTGCCGCCAAACAAAGGTTATAACTTAAACCCTCCTGTTCATAAAAGTATAGAAAAGTAGCGATCAACGACACCAGGCACCCGCCGGCATCATTACTACCCAGGCCAAATAACTTGCCGACTTCAATTTCCGGGGCATAAGGATTACGGGTATAACCTGGATTTGGTTTTACCGTATCGTGATGAGAATTGAGCAGTATGGTTGGTTTTAACGGATCAAAATGTAAATTATAAGCCCAAACATTGTTATGTTTCCGATGGGTTTTAACCTTTCTGTCCTGTAAAAATTGCACAATCGCAGCAGCAGTTTTTGTTTCTTCCTTACTAAAAGATTGTATGCTGATGAGTTGTTGTAACAAGGCTAAGCTAGCCTCTTGCAGTTGTGCGGTCATACTATTCTTTAGTATATAAGTTTCCTGCTTTTTGTGCAGATAATTTAATGCCTTTAATTAATGAAGAACTGAAGCCATTGTGCTCCATTTCGTTTAATCCGGCAATGGTACATCCCTTTGGGGAAGTTACTTTATCAATTTCCTGTTCAGGATGAGATTGCATTTGCAGCAGTAAATCTGCAGCACCTTTAGCGGTTTGAACAGCCATTTTCAAGGCTTCGTCGGCATGGAAGCCTATTTCAACACCACCTTGCGAAGCCGCACGGATTGCTCTTAAAAAGAAAGCGATACCACAGGCGCATAAAGCGGTAGCTGCAGTCATCAGGTCTTCATTAATTTTAACCACAGCACCCACCGTTTCAAACATCCGGGTAACTTCTTTAACCTGCCCCTCGCTGCCATTATCGGTAGCGACACAAGTCATTGATTGTCCGATGGCAATAGCGGTATTCGGCATAGCCCTCACTACATGCACCTGTTCTGTTAAACGGGAACGGATATCCTGACAGGTAACTCCAGAAGCAACCGAAATGAGGAGGTGTTTTTGGGGGTCAATAAAACTGCTGATCTGATCTAAGAGCTGGTTGAGTTGTTGGGGTAAAACGGCCAAAACAATAATATCTGCACCAGCTACAGCGGCAGCATTGTCGGCAGAAACAATAAAGCCTTGGGTCGCAAAAGGCTCCAGAAGAGCTATATTGCGCCTTGTTAAGCAAATTTGTGCTGCTTGTATATAATTGGCTTTTACTAAGCCTTTCGCCAAAGAGAGGCCGATATTTCCACTACCTAAGATAGCGATTTTACCTTGATACTTTTCCATGATCAGGAGATTAAACGCGTTCCAAAATTTTGTTCATTGATGAGGGACAACTCATCTGCTTTACCGATATATACGGTGTTGACCCCAGCTTTTATGGCCTCAAAGGCATTGTGCAGCTTCGGGATCATCCCTCCAGAAACGATGCCTGCTTCTTTTAACCCTTCAAATTCATTGCTCCTGATTACCTTTACCAGTGAAGTTTCATCTTCCACATCCTTCAACACCCCTTTTTTCTCAAAGCAGTAAACCAGGCTGGTATCATAAAAAGCAGACATGGCCACGGCTACTGCCGAGGCAATCGTATCTGCATTGGTATTCAATAGCTGCCCTTCTCCATCGTGGGTAATGGCACAAAAAACAGGGGTCAAGTTTGCCTGTAAAAGGCTGCTGAGGGTACTGGAGTTAACGGAAGTTTCTTGTAGATCGCCCACAAAACCGTAGTCGATGGTTACCACCGGGCGCTTTACTGCTTGGATAATGTTGCCATCTGCACCACTTAAACCTATGGCATTGCAACCTTTAGCCTGCAACTGTGCCACCATATTTTTATTGATTAAACCAGCATATATCATGGTTACCACTTTTAGCGTTTCAATGTCAGTGATGCGCCTGCCTTCTACCAGTTTTGCTTCCACACCGAGGGAAACCCCTAAATCTGTGGCTACCTTTCCACCTCCGTGCACTAATATTTTTTTACCGGGCAGGGCTGTGAACGCTAATAAGAAACGGTGTAGGTTTGCAGAATCATCAATTACATTTCCACCAATTTTTACGACGGTAAGTTGCTCCATTTCTTTCAATTAATAGACTAAGTTAAATCTTGTAAAAGGTCTTTCAAAACCGCTTGCGCAGCCCATAAGCGGTTTCCAGCTTCGTGGATCACTAAAGAATGAGGTCCGTCTAATACTTCGGCCGACAACTCCAGGTTTCTTCTAACAGGTAAGCAATGCATTACTTTAGCGTTATTGGTATTTTTCAAATGATCATTGGTCAGCATCCATCCTTCCGGGAAAGGTAAAACCTTTCCATACTCCTCATAACTGGACCAGTTTTTTACATAAACGTAATCTGCGCCGTTTAAAGCTTCTTCTAGGTTATGGGTAATTGTTGCTCCCGGGGTAAAATCCTCCATCAACTCAAAACCTGCAGGGTGTGCAATGGTAAAATCTACCATGCCTTCTTGCTGTGCTTTACACATCCATTCTGAGAAGGAGTTCGGTACAGCTTGTGGCAATGCTTTAACATGCGGCGCCCAGGTTAAAACAACTTTCGGTTTTGCTGCACCTTTCCAGGTTTCTTTAATGGTCACTAAATCTGCCAGACTTTGTAAAGGATGACGGGTAGCACTTTCTAAACTTACCACGGGTACGCCGCAGTAGGCAATAAATTTATTGAAGAAATCTTCGTTATAATCTTCTTCCCTATTGATTAGCTTAGGGAAAGAACGCAGGCCCAGAATATCGCAATATTGACCCATAACGGCTGCAGCTTCGCGGATATGCTCTACAGTAGTTCCGTTCATCACTATGCCATCCTGGGTCTCCAGGGCCCAGCCTTCTTTATCCATGTTCATCACTATTACAGACATGCCTAAATTGATGGCCGCTTTCTGCGTGCTTAACCTGGTACGTAAGCTTGGGTTTAAGAAAATAAGTCCCAATGTTTTATTTTTTCCCAATTGCTGGTCTGCATAGGGGTTATTTTTTAAAGCTAAGGCTGCATCTACCAATTGCTTGATATCGGCAACATCTGCTACTGAGGTAAATTGTTTCATCCTTTTAAAGCGATTTTAAAGTTTTCTAAAAATTGATTGGCCTGCTCCATTGTTAAATTCAATGCTGGCAATAACCTAATCACATTAGGCTTAGCTTCTCCCGTAAAAATATGTTGTTTAAATAACAGGTTCTTTTTCACGTCAGGTTTATCTGCAGGTAATTCAATACCAATCATTAAACCACGACCACGGATTTCAACAATGCCTTCAATTTTCTTCAGCTCTTCAACCAGGAAGTTTCCAACAGCTTGTGCGTTTTCCATCAGTTGATCTTGTTCCATCACTTCCAATACGGCAAGTGCTGCTGCACAAGCCAGGTGGTTTCCACCAAAAGTGGTACCTAGCATACCATGCCATGGTTTAAATTTTGGAGCGATAGCAATTCCACCAATTGGAAAACCATTGCCCATGCCTTTAGCCATGCTATAAATATCAGCATTTACACCAGCGATATCATGCGCGTAAAACTGACCCGTTCTGCCATAACCACACTGTACACTATCGGCAATATAAACTGCATTATTTTCATCACACAAACGACGAATGGCTTGTAAGAAAGGAATAGAGGCTTCTTTTATACCGCCAACACCTTGTATGCCTTCAATAATAACGGCGGCAATTTCATGACCGAAATCCCTAAATGCATTTTCCAATGCCGCTACATCATTGTATGGAAGAAAAACAACATTTTCAGTTTCATTTACCGGGGCAATAATTCTTGTATTATCTGTTACGGCAACCGCCAGAGAAGTTCTACCATGGAAAGCTCCTTTAAAAGCAATGACCTTTTTCCTTCCATTATAGAAAGATGCAAGTTTTAGAGCATTTTCATTAGCTTCGGCACCGGAGTTACATAAAAAAAGCTGGTAATCCGTTTTGCCGGAAACCTGGCCTAATTTCTCTGCCAGCACATTTTGAATAGGTATTTTAACCGAGTTAGAGTAAAAGCCAAGGTCATGCAGCTGATCGGTAATTCTTTTAACGTAGTGTGGGTGGGTATGACCGATAGAAATAACGGCATGACCGCCATACATATCTAGGTATTCTTGTCCTTCGGCATCCCAAACGGTGCTTCCGGCGGCTTTAACAATTTCTATATTATGGAGTGGATAAACATCAAATAAATTCATTTTAATTTCATTTTAGGCGTTTTTCATCGCAATAAAATTGTTTTTAGGAGCGATGAATTTGTAAGTAGATGATTTTTTATTAATTCTAGAAGGCCGTTGCTTTAAGTGCCAGACCCTGCCGCTCAGGTAAGCCAAACATTAAATTCATATTCTGAACCGCTTGTCCGCTTGCTCCCTTTAATAAATTATCAATAATACTAACGATAAAAACTTTAGAACCATGCTTTTCTACATGAACCAAAGCTTTATTGGTATTAACCACTTGCTTTAAGTCGACGTTTTTCTTGCTCACGTGAGTAAATTCCTGGTCAGCATAAAAGTCTTCATATAGTTTCTGAAGTTCCTCTGCAGAAAGGTCAGATTCAGTATACATGGACGCAAGAATTCCACGTGAAAAATCTCCACGCTGGGGTATAAAGTTTAAACTACCGTTAAAATCAGCATCAAGTTGCAATAAGCTTTCCCCAATTTCATTTAAATGCTGGTGATCAAATGGTTTATATACAGAAAGATTATTGTTTCTCCAGCTAAAGTGGGTGGTGGGCGACAAACTTTGTCCGGCACCAGTTGACCCTGTGGTTGCATTGATGTGTACTTCTTCTTTCAGCAAGCCTGCAGCAGCTAATGGAAGCAGCCCCAATTGAATACAGGTAGCAAAACAACCTGGGTTGGCTATATTTTTTGCCGTTTTTATTGCTTCACGGTTTAATTCCGGCAAGCCGTAAACCCATGAATCCCCTGCATTGGCCTTTAACCTGAAATCCTGACTTAAATCAATAATTTTAATGGATGGATTGATGAGGTTGGCTGCTAGATACTTTTTAGCATCACCATGGCCAACACAAAGGAACAATACATCAATATCCTGTAACAGCTGACCAGAAAAGGAAAGGTCGGTATCGCCAATAAGGTCGGTATGCACAGCAGAAACAGGGTTTCCCTCATTGCTGTTGCTCAATACAAAGGCTATTTCTACTGAAGGATGGTTGATTAACAGGCGTATCATTTCGCCGCCAGTATAACCTGCACCACCAACAATGCCTGCTTTAATCTTCATGATTGTTTACTTTATGCCAGATCATTACCTGGTTGCCAAATATTTTAGAGAAGCCTTTTACGTCCTCGCCACTCCATGAATTGTTCATCTCACCATAACTACCGAATTTATTACTCATTAAATCGTGTGCTGATTCAATGCCTATAATTTGAAAACGGTAAGGCAGTAGTTCAACAAAGACCTTTCCACTAACGGTTTTCTGGGTATCTGCTAAAAAGGCTTCTATATTGCGCATTACCGGGTCATGAAATTGACCTTCGTGCAACCAGTTTCCATAAAAAGAACCTAGTTGTTCTTTCCAGGAAAGCTGCCATTTGGTTAAAGTATGTTTTTCTAAGGTATGGTGGGCTTTAATGATAACCATTGGTGCTGCAGCTTCAAAACCAACACGACCTTTAATGCCGATGATGGTGTCGCCAACATGGATATCACGACCTATACCATAAGGCTGTGCAATAGCCTGTAGTTTCTGTATGGCATTTACGGGTTCCATAGTTTCTCCATCAATGGCCACCAACTCCCCTTTGTCAAAAGTGAGCTCAATTTTACGTGCTTCGGTTGCTGTTACTTGTGTTGGCCAAGCTTCTTCAGGTAAGGTTTCGTTAGAGGTTAAAGTTTCTTTACCGCCAACAGAAGTTCCCCAAAGCCCTTTATTGATAGAGTATCTTGCTTTTTCAGCACTATAACTTACACCATGATTTTCAAGGTACTCAATTTCCGCCTCACGGGATAATTTTAAATCCCTGATAGGGGTAATAATTTCAACATTAGGAATGATGATGTTAAAGATCATATCAAAACGAACCTGGTCGTTACCCGCACCAGTACTGCCATGGGCAACATAATCTGCCCCTATTTTTTTTACATAATTAGCAATAGCAGTGGCCTGACTTACACGTTCCGCACTTACTGAAAGCGGATAAGTAGCATTTTTCAATACATTACCAAATACCAGGTATTTAACACAGCTGTCGTAATAATTGGCTGTTTCATCAACTACAACATGAGAAGTAACCCCTAAAGCATAAGCCCGAGCTTCAATTTCCTGTAATTCTTTTTCTGAGAAACCACCCGTGTTAACAACAACCGAGTGAACTTCCAAACCGCGATCCTGAGCAAGATAAATGCAACAAAATGAGGTATCTAGACCTCCGCTAAAAGCTAAAACAACTTTTTTTTTCATTGGTATATAATTAGTTTTTCAAAGGTGATGAAGCAGCCATAAAGGCATGTTTCATCATGGAATATAGGTATTTAGAATTTAATCAAGTTTTGTGTTCAAGTTTTCTTGATCACTAACATTTGTTTAATGCGCATAAAACGTTCGTAAAGCTTTGGTTTTTTCTCCAATTGTTCGGCAAACTTTTTAGCGACTTCATGTTTTTGTGTTGCCGGATCGTATAGCATAGCGGTGCACATGCAGTTTTTACGGTCCTTACTTTTCAGGATCTCAAAGTTGACGCAACTTTGGCAGCCCTTCCAGAATTCTTCATCCTGGGTCAACTCTGAATAAGTAACCGGCTCGTAACCAAGGTCAGAGTTAATTTTCATGACGGCAAGACCCGTTGTTAGACCAAATATTTTGGCTTTCGGATACTTGATAGTCGACAATTCAAATATTTTATGTTTAATAGCATGTGCCAACCCTACCTTTCGGAATGCTGGATTAACGATCAAACCAGAATTGGCAACAAACATACCATGGCTCCAGGTCTCGATATAACAAAAACCAGCCCAGCTGCCATCTTTATGAAAAGCAATAACAGCTTTACCATCCAAAATTTTACCTGCAACATAATCTGCAGAACGCTTGGCTATCCCCGTACCACGGGCTTTAGCTGATTCGGCCATTTCTTCGCAGATTTCTTCTGCAAAAACACGATGTTCAGGAAGTGCAACCTGCACTACAAAATCGTTTATATTCATTAATAGGATAACGAAAAAAGATAAAAAATCAGATTAATTGGATTTGAAGAGGAACAGTACCTCTAAGGATTTGAATCCAGAATGAAACTCAAATTCGGGGTGTATAATTTTGCCGGTGGGTAGTCACAAAAAACACGGGCTGCAAGCGTTCAATAAACAAACTTCTGGACGCAATATTTTTTGCTTCCAGGATGGATAGTTTATGCGTATTTTGCTTGCTCATTTTCTGTGTGGTTCCCTCTTTAAATTACTTGAGGTGCAAAGGTTTAAATAAATATTGAGTTGTGCAATATTTATTTAATTTTTTACAATTTATTCATATTCGCAATTGAAAATAAAACCCGGTATTTTTAGCTGGTTAAATTACTGCTTTTTAGCTTTTTTCTTTTCATGGTACAGAAGCCTTCATCAATAAAAATGAAACTGCGGTTACATCCATGTCTAAACAAAACACTACTGTTGCTGTTTATTAATTAAACAAAATATTCATGTCTTTACTCTTTTCCCCCTTTAAAATAAAAACAATTAACCTAAAAAACAGAATTGTAGTCTCCCCAATGTGCCAGTATTCCTCAGAAGATGGCTTTGCAAGCGACTGGCACCTGGTACACCTAGGCAGTCGTGCAATTGGCGGCGCGGCCTTGATTATTCAAGAAGCCAGTGCGGTATCACCCGAAGGAAGAATCTCTGCCGGCGATCTAGGAATCTGGAAGGATGAGCATATCAGCTATTTACAAAAAATTACAGCATTTATTCATGAACATGGTTCCATTGCAGGAATACAATTGGCACATGCTGGAAGAAAAGCAAGTTGCAGTCCGCCATGGGAAGGTGCAAAACAATTGCCCACCAATGCAGGCCGCTGGGAAACGTTTGCACCAAGTGCTATTCCATTCCATAAAGCTGATGTCACTCCTGAAGCACTGGACATCGAAGGTATCAAAAAAGTAATAGCTGATTTTAAAGCGGCGACCATTCGTTCCCTAACTGCAGGTTATAAAGTTATCGAAATACATGCTGCTCATGGTTATTTAATTCACCAATTTCTCTCGCCATTGAGTAACCTGAGGACTGATAATTATGGGGGAAGTTTTGAAAACCGTATCCGGTTATTGCTGGAGATTTTGGAAAGTGTACAGGAAGTGTGGCCAGCAGAAAACCCATTATTTGTGCGCATTTCTGCAACAGATTGGGCCGATGGCGGCTGGAATGCTGATGAAGCTGTACAGCTTACCGCTCTGTTGAAAAACAAGGGGGTCGATTTAATTGATTGTTCATCGGGTGGATTGACAGAGCAACAGCAAATACCACTGTTTCCGGGTTACCAGGTGCAGTTTGCAGAACGCATCAAGATAGAAACAGGTATTTCAACCGGTGCTGTAGGGCTAATTACTGAAGCCGCACAAGCAGAAGAAATTTTAGAAAAAGGACAAGCAGACCTGATATTCCTGGCGCGTGAACTTTTGAGGGATCCTTATTTTGCTTTAAATGCTGCACAAGAATTAGGTGACGACGTGAAATGGCCTGCGCAATATGAAAGAGCTAAACCAAGAAAACTAGTTTAACTGATACTCGTTTTATAGCTACTTGTATCAAGAGAACTGTTACATTAAGTTGCTTTTAAAAAAAATAAACTAATTTCCTCTAATTTCGTTTTAAATAAAAAACACAAGATATGTTTGATAAAATAATGGCCGCGCAACAAAAAGCGGAAGAGATAAAAAAAAGATTAGATACCGTTTTTGTTTACGGTGAAGTAGAAGGTGGTGCCATAAAAATTACTGCTACCGCAAATAAGGTAATTACGGCGGTGGAAATTGAAGAAGGTTTCTATAAACAGGCAGATAAAGAAGAACTGGAAGAATTGCTGCTTACGGCAATTAACAAAGCACTGGTACAAGCAGAGCAAGTGAGTGCTACAGAAATGCAATCAGCAACTAAAGATATGCTGGGTGGACTCGGTGGAATGTTTGGTGCTTAATTCATCATTATGAAATATACTTATTATGGGCATTCTTGCTTCCTTTTAGAGGCTGATGGCATCAAGTTTTTGATTGATCCTTTTATTACCCCCAACCCATTAGCTAAGTACGTCAATATAGAAGCCATTGAGGCTGATTATATTTTGGTGAGCCACGGGCATGGAGATCATGTTGCTGACCTGGTTACTTTGGCTGCTCAGACTAGAGCAAAGGTTATTGGAATGGTGGAAGTTTTGGAATGGGCAGAAAAACAAGGTGTCACCAATACCCATGCCATGAATTTTGGTAAGCAAAAGTTTGATTTTGGAACTCTGCGACTGGTATGGGCTACACATTCAAGTTCTATGCCTGATGGCAGTTATGGTGGCAATCCTGCTGGTTTTGTAATAGAAACTGGAGGTAAAACTATTTATTACGCTGGTGATACTTCTTTGAATGCTGACATGAAGTTGCTGACCGATCTGTACAAGATCGATTATGCTATTTTACCTATCGGAGGAAACTTTACCATGGATGTGGATGATGCGCTGGTTGCTACCGACTATATCAATTGCAATCAGGTGATCGGTGTTCACTACAATACTTTTCCAGTTATTGAAATCGACACTAATGAAGCTATTAAGAAATTTAAACGAGAAAATAAACAACTGTTTTTACCGGTAATAGGTGAAACGATTGAGTTGTAATCTTATCTATCTGAAAAAGGAGGCTGTCGTGATTTTTACGACAGCCTCCTTTTGTTTAAAAGTCTTTCCGAAAAGCAATAAATTTTAATGTGCTTCCAGCCAATTTTCTCCTTCGCCAATTTCCACTTCAATAGGTACTGTGGTTTTAATGGCTGTTTTCATTCGGTGAGCAATAATTTCCTTCATTTCTGCAACCTCTGTCCGCAGCACATCAAACACAAGCTCATCATGCACCTGCATAGTCATTTTAGATTGAAGGCCCCTGCTTTGAATATCGCGATGAATGTTAATCATGGCGACTTTAATCATATCCGCTGCTGAACCCTGTATCGGTGCATTGATTGCATTTCGCTCAGCAAAACCTCTTACCGTTTGATTGGCAGAATTGATATCGCGCAAATACCTTCTTCTACCAAGAATGGTTTCTACAAAACCATTCTCACGGGCAAAGTTCATGGTATCGGTCATATATCTTTTAATACCAGGATATTGCTCAAAATATTGTTCAATAATGGTAGCAGCCTCTTTACGTGGAATACCCAGGTTCTGAGACAAGCCAAAAGCGGATTGCCCATATATGATACCAAAGTTTACAGCCTTAGCATTCCTACGCTGGTCTGCACTTACTTCTTCAATAGAAACGCCATAAACTTTTGCCGCTGTAGCCGTATGGATATCAATACCACGATTAAAGGCATCCAGCATATTCTCTTCTTTACTGATTTCAGCAATGATGCGCAGCTCGATCTGCGAATAATCTGCAGAAAGTAATACATGGTTTTCATCCCTCGGAATAAAAGCTTTACGTACTTCCCTGCCCCGTTCTGTGCGGATTGGAATATTCTGCAAGTTTGGGTTATTAGAACTTAACCTTCCTGTAGCTGCAACAGCCTGGTTAAAACTCGTGTGCACCCTTCCGGTTTTAGGGTTTACCAATAATGGCAATGCATCCACGTAGGTTGACTTCAATTTTTGCAGCTGGCGGAAATCAAGGATATCTTTTACAACATCACTTTTACTGGCCAGTGCCAATAAAACATCTTCACCAGTTTGATACTGACCTGTTTTTGTTTTCTTAGCCTTAGGGTCTAATTGCAATTTATCAAATAGTACCTCCCCCAATTGCTTTGGTGAGGCCAGGTTAAAAGTTACACCACATTTTTCAAATACCGATTTTTCAAACCTTCGGATGTCTATCTCCAACTCTTTAGAATAATTTTGCAGCGTTTCGGCATCAATTTTAACCCCTTCTTTTTCGATGTCTGCCAACACATAAATCAATGGGTTTTCTACTTCAACAGCAAGCTGATAGGCATTTAAGTCTTTCAACATGGGCTCAAATAATTGGGCAAGCTGTAAAGTCACATCTGCATCTTCTGAAGCGTAATCCACAACTTGGGCTACTGGCACATCCCTCATGGTGCCCTGGTTTTTACCTTTGGCACCTATTAAGGTAGTAATAGAAATAGGGCGATAATTTAAATAGTTCTCCGATAAAAGATCCATGTTATGGCGCGTATCGGGATCAATCAGGTAATGCGCCAGCATGGTATCAAACAACCGGCCCTTAAGATGAACACCGTACCATTTCATGACCAGAATATCGTATTTAATATTTTGCCCTGTTTTAGCGATATTTTCGTTCTCCAACACCGGCCTGAATTCATCAACCAGCAGTTGTGCTTCATGTTGGTCGGCGGGTAAAGGAACATAATAGCCTGTTCCTGTTTGGATACAAAAAGATAAACCAACCAATTCGGCTATGTTTGCGTCTGTACCTGTAGTTTCCGTATCAAAAGAAATGCTTTCCTGTTGAAGTAACAGGGCGATAAGAACCTGCCTTTTTTCGGCAGTATCAACAAGTTGATAGTCGTGCTCAACATCCAGTATTGTTTTAGCAGTAGGCTGTTCAAATAAAGATGGAGGCGCAACAAACACCTTCAATTTACTGCCTTCATCTTCCATAACCTGGCCAAAAAGATCAGTTTGTAAAGAAAAATTATTTTCAGTGCTGCCAATAGTAAAGTTTTCCCCAAAAACGCGCTTGCCCAGGGTTCTGAATTCGAGCTCTGCAAATAAGGGCTCAAGCAGTTCTCTGCTGGGTTCTTCCAGTATTAAGGATTTTTCATCAAATTCCACAGGCACATCCAGTATAATCGTAGCCAGTTTTTTAGAGATCATTCCCTGTTCTGCAAACATGATTACATTTTCGCGTTGTTTGCCTTTTAACTCATGTGCATGGGCAATGATATTTTCTACCGAACCATATTGTTTGATGAGTAGTTTAGCATTTTTCTCCCCTATACCAGGGATGCCTGGAATATTATCTACGGCATCTCCCCATAAACCTAAAATATCTATAACTTGTTTAACGTCTACAATTTCCCATTTGGCTAGAACTTCTTTTACACCAATGATTTCCATGCCATTACCCATTCGGGCAGGCTTATAAATATGTATATTTTCTGATACCAACTGTGCAAAATCCTTATCAGGTGTCATGCAATACACCGTAAATCCTGCTTTCTCTGCTTCCTTGGCTAAAGTACCGATAATGTCATCGGCTTCGAAACCATCTTTGGTGATCACAGGAATTTTAAAGCCTTCTATCAGTTTAAACACATAAGGTAAAGCTGCTGAAAGATCTTCGGGCATTGCCTGGCGATGTGCTTTATAGGCTTCAAAATCTGTATGGCGCTCGGTAGGTGCTTCGGTATCAAAAACAACAGCAATATGTGTAGGATTTTCTTTCCGTAATACCTCCATTAAGGTATTTGCAAAACCCATAACGGCAGAGGTATTGATACCGGTAGAGGTAAACCTTGGGCTTTTACTTAGGGCAAAATGCGCCCTATAAATAAGCGCCATACCATCAAGAAGAAAAAGTTTTTTCATTAGTATATTTATGTTTTTAATTTGGTGAAGCTATCTTAAGCATTTATTCGTTGTTATTTCTAAGCTTATATTAGTTTCATTTTAAACCGGGATTTTATCAAAGTTAGTAATAGCGATTAAAACTGGCCTTATTATCTTTATTTTTGTTCAACTAATGAATGCTAAGTCACACGCTTTAAACTTGTCTACCATGAAATTATATCAACGAGCCTTAATATTTGTATTTTCAATGCTGCTTGGCAATAGTGCTATTGCGCAGGATGCCGTGATCATTGCTGATGGCAACTTTGTAAGGGGCACTATACAAGGTACAGATTTCACTACCGTAAACTTGCTGGCAGACAATAAAATGATTGCTTATCAGGCGAAAGACATCAAGGAGTTTTTATGGAATGGAAATACTTTTGTAAGCAAACCAATTGTTGTAAAAAAGCGTATGGAATATCGTTTTTTCAAATTGGAGGAGCATGGTGTGGTTAATTTATATGCTATGGGAAATATTGTTATGAAAGGGCCTCCAGAACAGCGGGCTAGGGTAATGCCTTCTTTTGGCGTCGGAATTGGATCGGGAGGTTATGGTGGTGTTGGAATTGGCGGCGGCATTTCAATAGGTGGCGGTGGCAGAAATAGCAGGAAACAAAAAGGCGCTAACCGCAACGCCGTTTATTATATTGAAAAATTAGGAACAGGGCCGCTCCAGGAAATTCCTTTAGATGGAAATACAGGGAATGAAACCGAACTAGTGAAAACGATTTTGCTGCAGAAATTAAGTGGTGACGCAGACCTTGCGGAAAGAATAAAAGCCACTGATAGCTTTGATGCAAAAAACATCGAAGCCTTTGTGAGTGCTTATAATGCACTACAGAAATAGGCTTACCTGCTGATGCAATCGGCAAAATGATCGTTCACCATTCCTGTTGCTTGCATGTGTGCATAACAAATGATGGTTCCAAAAAACTTAAAGCCTCGTTTCTTCATGTCTTTGCTAATGGCATCAGACAAAACCGAACTTGCTGGAACACCTTCAGGACCTGTAACATCATTTAAAACAGGTTTTTTACCAGGCAAAAAGGCCCATATGTAATTGGCGAAAGAACCAAATTCTTGCTGAAGGGTTATAAAAAGTTTAGCATTGCTAATGGCGCTCTTTATTTTTAACCTGTTCCTGATGATACCGGGGTCATTCATTAAGCGTTCCACATCTTCGTCGGTGAAGGCTGCAACTTTTTGGACCTCAAAATCAGCAAAGGCATTGCGGTACCCCTCCCTGCGGCGCAAAATTGTGATCCAGCTTAAGCCTGCTTGTGCCCCTTCCAGAATCAAAAACTCAAAGAGCACTTTGTCATCATAAATAGGTTTACCCCATTCCTCATCATGGTATTTCACATATAATGGGTCAGTTCCACACCAAGAACAACGTCTAGGTTCTACAGCCATGCTATTATAAACTTAATTCATCCCAGTATTCTACCGCACGGCGATAATGAGGTATAACGATGGAGCCACCCACAAGGTTGGCAATCATAAATACTTCATTGATCTCTATCTGACTCACCCCTTCATTATAGCATTTTTCTAAATGATATTTTATACAATCGTCGCAACGCAACACCATGGAAGCTACCAAACCCAACATTTCCTTAGTTTTCACATTCAACGCTCCTTCAGCATAAGTGGTGGTATCTAAAGCAAAAAACCTTTTAATATTGGTGTTGGAGGTTTCCATAATTCTATCGTTCATTTTTGTGCGATAGTCGTTAAATTCTTCTACTAATTTACCCATCTTTTAAAGGCTTCTATTTAATAAATATTCTGATTAATTATATTTCTGTGAGCGGATTCCAAAAATGAGTTGTAAAGTTTTGTACTTTATCATTTTTTATAATAATCCCTTCGTTTTCCAACAATGCTGCCATAAGCGTTGGCGGATTAAAATGAAATTTGCCAGTCAATAAACCCACACTGTTAACTACCCGATGTGCTGGTAATGGTGGATGGACGCTACCTGCGTAACGCATGGCATGACCCACCATACGCGAAGAACCCCCAGCACCCAGGCTTTTTGCTATCGCCCCATAACTTGTAACCCTACCCTTTGGAATAAGTTTTACCACTTCGAAAACCTGCTCATAAAATGTCTGTTCCATTTGCCAGCCAAGTAATTAAACTAATGAAAACTGGATATAATTGATGTTTTTATCATGCTTCAGGTAAATCCTTTCATAATGGGTTTTAATAGAAAGCACTTCATCATCATATTCCGACAGGTATAAATGTGCTGTTTTCTTATGACAAGTTAATCCTAATTCTATTACTTTTTCGACGGTATAATTATATAAACCATCGTTATCAGTTTTTAAATTAATCTTAGCGCCAGGTTTTAAAAACCCTTTATATTTATGGAGGAAACCGGGAAAAGTTAAGCGTTTTTTTTCTCTGCTTTCCTGTGGCTGTGGGTCAGGAAAAGTGATCCAAATTTCATCTATTTCATTTTCTCCAAAATATTCCACAATATCTTCTATCTGTATCCTTAAAAAAGCGAGGTTGGCAATACCCTCATCCACTCCAGTGCGTGCACCACGCCAGATTCTGTTTCCCTTGAGGTCTATACCAATAAAGTTTTTCTGCGGAAATAACTTGGCCAAACCAACAGAATATTCGCCTTTACCACAAGCAAGCTCCAATACTATGGGATGGTCGTTTTTAAAATGTAGTTCAGCCCATTTCCCCCGTAGGACCTTCCCCTCTTCCAATTGATAAACATTAGCAAAAGTATCTATCTCCGTAAACTTTCTTAATTTGTCCTTACCCACTATTTATTCTTTTTTTCTGCAAAAATACAATTAAATCTGTTCATCGACAGGTTCGTTTCTAATTCGTACTTTTGTTTACAAAATAGCTATATATTGGAAAGACATTCAAAAATTTACGTGGCGGGTCACCGAGGAATGGTAGGCTCAGCAATTTACCGGAAATTACAACAAGAAGGCTATACCAATCTGGTTACCAGAACGTCTTCGGAACTTGATTTAAAAGATCAACTGGCAGTGACGGCTTTCTTTACAGCAGAAAAACCGGAATATGTATTTTTAGCTGCAGCTAAAGTTGGTGGTATCATTGCCAACAATACTTACCGTGCAGATTTCCTGTATGAAAACCTATGTATTCAAAACAATGTTATTCATCAGTCTTACTTAAACGGCGTAAAGAAACTAATGTTCCTGGGCTCTAGCTGCATTTATCCAAAATTAGCTCCCCAGCCCCTAAAAGAGGAATACCTATTAACTGGTTTATTGGAAGAAACAAATGAACCTTACGCCATTGCTAAAATTGCAGGTATTAAGTTGTGTGATGCTTACCGGGCACAATACAACTGTAATTTCATTTCAGTAATGCCAACCAATTTATATGGCTACAATGACAATTACCACCCGCAAAACGCACATGTATTACCTGCCTTGATCCGTAAATTTCATGAAGCAAAATTAAATGGCAGTGCAGCGGTTATTGTTTGGGGATCTGGTTCGCCAATGCGTGAATTTTTATTTGCTGATGACCTGGCAGATGCCTGTTATTTTTTAATGGAAAATTACAATGAGAATAACCTGATTAATATTGGTACTGGCGAAGATTTAACGATCAAAGACCTGGCCTTAATGATCAAAAAAATTATTGGATTTAAAGGTGAGCTGACATTCGATAGCAGTAAACCAGATGGTACACCCCGCAAGCTGATGGACGTTTCTAAACTTCACAACCTGGGATGGAAACATAAAGTAGAGCTGGAAGAAGGAATTTCCCTCGCTTATCAGGACTTTTTAAATAAAATTAAACCCTAAATTTATGACGCTGGTTCAACTGGAATACATTGTGGCTGTAGATACCTACAGAAGTTTTGTTGGTGCTGCAGAAAAGTGCTTTGTAACTCAGCCTACCTTAAGTATGCAAGTGCAGAAGCTCGAAGAAATGCTCAACGTTAAGCTATTTGACCGCAGCCGACAACCAGTGACCCCTACAGAAATTGGTGCCCAAATTATAGAACAAGCCAGGATCGTCCTGCAGGAAAGTCAGAAAATTAAAGAACTCATCAATAACCAACAACAGGATATAGCTGGCGAACTTCGGGTTGGCATTATTCCTACCCTCGCACCATACCTCTTGCCACAGGTGATTGCCTCTATGATGGAAAAGTATCCTGCACTGAAATTGTTAATTTGGGAATATACTACTGATGACATTATTCACCACCTTAAAACGGGTGTGCTGGATTGCGGATTACTGGCCACGCCACTTGCAGAGGAGTCTATTATCGAGGATCCACTTTTCTATGAGAATTTCGTGACCTATATCAGCAAAAACAGCAAACTAATTAAAAAGAAAAACATAGACCCCGAAGACTTGGAATCAGAGAATATTTGGTTGCTCAATGAAAGACATTGCATGCGCGCTCAGGTACTCAATATTTGTAGGTCAACACAAGAAAACAGGCTCCAAGGACTAACCTACAATACCGGAAGTGTTGAAACACTAATTAAAATGGTTGATTTAAACAACGGTGCTACGATTATTCCGGAACTTGCTTTAGCAGAACTCAGCAACAAACAACTTAGTAAAATCAGGCCTTTTAAATCTCCTGAACCTGTTCGGGAAATCAGCTTAGTTACACATAAAAACTTCATCAAAAAGCGAATGTTAAATGCTTTCAAAGAAGAAATTATGGAGGTAGTTCCAAAAACCATGAAAAACAAAAAGAAAAAAGATGTAATCGGATTATAAGGTCTAATAAGCTTAATCCTATTAAATTATTATCTTGCTTCCTCTATATACATAAGTTTATGCTCTTTTTTAAGCCGAAACCAATAACCGGAAGCAGGTTAAAAATAAATATTTACGCTGCGATTGTTGTCTTTCTCGCCTATACTATGATCTTCGGCTTCCGTAAATCCTTTACCGTTGCTACATTCGACGGCATAATGGTTGCAGGATATAGCTATAAAACAATGCTGGTCATTAGTCAGGTATTGGGTTATATGCTGGCTAAATTCTATGGAATAAAATATATTTCTGAATTAAAACGAACCGGAAGAGGAACAATTATCCTCGTGCTTACAGCCATTTCCTGGTTAAGCTGGCTGTGTTTTGCGCTAGTACCTGTACCCTACAATATTGCCTTTCTCTTTATCAACGGCTTCCCTCTGGGTATGTTATGGGGCGTTGTGTTCTCTTATATCGAAGGGCGGAGGGGTACGGATTTTATTGGCGCTACACTTGCCGTCAGCTTTATTTTTGCCTCAGGTTTTGTCCGTACTGCAGGTGGATGGTTGATGCTCGAGTTTCAGTTATCTGAATTTTGGGTTCCATTTTATACTGGACTCTTATTCGCTGTACCGCTGCTCCTTTTTGTTTACCTGATGGAGAAGATTCCCCCTCCCGAAGTACAAGATATTTCAGAACGAATGGAGCGTACGCCGATGAGCGCTGCACAGCGAAATACTTTTTTAAAGACCTTCCTACCAGGTTTAATTGCCTGTATTCTTATCTATACTTTTGCTACAATTTTTAGGGATATCCGCGATAACTTCGGTGCAGAGATGTGGAAGGAAATGGGCTATTTTAATCAGCCAGCCATTTTTACAAAAACTGAAACGCCTATCACACTGATCATATTAGTACTTATTGGTAGTATGGTCATGATCCGCAATAGTTTTAAAGCGCTTATGGTCGCACATGGGTTTATTGGTCTTGGATTCCTGTTAGCAGGTTTATCAACCATCGCTTTTATAAATAACCATTCTTCCCCTTTATGTTGGATGACTACCGTAGGACTTGGCCTGTATATGGTTTACATCCCTTTTAATGCGGTGTTTTTTGAAAGGCTGATTGCGACATTCAGGTATTCTGGAAACGTTGGGTTCCTCATCTACCTCGCCGACTCTTTTGGTTATATCGGCAGTGTGGGTGTATTGTTCTCTAAGGAAATCTTGAGGGTACAAATGAATTGGGTCTCCTTCTTTTCGAACAGTGTAATCGTGCTGTCTGTAATTGGCCTTCTGCTAACTGTGTTTTCTGCACTTTATTTCAAAATGAAATATAAGCAGGTTGATTTAAATGAAATAGTATAACGGAAAAAGCCTGTTCTCTACATTAAAGAAAACAGGCTTTTTTGATCAGCTTTAAAATAAAGCCTTATAAAAATTATGCAGTTGCTTTTTGGAAACGTTCTGCAACAGCATCCCAATTAACTACATTCCAAAATGCAGCAATGTATTCAGGGCGTCTGTTTTGATATTTTAAATAATAAGCATGCTCCCAAACATCCATCCCTAAAATTGGCGTTCCTTTAACCTCGGCAATATTCATTAGAGGGCTATCCTGGTTTGGTGTAGAAGAAACAACCAGTTTTTTGTCAGCACCAACACTTAGCCATGCCCATCCTGAACCAAAACGGGTTGTACCAGCTTCAGAAAACTTAGTTTTGAAGTCTGCGAAAGTACCGAAAGTTGCTTTAATAGCTTCTGCCAATTCTCCAGTAGGTTCGCCACCTTTGTTTGGCGCAATTACTTCCCAGAATAAAGAGTGGTTGAAGTGACCACCACCATTATTTCTAACTGCAACAGGGAATTTATCTATATTCTTAATAATATCGTCCAAACTATGTGTTGCCTCAGGCTTACCTTCTAATGCTTTGTTAAGATTGGTAACATAAGCCTGGTGGTGTTTATCATGGTGGATTTCCATGGTTAATTTATCGATATGCGGTTCTAGTGCATCTGTTGCGTAAGGTAACGCAGGTAATTCAAAAGCCATAATAGAATGATTTAAGTTTTAAATAATTAATAAACAAATATAACAATCGCAAGTTAACATTTGTTCTATGTAAATGTAAGTTTAACCGCGTTTGTTTACGAAAAACTGTGTCATAAGTGCAGCACATTCTTTGGCAAGCACGCCCTGCTTTAAAACTGTTTTAGGATGCAACAAATGTATTCCCTTACTGATGAAACCTCTTTTTTCTTCCCTTGCGCCAAATACAATTCGACCAATTTGCATCCAGTAACTGGCCCCTGCACACATCACACAGGGCTCAATGGTGACATAAATTGTACAATCTTTAAGGTATTTGCCCCCTAAAGTTTGATTCGCTGAAGTAAAAGCTTGCATTTCAGCATGAGCGGTTACATCATTTAATTGCTCGGTTAAATTATAACCCCTTCCCACAATTCTTCCTTTGCAAACCACGATGGCGCCAATGGGAATTTCATCCGCATCAAAAGCCTTTTCTGCCTCCTGTAAAGCCAGACGCATGTAATGCTCATCCTCCTGTGCGGGATCATTTTCTCCTGTAAAATTAAAATACATTTAACACCATTTACTGCCCTTAGACATTATTATTATTTCTTTCAATTCCTGTAAAAATACTGCTCTTAAGTCTTACATCCTAATTTCAATAAGCAGATGAGTTGACCTGGTTTTTTTTACCTTTACCCCATGATTGATGTAATACTCAAAAAAGGTAAGGAAAAAGCAGCATTGCAACGCCACCCCTGGATATTTTCAGGCGCTATTGACAAAGTTAAAGGAAGTCCTTTAAATGGCGAGGTGGTTATTGTAAAGGCGGCCGACAATGAATTCTTAGCCTATGGCTATTACAATGGGCAATCAAGGGTTGCTGTTAGGTTATTAGAATGGGATGAAAATAAGACCATTGATAAAGCCTGGTACCAGCTAAAGCTACAAAATGCTATTGCTGCCCGCCAGCACGTTTTACAGGATAAACAAACCAATACTTGCCGACTGGTATTCAGTGAGGCTGATTTTCTTCCCGGATTAATTGTTGATCAATATGCTGATTTTTTATCCCTTCAGATTTTAAGTGCTGGCATGGAAAACATCAAGCAGGACATCATTGCTATCTTAAAAGAAGAATTACAACCTAAAGGTATTTTTGATAAAAGCGACTCTAATGCCCGCACACATGAGAACCTGGAAATTGCACAAGGCTTGCTTTGGGGAGAAATGCCGCCAGAATTTATCGAAGTCAAAGAAAATGGTATCCTTTACCATATCAATATTGCGGAAGGTCAAAAATCAGGCTTTTATTGCGATCAACGCGACAACAGACGGATTTTAGCGGAATATGCATCAGGTAAGAATGTATTGGATTGCTTTAGTTATAGCGGAGGATTTTCCTTAAATTGTTTAAGAAAGGGCGCCAGTCATATAACCAGTATTGACAGTTCTGCTCTGGCCATGGAAACATTAAAACATAACATTGCCTTAAACGGATATAATGAAGAGCAGCAAACTAGTATACAATCTGATGTAAACAAGCAATTGCGTATTTTTAAAGAAGAAGGTAAGAAGTTTGACATCATTATTCTTGATCCGCCAAAATATGCACCCTCGCGGTCTGCTTTAGATCGTGCCGCACGTGCTTATAAAGACCTGAACCGTCTGGCTATGCACTTATTGGAAAGCGGAGGTTTACTGGCCACTTTCTCTTGCTCAGGAGCAGTAGACATAGAGACCTTTAAACAAATTATTGCATGGGCAGCTTTAGATGCAGGCAAAGAAGTCCAAATCATTAAGCAGTTTTCTCAGCCAGAAGACCACCCTGTCCGAATTTCCTTCTCTGAAGGTGAATATTTAAAAGGATTATTGCTTAGGGTACTTTAAAACCCTAAGCACTTATTCATCCACTCCGGGGAGTTGATCATACTCCCCTTTAAAAGCATAATAGCCAAAAATAACCAGTCCTGCGCTGATAGGGATAAAGATGAATAAGATGATGCCCCATTGTAAGGCTGTATTTGTTCTTTCTACTCCTGCCGCTGCCAGCCCAACCTTTTCAAAAGCTTGCATAAACAGGAAGATTATCGATGAAGGACCAAGAAGCATCCAAAATATACCGAGTGTCTTTTTTAATTTGTTCATGATGCTTTAATTTGATCCTGATCTTCTTCACCGTGGTCAGGTTTTTTGTTGGATAAATAAATTGCTCCGATCAGAAACCCTAAAGCAGCAATGCCAATAGGATACCATAAACCGGATAAAGGATTAGAGCCTGCAAAGCTGGCTATCAATGTAGCAATGAAAGGCACTAAGCCCCCAAATACACCATTACCAACATGGTAAGGTAAAGACATGGAAGTATACCTGATTTTTGTTGGAAACAACTCTACTAAAAATGCAGCTATTGGTCCATAAACCATCGTCACTAATAATATTTGAAAGAAGATTAAGCCAACGAATTTCCAAAACACCCCGGCACTCAATATCTTATCTTTATAAGTATCAGGAGCTACAACATTACCTTTTGCGGGGTCAGCATATTTGGTATGCGACTGTACTTTGGTAAAAGCAGCGCCACTTAATAACGTTACCCTAGATGTTGTGGTAATCAGGCTATCGGCAGTGTTATTGATCAAACTACGAACAACAATAGGATGGCTAACCTCCATTATATCTTGCTGGGTAACTTTCGTTACATCAGTATCATCTAAAAAAATCTGGTAAATAGGCCTGTAGAAAATAACCCCCAGTAACATACCAGCTAACATGATCCATTTTCGACCCACCCGATCGCTCCAGGCACCAAAAATTACAAAGAAAGGTGTGGCAAAAGCTATACCCCATAAAAGAATGTAACGGGAATCGTTAAAATCAACTTTACAAGTGTTTTCCAGGAAAGACTGTGCATAGAATTGGCCGGTATACCAAATTACCCCCTGACCCATAGTAGCTCCAAATAAAGCAAGGAGTACCATTTTAAAGTTGCGTTTATTACTAAAACTTTCTTTCAATGGATTTTTAGAAACTTTACCTTCTGACTTTAATTTTTCAAACATTGGTGACTCGTGCATTTTCATCCGGATGTAGATGGAAACGCCAACTAACAAGATTGACAACAAGAAAGGTATTCTCCAACCCCATGAAGCAAAATCTTCTGTACCTAAAAGATTTTTGGTTAGCACAATAACACCAAGAGAAAGAAACAATCCACCGGTTGCAGTTGTCTGTATCCAGCTGGTAAAGAAACCGCGTTTATTTGCCGGAGCATGTTCTGCTACATAAGTTGCAGCACCACCATATTCACCTCCCAAGGCCAACCCCTGCACTAAACGCAGAATTAAAACCAATAGAGGCGCTGCATAACCAATACTAGAATAAGATGGAATTAGGCCTATTAAAAACGTAGAGCCGCCCATAAGTACCAATGTCAATAAAAAAGTATGTTTCCTTCCAATCAGGTCGCCCAGGCGACCAAAGAACAAGGCTCCGAAAGGCCGCACAATAAAACCTGCGGCAAAAATAGCCAACGTGTTAATCAATGCGGATGCCCCTGCATCTGCAGGAAACAATTGCGACCCTATAATGGCTGCTAGGCTGCCGAAGATATAAAAATCATACCATTCTATTAATGTACCCAGGGAGGAGGCACCAATAACTTTAAAAATGTTGTTGCTCTTTGGTTCGGGACTCATCAATTGTTAGAAATATTTGGTTTATAAAAATAAATCTACAATTAATTATGAGTTTACAACTCTTCCTTGAAATAAACTTTATAATAATTCATAGATTTATCTTCGTCAAACCCCTTTTCTATTAACTCTTTGTTGCCGTGAATATAAATATGAAAATTTTTATCTAGCTTAATGATACGCTTAAAAGACTTGCTCTGTTTTTTAACAGCCGCCTCAGAAATCTCAAAGCTATCCGCAATATTGGTGTCAAATTCTTCTTCGTAATTCTTTTTGAAGTTTTTAAAAGATTCAATCCCCTCTGCATTAGCAATTACTTCGTTAGAAAACTCCTCTAGGTCGAAACTTTCTTTCTCCTTAAAGTACTTCATCGACTTATTTAATAAGTCAATTTTATCGGCCTTAGAAATTTCAAAATCTTCATCAAGCTTTTGGGTCACGAAGTTCTTATAAACGCCTAAAACATTGTTAGTCTGGTTATAATTATCATTCCTGACTTTAAGTTTCAGGAATTCATCTTTCCAATAAACAGCATCCGAACTACGGTTAGTCTGGTCAATGATGGCCACTTTATAGCCTTCCTCTTTTTCTGTATTGATAATTAAACAACCTTTATCAAGCTTACTAATATTAATGGCCTCTTGCTCATAACTCAGGTTAAAACCACTATTCTCTGGATAAACCTTTAAATAGGTTTCTTTCGTTTCAGATTTAAAGATTCCTATGGCATCGTGAACCTCGCCCTCAATTTGTACATTTTCAAAATAGGCGACATACAACTCACCTGATTTAATTTTAGGATGGCTGGAAATTTCATAAAGATATTTTGCCAGCTGCTGACTGTTTTGATGGAAATTACTTCCTTTTTCAAAGATGGCTTCAGCAAAATGATAAACTTCATTTAAGTTCAAATCATCATTTGGATGAAAAAAACGATAAATTTCATTCACCTTTAAATAAGGGCTTAAGAAATATTCTAACAGGAGTTCCTTTAGTTGTTCGTCTTGAATAACAAGGGATTGATCAGAGAGCACATAAAACTCATCTTCAGCTTTATTGCCGATTCTATGTATGGAAAGTTCAGCCAGTGAGGCCTCAAAAAATGAAATCATAAAAAGTACTTTTGCCGTTAGGAGAAGGCAAAAGTACTTTTACTAATTGAATAGCAGCAATAAATTAATCGATATTTTCTCTTGGTGTATCTCTTAATTCAATTGGCTCTTTCGTGTTCTTTTTCATTTTCAGGTTCAGCATTTCAACTAAAATAGAGAATGCCATAGCAAAATAAATATAACCTTTTGGAATATGCTGGTCAAAACCTTCAGCTAGCAGAGAAACTCCAATCAGCAATAAAAACGATAAGGCAAGCATTTTAACTGTTGGATGATTGTTTACAAAATTGCTGATGGCATTTGCCGAAACCATCATGATCAGAACGGCAATAACTACTGCAGCAATCATAATCTCCACATGTTCTGCCATACCTACAGCTGTAATAACCGAGTCTAATGAAAATACAATATCAAGCAACAAAATCTGTGTAATTACCCCACTAAAGGTCTGCACCTTTGGTTTTCCACCACTATCTTCTTCACCCTCTAACTTTAAATGGATTTCATGTGTACTTTTATAGATAAGAAACAGACCTCCTGTAATCAAAATAATGTCTCTTCCAGAAATGGCCAGTTTTGTCATTAAGTCTGAATCACTCAAATTAAACCAGGAGCCTACATTAAACAAATCAGCTGTTAAGCTCATCACCCAACTCAAAGAAAGCAACAATAAAACCCTGGTAATCATGGCGAGTGCCAATCCTAGTTTTCTTGCTTTGGCCTGTTGTTCTAATGGTAATTTAGAAGATAATATAGAAATGAAAATAATGTTATCAATACCCAGTACAATCTCCAACAAGGTTAGAGTAACTAAAGATATCCAAGCAGCAGGGTCACTTAATAATTCGATCATGTTTTATTTATAAAGCGGTAAATATATAAAAAGGAGAGCAAACTTTTGAGCGCTTGCATGGATATGAGAAATAAATGAATATTTTTGCGACTTAATTACTACAATAATGCTAAGAACAACAACTTGCGGTGCTTTAACCACGAAGAATCTTGGAGAAAATGTGATTCTCTGCGGCTGGGTACAAAAATCCAGAGACCTGGGCGGAATGACTTTTATTGATATTCGTGATCGATACGGAATTACGCAGTTAGTTTTTAATATGGATGACAACCAGGGTTTGTGCGAAGCCGCACGGAAATTGGGTCGTGAATTTGTAATTAAGGCAAGCGGTATCGTAGTGGAACGCTCAAATAAAAACGCAAAAATGCCTACGGGGGATGTGGAAATAAAAATCACGGCCCTGGAAATATTGAATGCAGCGAAAATACCCCCTTTTTTAATTGAGGATGAAACTGATGGTGGTGATGACTTGCGCATGAAGTACCGTTACCTTGATTTACGTCGTACACCGGTTAGGAATAATATGATCCTGCGCCATCGCATGGCACAAGCAGTTCGACGGTACCTTGATGGTTTAGACTTCATAGAAGTAGAAACTCCTGTATTGATTAAATCAACTCCCGAAGGTGCCAGAGATTTTGTTGTGCCCAGCAGAATGAATGCCGGCGAATTTTATGCCTTACCTCAATCGCCACAAACATTTAAACAGTTATTAATGGTTTCGGGATTTGACCGTTACTTTCAAATTGTAAAATGTTTTAGAGATGAAGATTTACGTGCCGACAGGCAACCTGAATTTACACAGATAGATTGCGAAATGTCTTTTATTGAGCAAGAAGATATCCTAAACACTTTTGAAGGACTTATCCGTACTTTATTTAAAGAAATTAAAGGTATAGACCTGCCAGAAGTCCCTAGAATGCAATACGCAGATGCCATGCGTTTATATGGATCTGACAAGCCTGATACCCGTTTTGAAATGCAGTTTGTGGAACTTAGCGACCTGGTAAAAGGTCATGACTTCCCTGTTTTTGACCATGCAGAATTAGTAATCGGCATCAATGCTAAGGGCTGCTCTCACTATACGCGTAAACAAATGGACGAATTAACTGATTTCATTAAACGTCCGCAGATAGGTGCAACAGGATTAATTTATTGCAGACACAATGGTGATGGTACGCTAAAATCATCTGTAGATAAGTTTTACAACGAAGAAGAACTCGCTAAATGGTCTGCTGCCTTAAATTCTCAACCTGGAGATTTAATACTCCTCATGGCAGGCACAACTGATAAAGTTCGCAAACAATTAAGTGAACTTCGTTTAGAGATGGGTAACAGATTAGGTTTACGCGATAAAAATACATTTAGTGCCCTTTGGGTTCTGGATTTCCCGCTATTAGAGTGGGATGAAGAATCAGAACGCTACCATGCCATGCACCATCCTTTTACATCGCCTAAACCAGAAGATATTGCTTTACTTGACACCCATCCGGGAGAGGTAAGAGCAAATGCCTATGATATGGTGGTTAATGGAACAGAAATCGGTGGAGGATCTATCCGTATTCACGAAAGAAATTTACAAGCTTTAATGTTTAAGCATTTGGGCTTTTCGGCGGAAGATGCACAAAAACAATTCGGCTTTCTAATGGATGCCTTTGAATTTGGAGCACCACCACATGGCGGGATAGCCTTTGGATTTGACCGCTTGTGTTCTATTTTTGCAGGCTTAGACAGTATTAGAGACGTTATTGCCTTCCCTAAAAACAATTCGGGCAGAGACGTAATGATTGACAGTCCATCTACTATTGATGATAAACAATTAAAAGAGCTGAAAATAAAATCTACGGTTTAGCTGTTGCAAATCAACTAAAAAGGCCGTATTCTTTAAAGGAAAACGGCCTTTTTAGGATGATCTAGTGTTGTAAATTCGGGAAAAACATCAGCAAACCTGTATAGTCTTTACCTTTAATACCTCTCCTAGTTTTTTAATTTTGGAAGCAAGGTTCCCCTTGCCGATAGCACAGTGATGTGCCGGCCCCTGCTTATTCCAGGCCTCAACAAAGTTTCTCGATCCTATAGAAAATCTATACCGGCTATTGGTATTACCTATTTCCAAGATACTACCTGGTACAGATTCTCCTTCTGCTACAAGGAATTTAAGCGTGCCATCACCAGTTTCGACAACAGAAAGTAAGGTAACAGCACCATGACTTACAGACATTTCAACGGATAAGCCGTTTCCTACTTTACCATGATAAACCTCCAGCGGTCTTACTTTAACTTTACCTTCTGCTATCCGGGGATGACATGGCCCGTCATGTCCCATCAGAACGACATCATCATTGAAATCCATTGCATAATATTCTGTGAAAGAACCACCTGCACCAAAACTATCAATGATCTTCATGGCTTGTACATTTTTTATTTCATACTCACCTGCAACCGGAATATTTCTGCCCGTTAAAAGTGAATTTCCAAGGATCACTGAAGTTATGGTATTTTCATTGATAGCATTGCCGCTTCCTTTATGATAATAAGCAAGAGAACCCAGCTGATGTTTGACGACCAGCTTGTCCAAGGCTACCGCGGTCTGTGCAGCTCTATGTAGCTCCTGAGGCAGACAATTGTCCTGAACGTCAAAAACTGCATGAATTTCCAGGAGTTTAGCTTCGATCTCTACATCGGTTACCTGTGCGCTTAAGCCAGACAGTTCATCGACTTCAATTACCTCCATGTGCCCCCCAAAAGTAGCATACTGGAGGGTAAGGTCGGTGTAGATATCCATCATACCACTATAATAATTACCCATAATGCCAAGCCGATTATGATACATAATCCTTGCAACGTTTGCTGCCTCTATCCATTCCAGAACCTCTTTCCAGACATGAGGATCGTTATAGAGCATACCAGTTACCTGAAAAAATGGAATTTTACAACGGTTAAAAACATTAGCAATTTCCGGAACTGCACAAGATGAACAATGTGCCAGCCACTCTCCTGTCATGACTGTTCTGTCTGATAACCTGTTAAAGCTTTCGTAATCAATACTTGCCTGTGGTGAAAGATTTAGTACAATAACCGGCACATTTGCTTTTCTAACCACAGGCAACACCGTAGAAGACAATGCATAAGTAGAAACATAAAGAAAAATAATATCAACATCTGCTGTTTTAAATGTAGCACCCGCTTCAAAAGCTTTCTCTGGTGTATCAATTAATCCAAGGTTTACAATTTCGGCATCAAATTTTCCCATCTCCACTGCGACCTGATCAACATACCCCATCAGCCGCTCTTTTAATCCTTCGAACTGATTCCAATAAGCCTGCAGACCTATACCGAAAAGGCCAGCTTTCACTTTTGTTTGTGTATACATGTATTTTATTTTATTTCTCTGATTATTTCCTGAACGATAGTTACCGGCCCTAACAAGCCCGACTCGAATAAAGGCGTGTTTGCTTTATAAGGTTGAGAAGTTGTAAAAGTGTACCTCCCACTGGTACGCGGCTGATTCTTAAGCAACCACTCCGGCCATTGGTCATTAACCACACCATCATAAGGTTTTAGTTCATCACCGATGAGCCTGTTTGGCCAAAGGTTAACCACTTCAATGGTCAGCTGATTATTCTTTTGTTTTAAAGCACCTGAAATATCTACGCTATAGGGAGCAGTCCATACCACCCCCAGATCTTTTCCATTTAGTTTTACCCTGGCCATATTTTTAACATTACCTAGATCAAGATAAACGGGTGATCCTTTTTCCAATTTTGAAGCAGCTAAATCAAATTTCTGATGATAGGATGCAATACCTGAATAGTATCTGATGACTTCATTTTTATTTTTGGACCAGTCAGACAAAGTATCAAAGACCGTATGCGCGGGGCCTCCCCATTTCGGATCAAAGTTGACATCCCATGAACCATTAAGCCTCATTAGCTGATCCCGCGTATTCTCCTTTTTTTTGGCGGAAGCTGCCCATTTGTGCTCTGCGGAAAACAGTACAAATATGCTTTCATAGGCATCCAGCTGTAAAGGCATCACTGTTTTTTCCTGTCCTGCAACAAACTGATCAACCTTACTGATCTTTCCTGTAACTGCATTCCATAATTCAGGAGAACCCTTAACCGATCTGAAATGAGCAGTCAGACTAATGGGTTTATCTGTTGTATTGGAAACAAAATAAAGATCCCAGCCTTCATCGGTCCGGTGTGTATATCTTACCGGTCCATCAGACTGAAAATCTTCAATCAGGCTTAAAGAATTTAATATTTTAGCGGTCACATCATACCGTGGATACAAATTATCTGGGTGTTCACTTAAAGCTCCTCCCCATATCAGTTTGCCTTTTCCGTAATTACGGTACATTTCCTGAGTAGGCTTACTAACTGTACCCCAGATTTTCAAACACAGTGATTGAACTTCGGTATCGCCATGTGGAAAGTTTACCAGGCTCGGGGACCTTAATGGCGGGCTGCCCACAACTGTTGCACCTTGGCTGGCCAGTTCGCCAATTTTGGTCAGTAATGCAGGGGTCATAGATTCATAGACCGGTAAAACCAGAATGCGGTAGCTGGCACCTCCAGGAAAAACAACCTGGTTATGCTTTACCGATGCCTTCATCAGTTGTGCCGGAGAACAGCCATCAAAATTATAGCCTTTCCTGTCGCCTATTGTATCACCAACCATAGCTGATGCAGGTGGAACAAACACCAGGGGGGATCCTTCAGGAGTGAGGTATAAGATGTCGGCTACAGTACGCCCTTGCTGTAAAAGATACTGTGACCTGGTTACGTAATCATGATAAGCACCAACCATTGGCCACCAGGTCTGACTTCTGTCCCAATGCACACCATAAGGCCCCATCGTTGCTCCCGGTTTCAGCGAATCTGGCAGGAACTGATTTTGAAAAGTATGGTAAACAAAGCGGTTAATTCCGGCTGCAAAAGCCCAGTCTCCCTGGTTTTTCATTGAGCCCGGATGCTGTTGCCAGCCTTCCCCGCCTTGAGCTGTAAACGCTTCAGCAGGAATTAAAGACTTACCCATAACATGACCAATAGAAGTAGCCTCAATTACACTATAAGTGGAATTGAAACCAAAACCCTTACTCCAGAATTCTGCCATTGGTACATCTGCTACACTACCTAAATCCAGATCCGATGTCGGGTTCATATCATAGGGTTCAATAGATAATTCAAGGTTATGGCGTCGGGCATATTTCTTTACATGTTCTGCATGGTTTTCCAGCACCAACTCTTGTGAAGTTTGTCTCAGATCCCAAAGAAACCTTTCGCTTTCTTCCAGGCTTCCGACAATGCTGCCAGCATAGGCCGGATAGTACTTCAGTGGGTCATATCCTCTTCTTTTCAGAAACTCTTTCCTAAAATTTGCTGTCCAATTTTGTGCCCCCATCTCCCAGCTGTCCATGTGCAGGCGCTTTAACCCACCGGCACGCCCTTTTTCAATTTTCCCTATCTTTTTCAGCAGGCTGCCTACATAAACATCAAGGTGTGCATTGATTGCAATAGTATCGAATTTATCTGCTTCAAAGCCTAAGCCTGGAAAAGATGCGGGACGGGTTATAGCACCATTATTCCGGCTCACAAAACGCATCACTATCCATTTACCAGTAGCTGGAAACCAATTCAATGTGCCATCAGGCTGCATTTTATCTGTAAGATCTATAATTTTGTCTTTTTGAATGGCTGCTTTTTCATCACCTATCAACCCAGATGGTGATGGCATAAGGGGTTTTACCACTCCAGAACTGTATGGAGCTCTGTAAAAGAGTGCCTTTTCTTCATAATCAGCTATCCGACTCCCTTGTTCTACATATGGAAAAGCAAGCACAGCAACATCTTCATAATACCGCATCCAGTCCACTTTAAAAGCATCGGTCAGATTATTCTCTCCAAAAAATGGTTTTTTAGGAAGTGGCAGGGGCAAAACAATTTTCTTCCGGTCAGCAGCAGATATAATAACCTGGCTGGATACCAGATGTTTCATGGATTGTTCCGGCTTAACCCATGGACCACCACTTCCTGTCCAGCCAGGCCCGATACCTAAAGTAATTTCTATACCCAATCTTCTGGCTTCTTTTTCTGCATGTACAAAAAGTGATTTCCAGACATCACTTAGAAAATCGACCTTCCCTCTTGGAACACCTACATTTACTTCCAGAAAGATCAGGTTGCCTATCCCTGCTTTTTTCATTGATTCCAAATCTTTGGTAATGGATTCTGCAGACATATTTCCATCCATAAAGTACCAGTAAACACCTGGCTTATACACATCAGGCGGATTCATAAAATTAACTTTCAAGCTTTTAACCTGTACTTGTGCATTGGAACTGAATGGGCACAGCAACAAAAGGACAAGAGAAACTCGTAGCAGAAAAAGCAATCGTAAATTCATAACTGTTTTGATTTCGTAAATATTAAAAAGGATGATACGTATAATTATTGAAAGTTCATTAAAACTAATACCCAGGGTTTTGTATTAAATTCTTATTCAGGAACAACTGTCTGTTCGGAATCGGGAACAGAGCTTCGTAAGCATCAAATTTATAGTCATTCGGCGAAAAGGACACGCCACCCCTGTCTACTGTTGGTCGTGCTTTTTCAGCCTGTCCATGTGCGTTCATTAATGCTGTTAACTGCGCAATGGTCAGTGATCGTTTCAGATCAAACCATCTATCGTTTTCAAAAGCAAGCTCTACACGACGCTCATGCCTAATAGCGGCACGAAAATCTTCCTTCCCCAAAGCATTCAGGCTTTCAAGGCCTGCTCTTGTCCTTACCTGATTAATATATTGATATGCATTTCCAGGACCTGCTTGTTCATTAATCACCTCAGCCAGCATCAGAAGTACATCAGCATACCTGAGTACAGGCCAGTTATCGTCCGTTCTTCCATCTATGGTATGTGGATGGTTATACTTATTAACGAAAGGAATTCCTATGAATTCTTCTTTGGAATTTGTATAGCCCTCTTTCAGGGAAACTGCCTTACGCAGGTCACCTGGCTCGAATTCATCAATGATACTCCTGGTAGGAACATTCCATCCTTGCGGACGGCTGGTTGAAAACCCCGTAACCGCACCTTCAGAGCCACGCGGTGCAAAAGCATAAACAAAACTGCTCCATTCTCCCAGGTTATTACCCCCTTGATACTGCACTTCAAATAAAGATTCACTATTGTTCTTTCTGGCTGGATCAAACAAGGCACTATAATCACTTATTAAGGAATAACCCAGTGTTAGCACCTCTTTGAGGGTGCTTTCTGCTTTCGGATAATCTTTCACTGTCAGGTAAACTTTACCTAATAATCCTAACGCAGCACCTTTTGAAGCCCGTCCATTTTCGGCAGTAGCATATTCGCTTTTTGCAGGTAGCTTGGTAGCAGCATCAGTCAGGTCACTAATAATCTGGCTATAAATTACCTCTTCTTTGCTGCGTATGGTCTTAAACGCATCCGAAGAATTTGCAAGTGGTTCTGTCATTAAGACAACAGGACCGAAATAGCGCACCAGATTGAAATAATAATAAGCTCTTATAAACTGTAGCTCGCCCTGAAACTGTTTTTTTTTCTTTTCGCTGATGCCTGGAACATCCTGTAATTTCAGCAAAGCAAAATTAATATTGTATAATGCATTATAACTCTGATTGTAGAGATCTGCAATGTTTACATTGGTGGAAGTAACATTCCAGAACTCGAAAGCTTCTACCCGATCTGTTTGTCCCCTATCAGAAGGATTAAGTTGTATGCTTGTATTATCAGAAGTCATTTCAGCAAATATATACTGGCTATTTACATGGTCCTGTAGAGAGCTATAAGCCCCATTTACAGCCTGCTCAACTTCTTGTTCGTTTTTATAAAATTTATCTGCAGACTTTTTAGTTGGATCAGAAAGTTCAAGAAAAGATTTTTCACAAGATGTGACTGCCAGCAGACAGCAGACAAATGCTAATTTATATAGATATTTCATCGGTATATCGTTTAAGTTTTAAGGTTTAGCGTTTTGATTTAAAAGTTAACCCTCGCACCAATAGAGATCGTTCTTGGTACAGGATAAGCTTCCATGTCTCTTCCCGGACTAATCACATCATTTCCATTATTAGCCCTTGCCCCGTTTACTTCAGGGTTATTGCCCGGATAGTTAGTGAACAAGAAGGCATTGTCTACACTAACAAAGATTTTCGCATCAAAGAGGTTCCTTACCCTGGGGATAGTATACCCCAGGGTCATATTCTTTACCCAGGCATAAGTTCCGTCATACACATACCTGGAGTTGGACTCTCTTGTAAAATAATAAGTATTTGATCCGGCCTGTTTACCAGCCCCAGGATTTTGTTCAGATCTCCAGCGGTTTTGTACTTCTGAAAGCACATTAAATACGCCATCAATATTGGCCAGGTTCATTTCAATTGCCCTATAAATATCGCCACCATACGATCCATTAAGTAACACACTCAGATCAAAGCGCTTAAAACCAATATTCCAATTCCAGCCCCAGGTAAATTTCGGATTAGGATTACCGATGACCACCATATCTTCCATATCATAAGAAATAACGCCATCGCCATTACCATCCAAATACTGGTATGTTCCCGGAATATGGTTCGGATTATGCGGACTGTCATCAATCTCTGCTTGATTTTGATAAATACCGAGAACTTTGTAGCCATAGAAAAGGCCAACTGGTTTACCTACCTGTGTAATATTATATCCATCATAGAATGCCCCTGTTAACAACGAGTTGCGGTCACCGTCAATGGAAAGGACTTTATTCCTGTTAAAGGAGATATTAAAACCTGTACTAAAAGTAACCTGGTTAAACCTGTCTCTATAATTTACACCAAGTTCTACCCCCTTATTCTGCAACTTGCCAATATTGGTAATGATATTACTGAAACCTGCAACAGCCGGAACTTCTACATTCAGCAACATATTGGTAGTTAATTTTCGGTAGTATTCTGCTGTAATGCTGATTTTGTTCTTCAACAAGCTCAGATCCATGCCAATATCCAATTGTCTGGATTGCTCCCAACCTAAATACTCATTTGGAAAGGAACCAATTGTAGCACCAGGAACAACTGCACTTCCAAAGACATAATTAGAGTTATTGATATTGGCCTGTGGTGTATAATTACCAATATTATTGTTCCCGGTAATACCATAACTGGCCCTCAATTTCATATCATCAACCCAGTTCAGCTTTGGAAAGAAGTTTTCCTGCGACAAGCGCCAGCCAACAGATGCTGAAGGAAAACTGCCCCAGCGGTTTTTACTGCCGAAGCGGGAACTTGCCTCTCTGTTAAATGCAGCAGTAATGAGATATTTCCCTTTGTAGGAATAGTTTACCCTGGATAAATAGCTTTCAATTGTAAAGGCAGCCATTCCTGAACTACCATCACGTTGATTTGCGGCCGAAACATATTCAACCAGATCATCAGGAAAATTCGTTCCAGATGCATTTCCTGTATTGACGGTATTCTTCTGAAAAACATGCCCTACGGTCATTTCCAGCTTATGATCTCTGAATTTAGGCGCGTAAGTTAACAGGTTATCCATTCCATAATTGAGGTAATTATAAAACGCTTCGTTTCCGCTTGCCATACGTGGTGGTGCATTGTTAAAACCGGCAATTCCTGATGGAGTAAAATCATGATTCCGGATATTTTCCATTTTACCATTCAGGTTGGTTCTGAAAGAAAGATCCTTAAATGGTGTGATTTCTATATAACTGTTAGCCATCAGGCTACCTTTATACTGTTTATGCTGCTCTTCATAAAGCCGCTGGACAGGATTAGGGAATCCAAAAATATTATCATGACCACCAATATAATTATTATAAGAGCCGTCTTCATTGTAAACAGGCTCTCTTGGATCCATTAACAAGGCTTGATCTACAATATTATTACCATAGGAGCCTGCAATAGCATCACTGTTCTTTGCCCAGGAATAGGCACCGGAAAGCATCATCCCAAGCTTAATATAATCATTAGGCTTACCATCAATATTAGCCCTGGTAGTAACACGGTTAAAACCCGTGTTTTTTAAAGCCCCCAGCTGACTAAGATAACCCATAGACAAATAGGAACTTGTCTTTTCAGATCCATTACTTAAAGAAATATTATAATCACTGAAAGGCGCATTTTTATTTAGAATTTCTTCAAACCAGTCCGTAGAAACCTTGGTTTCTTCAGGATTTCTGAAATCTCCGGGAATCTCCGAGAGCAACGGCTCCCTTTTTTGAAAATACCTGATCTTATCAGAAAATATCTCCTTCTGAAATTTTGCAAACTGTGGTCCATCTAACATTTTAACCCGCCTGGAGTCTGGCACATTTGCAAAACCATTGTTGGAACTTACTGTCAATTTTGCCCCTTCCTTTTTACCGCTTTTGGTGGTTATTAATACAACACCATTGGCTCCTCTAGATCCATATACTGAAGTGGACGCTGCATCTTTCAGCACTGTAATACTCTCAATATCATTTGAATTCAAAGCCGTACCTACACTTGTTCCTACTGGGAAACCATCTACCACATACAAAGGATCACTTGTTGCACCCAGAGAACTGTTACCCCTAATTTCAACTTGTAACTCCTGGCCTGGTTCTCCGGTTGTTTGTTTAGCTACTACGCCAGGTGCCTGCCCCTGCAAAAGCCTGCCCACATTAGAAGCCGGAATGCCCTGGGACTTAGACAGGTCAATTTCTGAAACTGCTGCAGTAATATCACCTTTACGTTGTGATCCGTAAGCGAGTACAACAACTTCCTGCAACGCCTGTTCGGAAGCTGCAAGCTGTACACTGATTTTGTTCTGATCTCCTACTACAATACGTTTTTCTGTATAGCCAATAAAACGGAATAAAAGCGTAGCTCCTTTAGTCGCGCTGATTGAAAACTGGCCTTTTCCATCAGTTTGTGTTACAAGATTGGAACCCACAACCAATACTGAGGCCCCTATAAGAGGAGCTGAATTGTTAGCATCTGTCAGTGTTCCAGAAATAGTGCCTGATGGTTGTGCAAAGCTGTGCAAGTAGAATAACAATGCAAAGGCCATTGTTACGACTTTTTTGCCCGTCACAACTGGTAAAATTCTTTTTCCCATAATTAATTAAGGTTTAAAATTATCAGATATAATATTTGGTTTCAGTATTACTCCTCATAAGGCAACTAAAAAATTGATCATTATAAAACTGATCATTAAACTTTTACAGCCAAAGCCTGTTCACACTGGTATCCAAAAGTATCGTAATAGTTATATCGTATAAATAGCCATTTTGATAAATGAACCACAGTTTTTGATTTTTGTAAATGTTGGCTTTTTGGATGCTCAAAGCCATTAATAGGTTTTGAAACGTGCATTTAATCAGAAAATTCGGCAAGAGAATTAAGAATCTGATAATTCATATATAATTTTTGATATAAACACCAGTTTTTTTATACAGATGATTAGTTTTATCTTCATTAAACAGATAATAATAACCAAATTAAATCCGGGAATTTTAGACAGGCACCGCTAATAGCGCTACTGAAAGATTTCACTAAAGATGTGATAGCAATGATTAATTTTTACAAATACCTTCCAGTAAGTAAAGAAGATGAAAATTGGGGTCTAACAGTGCTGAATACCGGCTGTACACATATAGAGGCCACAAATAGCTATCCTTTAAAAAACCATCCTGCACATCACAATTTCGATTGGAGCAGCTGGAGGATACTACAGGAATACCAGATTATTTATATCACAAACGGCCAGGGAACCTTTGAATCTGCAAGTTTTAAACAGACTCAGGTAAAGGCCGGCACTATAATCGTATTGTTTCCTAATGAAAGGCATCGTTATAAGCCTGATAACAATACCGGTTGGGATGAATTTTGGGTCGGTTTGAAAGGAGATATAATTGATAACCTGGTCCTTTCATCTTACCTAAACCCTAAAAAGCCTTGTCTGTTTATTGGTTTCAATGAAAGTATTTTTAATCTTTACAACTCTATCATTGAAACAACAAAAAAAGAAAAACCCGGCTATCAGCCCCTGGTTTCTGGTGCAGTTCTGCACCTAATCGGAGCCTGTCATGCCATTATGAAACAAAGCACCACTGAAAATAAAAAGGAAGAAACAATTATAGATCAATCCAAACTGTTATTCCGCTCGAACATTAATAATACTTATTCGCCACAGCAGGCTGCACAGGAGTTGAATGTCGGCTATTCCTGGTTCCGTAAGTCATTTAAGGATTTTACGGGGTTGTCACCTGGTCAATACTACCTGCAACTTAAAATAGAAAAAGCAAAGGAAATGTTATGCTCCAGCAATGCACCCATTAAAGAAATATTTATAGAACTGAATTTTGACTCCAGTTTTTATTTCTCTAAAATATTTAAGGAAAAAACTGGCCTAAAACCGACCGATTACAGAAAAAGAAGTCAGATTTCCAACTATCCTCTCTAACTCAACATTAAAGAAAAATGCATTTAAACAAAAAAACCTGCAATCATGATGATACAGGCTTTTTTCTATTTATTGAAATTTAATAAGTTTCACTATCCGGCGGTATGCCATAATCAATTTGCATTCCTTTTTTAGTAGGCTCCTTTGGTTTATTAAACCAGGATTTTACTGAATTAAAAATTGCAGAAAGATGCTCTGCATCCAGCGTTTTCCCCATTTTACTGGTGGCTAAACCAATCAGTGCCTTAGTCATGAAACCAGAACCCCTAAAAATGGTACTGTTCATCAGCAATGGCAACACAAGAGACATCAGTTTACTGCTAATATTAAGTTTATCATCTATCTTTAAAAAAGCAGATGGTGTAGCGTATTTTTTAATCAGGCTTCCTATAGTAAATTGCTTTATATAGCCTTTAACATTAACTTTTAATTGGTCGCCTTGCACCACATAATCAGATTTCAGCACGAGAATCTGTGCATGAAGATCTTCCATATTTTGAATGTTATATCTTTTCTTCATCTTCTTTATCTGCTAGTTTATCGAAATATTTCCTTATAGCCATATTAACAATGGCCTTTTCGATATATTTATCTTTAGTTAAATAAACCACAATAGCGAAGATCAAATAAATTAAAGACACACACCCAAAGCCCCTGGAAAAACTTCCCAAAACATCAGATAAAAACAACGCAAGGGTAACTGATCCAAATAAAAAAGCCAACATAAAACAGATCATAACTGTTGCACTGGTTAACAAATCAGCAAATATTTTTGATGCTTTTTCAACCATACTAAGCCGGGCATATTCAATACGCGTTTCTATATAATCTTTGGCATCTGAAAGGATGTCTTCAATGTTTTTTTCTTTATTGTCTTGCATTGTAGTTGAGGTTAGGCTTGTATATTAAGCATGTTCAGTTTCATCTATATATTCTTCTTCATGGCTCATTTTACTTTTAACTGAACTTACAACCTTGTCTTTTAAGTTGGCGAGGTTATTGATTTCATCGGCAGCTTTATCTTTTAAAGAATCACTAAGGTCTTTTATAGATTGACTTAACCTGTCACGGGTGTCCGTTCCTTTTTCTGGTGCGAACAACAAACCTAACGCCGCGCCAGCAGCTAAACCGGCCAATAGCCCAATTAAAACTTTCGAATTATCATTCATAACATTTAAATTTTTAATAAAACATTAAAATAAAAGAGATTAAAACAATGCCTTCCCTGTAACTAAAACTCTTCTCCAGTAGGAATTGTTTTAATTCTTTCTAATCTTTCCGAAGCCATTGCACTCGTTTCATATATTTTGATCAATAAAATGAAATAAGACAAGAGCAACGGGCCAAAAACTAAGCCTAATATTCCAAATAATGGTATACCAATAACTACGCCAATTACAGTAATTATAGGATGAATATTACCAACTTTTTTGGCAATCATAAAACGCAATACATTGTCTATATTTATAATCACTACAAAACCTACAGCCAGCATGGCCCAGCCTGCAAAAGCTTGTCCATTGGCAATTTGAAGCAGTGCTGCCGGTATAAATATTATTGGAGGACCTAAAACTGGTACAAAGCTAATAAAAGCGGTAATTACACCCCAAAAAAGTGGATCATTGTAGCCCAGTGCAAAAAATGATAGGCTAAGTAATGCCCCTTGTACCAAAGAAATTAACCCCTGACCTACCACATTGGCATAAGTGGTGTTCCGCATTTCTTCGGCAAACCGATAAGCATTTTGTTCCCGTAAAGGCACATATTTAACCAACGCTTTCTCCAGTGTTTCATTTTCTACCAACATAAAGTATAATAAAAAATACATTAGCATAAGGCCAAAAACAATGTTGAAAGCACCGGAAATTAACGATGGGAATAGTTCCGTTACCCATACCCCCATTTTACTCAGCCCTTCCTCTATCAACCGTTGTACATCAGAGCCCACAGGTACCAGGTGTTTTAATTTAAATAAAATATTTTTATAATAAATATGGTCATTTTGCAACTCATCAATTTTAGTGAGTACCATACTGCTCAAACCATAGAAAGGCAATACAATAAGCACAATGGAGGTTAATAACAATAATATTGCAGTCACCTTCCGGTTCCAATGCTTCACCTCTACTAAATAGAGATAGCTGGGCCTCAAGATAGTGTAGAGCACCAGGGTACTTAATATCGAGCCGAAAATACCATGTAAAGAATATGCAATCAAACAGCCCAGTGCAACAATAATAATCAGGTTGATATTGTTGCGTTGCTTGTAAGATAATAGAGACATGATGAATTTAATTAAGTGTCTAAATTAACTGCTTTCATTTTATTGTAAAGCGTTTTTCTATCGATGTTCAAAATTTTTGCAGCTTTAGTTTTATTATAATTAACCTCTTGCAACACCTTTATAATAGCTTCATATTCAGCATCCATAGCTGTATTCTTTAAATCTCTAGGTTTTTGCTGGCGTTGTTCTGAAAAATCCAATACTGATTTTTTGGCATAGGTTGAAATCTCAAGTGGCAAAGCCTTTAATTGTATAACCTGACCTTCAGTAAGCAGTGTAGCCCGTCTCACCACGTTCTTCAACTCACGAACGTTTCCAGGCCAGTTATAAGTTAAAAAGCAAGCTTCTACCTCCTTCGAAAAACCCTGTATATTTTTATTCAGCTCTGCATTAGCTAAATTAAGAAATGTCATTGCAAAAACCATGATATCTTCACCGCGTGCACTGAGGGAAGGTAAATTGATGGAAAACTCATTAAAGCGGTGATATAAATCCTCCCTGAACCTGCCATTTTGCATCGCAATAACCAGGTTTTCGTTTGTAGCCACAATAATTCTAACATCCAGAACAATCTCTTTGGTACTACCAAGCCTTTTCACTTTACGCTCCTGAACGGTACGTAAAAGCGCTGCCTGTATTTCATAAGATAAATTTCCTACTTCATCCAGAAATAAGGTTCCACCATTTGCTAGCTCAAAATGACCTATTTTAGTATACATAGCCCCCGTAAAAGCCCCTTTTTCATGCCCGAAGAACTCTGTTCCTGCAAGTTCCTTTGTTAACGACCCACAGTCCATGGCAACGAAAGGATGGTCTTTTCTCGGACTGTTCAAATGTATAGCCTTTGCAACAGATTCTTTTCCCGTTCCACTTTCTCCCGTAAGAATTACACTGTAATTTGTAGGTGCAACCAGCATGATTTGCTTTAACAAATCTTTAGATGCAATACTCTCACCGATGATGAAATTATTGTCGGCAATATAAACCAGATTGTTTGTATTGTCTTTCTGGTGAACTACACTTGTATGGTTATCATTTAAGACATTTTGGATTTCAATAGCCTTATTAATAGTATTTAATATTTCATCAGGATAAAGTGGTTTGGTAATGTAATCATGAGCACCCAATTTGATGAGTTCTACCGCCAGTTTAATATCTGAATAGCCAGTGATAATAATCACACCCGTTTTTGGATAGTTTTCCCTTATCTTAATCAAAATCTCTTTTCCATCAGTATCCTCTAACCTATAATCACATAAAACGAGGTCAAAAAATTCTTTCGATAAGCAATCTATCGCTTTAACGCCGGTGGTTACCGTTTTTACTTTGTAACCATTCTTCGTTAAAAATTTGGACAGTAAAAGACCAATATTCAACTCATCATCAACAATTAGTATATTTTTCATACAACAACCCTAATCAATATCTTTTCTACCGGAAGTTAAATATAGAAATAATATTTAATTGGGAAATATTTTCTACAACTTAACCTGCATTTCAGGCCCTTTACCGCCTGCTATTTGTTTATTTGCCTGTAAAAACAGGTTTTCTCTTTTCCAAAAATGCCGAAACACCTTCTTTAAAGTCCGATGTATTAAAACATTTCCCAAACTCCTTTACTTCTACTTCAAAACCATTAACTTTTGAATCTAAGGCAGAATTTACGGCAACAATTGCGCTTGCAACAGCAAGTGGAGCCCTTAATTTTATTTTATTTAAAATTTCAAGTGCTTTAGCCGATAAATCTGCAGCCGCTACAACATGATTAACCAGCCCAATTTCTTTAGCTCTTTCCGCAGAAATCATGTCTGCTGTAACAATCAATTCAAACGCATGCCCTTTGCCAACCAGGCGGGTAAGCCTCTGAGTTCCGCCATAACCAGGAATCAACCCTAAAGAAACCTCAGGTAAGCCAAGTCTGGCGTTAACAGATGCCACACGGATATGGCAAGCCATCGCCAATTCCAATCCTCCACCTAGTGCAAAACCATTAATGGCAGCCACAACAGGTTTAGGACAATTTTCCAATGCATCAAAGACTGTTGTTTGTCCATTCTGCGCCAGATTTTCACCTTGTTCGGCATTAAAGCTGGAAAATTCAGAAATGTCAGCTCCTGCTACAAAAGCTTTTTCTCCAGCCCCGGTTAACAAAATACCGCGTACATCAGCATTGGTACTTGCAAAACTGATGGCATCAGCTAATTCTGCCAATAAAGCTTTATTCAACGCATTTAATTTTTGCTCCCGGTTTATGGTCAAATGTAATATCTGGTCTTTTACTTCGAATATGATATGATTATAAGTCATTCTTTAAAAATTTCTATGGTTAATACTCCAATTTTTTATATAATCCACAATAGTAATCATGGTGGTTCCTGGAGCAAATAATTCACCAACCCCTATTTCCTTCAATTTTACAATGTCTCCATCAGGAATAATGCCACCACCGGTTAACAACACATTACTTAAGCCCTTTTGTTTCATGATTTCAATGATTTTTGGAAACACAGTCATGTGGGCTCCCGATAAAATGGAGATCCCAATGGCATCAACATCTTCCTGTAACGCAGTGTTGACAACCATTTCTGGCGTTTGTCGTAAGCCGGTATAAATCACTTCCATGCCAGCATCCCTTAAAGAAGTAGCTATAACTTTTGCCCCCCGGTCATGTCCATCAAGTCCTACCTTGGCCACTAAAACACGTATAGGCCGGTTAAATGTATTGCTCATAAATATGGTAATTGTAATCAGTAAAAGTAAGTAAATTAGCGGTTTTATGTTAACTTTGACGACTAAATTTACAGTTTTTATGAGTGAGGAAAGATCATTGAACTTTATTGAGGAGATCATTGAAAACGATTTAAACAGCGGAAAATATAAAACTTTAATTACACGTTTTCCACCCGAACCCAACGGCTACCTGCATATTGGCCATGCAAAGGCTATATGCCTGAACTTTGGGCTAACTCAAAAATATGGTGGTTATACCAACCTGAGATTTGATGATACTAACCCGGTAACCGAGAAAACTGAATACGTTGACAGTCAACAGGCTGACATCAAATGGCTTGGTTTTGAATGGAAACATGAGTTATATACCTCTGATTATTTTGACACTCTTTTTGATTTTGCTATAACGCTAATCAATAAAGGCCTGGCCTATGTTGACCACAGCACAGCCGAAGAAATTGCGGCACTGAAAGGAACACCAACAGAACCAGGAAAAGACAGCCCTTTCCGCTCGCGTACTATAGCAGAAAACCTGGATCTTTTTAACCGCATGAAAAATGGCGAATTTGAAGACGGTGACTGCATTTTGCGTGCAAAAGCAGATATGGACAGTCCGAACATGATTATGCGCGATCCAATTATTTACAGGATTAAGCATGCCGAACATCACCGCACAGGAAATAAATGGTGTATTTACCCAATGTATGATTTTGCCCACGGTGAAAGCGACAGCATTGAACAAATTACACATTCCATTTGTACGTTAGAATACGTTTCTCACCGCGAATTATATAATTGGTTTATTGAGAAATTAGAAATATATCCTTCACAACAATATGAATTTGCCCGTTTAAACCTGACCTATACGGTGATGAGTAAACGTAAACTGCTGCATTTGGTAAATGAAGGAATTGTTGCATCCTGGGATGATCCACGCATGCCTACCATCAGCGGATTAAGAAGACGGGGTTACACGCCCGAAAGTATTCGTGAGTTTTGCGAAAGAATCGGTATTGCGAAAAGAGAAAACCTCATTGAACTCAGTCTTTTAGAATTTTGCGTTCGCGAGCACCTGAATAAAATTGCCAATAGGGTAATGGCAGTGCTTGATCCTATTAAAATGGTCATCACCAATTACCCTACAGGTCAAACAGAGCTGTTAATAGGAGAAAACAACCCTGAGGCCGAAGATAAAGGCGGAAGCAGGGAAATACCTTTCAGTAACGAACTTTGGATTGAACGCGAGGATTTCATGGAAGTACCTGCAAAAAAATGGTTTAGACTAGCCCCAGGTGCTGTGGTACGTTTAAAGCATGCTTACATTGTAAAATGTGAAGATTTTGTTAAAGATGAAAATGGTAATGTTACTGAAATTCATTGTTCTTACCTTCCAGACTCGAAAAGTGGTGAGGATACCAGCGGCGTAAACGTTAAAGGAACTATACACTGGGTGAGTAAGGCACATGCTAAAACAGCTGAAATTAGAAGCTACGACCGCTTGTTTAGTGTTGAAGCGCCAGACAGTGAAGAAGGTGATTTTAAGGATTACCTGAACCCTGACAGCATGCAAATCATTAAAGAAGCTTATATAGAGCCCTTCCTTGCCAATGCACTGGCAACAGAAAGGTATCAGTTTATTCGTAAGGGTTATTATAGCCTGGATAAAGATTCAACCACTGAACATTTGGTCTTTAACAGAACCGTAGGGCTGAAAGATGCCTGGGCAAAAGGAAAGAAATAGCACAAAAAAACTGGCTGCTCATTTTATCAATGAGCAGCCAGTTTTTTTTGTGCCCTATTTTTTTCGCCACTCCACCATATTCAAGTTTTTCTGTATCGTTCAAGGCTGATATTTGAATAGGTTTTGCCAGGTCGTTGGCAGGTCCTTTCTAGGTCAAAATGACCTACCAACCACCTACCAAGGATAAGTAAATAATCCAGCATTAGCAACCGATAGCTAAACGGAAAATCGGGGCACAAAAAAGCCCGTCTGCATAAGAAATAAGACGGGCACTTTTAATTACAAATATTTAGTGTACAAATTGTAAAGGATCAACTTATCAGCAAGTGTTAGCTGAGGTGTAATATCAATTTGAACGAAGTGTCTCTTAAAAGCGGTTATTGCTGCACCTAAATTACTGATGTCATATCCAATAATCCGCAAGGCAAACGTAGAATTAAAATCAGCGGGAGGCATCATTAACACGTCATCATACCACAAGCCATAACCCTTAGCAGCCAGAACTTTCCATGGAAAATTGCTCGGATCTGGCTTACGGGTAGGTGCTATATCGGCATGGCCTATAAAATTAGCCTTAGGGATGTTGTATTTTTTCTTTAAAGTGCCGAGTAAGGCACACAAACTATTAATCTGGGCAGCTGAGAAAGGTTCGTTGCCATTGTTATCCAATTCAATACCAATCGAAGAAGAATTCAAATCGGTATCATTCCCCCATCGGCCAATACCGGCATGATTTGCTCTTAAATAATCGTTTAACATTTGAACCACTTTACCATCGCGGCTAACGACGTAGTGTGCGCTTACTTGCGTTCTGGTTAAAATAAAAGTTTTGATGGTCTGGTCTAAGGAGTTCTGTGCGGTATGGTGTATGATGACAAAATTTGGCTTACGGATACCAAAATTAACGGTGCCAACAAAAGACTGCAAATTCTGATCAAGTGAATCTATCTTTTGATTTACCGGAGGCATTGACTGTATAACAGTGGCAAAAGATTTTGTCTGCTCTTTATATACTTTATTTGTAGCGGCATATTTAGAAGTTGTACATCCACAAAAAGTGAGCGCTAAAACACCATATAATAAAACCTTTAAAGTTGAATTTTTTTGTACCATCATATATTCCATATCAAAATGTGAAATTAACCAATATTTATATATTTGAACCCAAAATACTGGAAACTTTAGGTATGCCGTATTTTTTTTTACTATTTTAGTTGCGTCCATTCACTGAAAAAGAATAAAATTCTGCAGAGAAGGACAACTAAACTATTATTCAATGAAAAACATATCTACAGCAGTACAATTATTTTTTGGCTGCGTAATGCTGGCAGGAGTAGCTTCTTGCGGAGGCAATGATGAAAAAAAAACAGTATTTACAGAAAACACAAAGCTTTTTAAAGATAGCCTGAATGATTATGTGAACGATAGAATTAATATTTATGAAAGCGTAAAGTTAACCACTAATTTAAATGAGCTGAGCGTTAATGATCGTAAAATTCTACCGCTTTTGATACAGGCAGCACAAATTATGGATGAATTGTTTTGGAAACAAACTTATCCGCAGCGTGATAGCCTGCTAAATACGCTGAAAGATGAAAAAACAAAATCTTTTGTGAGAATAAATTATGGCCCCTGGGACCGCCTAAATGGTGATAAGCCTTTTGTTGCAGGAACAGCGTCTAAACCTGATGGTGCAGCATTCTATCCGCTGGATATGACAAAGGAAGAGCTTGAAAAGTCGCCCTTAAAAGACAAGTATAATGCCTATAGTATAGTGAAAAGAGATTCTACAGGTAAGTTAAGCCTTGTTCCATACCATGTACTTTATGCCTCAGAATTACAAAAAGCTTCTAGCTTACTCAAGCAAGCAGCACTACTTGCCGAAGACCCTGCTTTTAAAAAATATTTAAACTTACGCTCTGATGCCCTGGTTACAGATAACTACATGGCCAGCGATTATGCTTGGCTGGATATGAAAAACAATGGCCTTGATATTATTATTGGTCCAATAGAGAACTATGAAGACAAGTTGTTTAACGCCAGGACTTCTTACGAGGCTTATGTGCTGGTTAAAGACAAGGCTTGGAGCAAACGCCTGGCCAAGTATGTAACTTTGCTACCTGCATTGCAAAAGGGCCTGCCCGTTGCCGCTAAATACAAAACCGAAAAACCGGGCACAGACAGCGAGCTGAATGCTTATGACGTGGTTTATTATGCTGGCGATTGTAATGCTGGGTCTAAAACCATCGCCGTTAACTTACCTAATGATGAGCTGATCCAACAGAAAAAAGGTACACGCCGCTCTCAGCTTAAAAATGCTATGAAAGCTAAGTTCGATAAAATTCTCCTGCCAATTGCAATGGTACTGATAGATAAAGACCAGCAGCAATATGTTAAATTTGATGCTTTTTTCTCTAATGTAATGTTTCATGAAGTGGCACATGGTTTAGGCATTAAAAAAACCATTACTGGAAAAGGATTTGTTAAAGAAGCGTTAAAAGAGCAGTATTCATGGCTTGAAGAGGGCAAAGCCGATATATTAGGCCTTTATATGGTTACTGGTTTACATAAAAAAGGAGAACTTACCGGTAATTTGAAAGATTATTACACCACTTTTATGGCAGGCATCTTACGCTCGGTGAGGTTTGGCGCTTCCAGTGTACATGGTAAAGCTAACATGCAGTGTTTTAACTTTTTTAAGGAAAAGGGTGCATTTATTAGAACTGCTAACGGAACTTATCAGGTAAATTTTGACAAATTTGCTGTAGCCATGAACGAGCTGAGTAAATTAATTATTACGCTGCAAGGCAACGGTGATTATAATGCAGTTGTTAAATTACAAAAAGAAAATGCGATCATTCCTGCTGAGCTTCAAAAAGATTTGGATAGGTTAGGAAAAATAGGAATTCCTGTCGACATCGTTTTTGAACAAGGTGTGGATGTATTAGGGGTAAAATAAACAGCCTAAAATTAAATTAAATGCTTGCTTACAATATCTTCCAGTTCAAAAATATCAAAGGGCTTGGACAGATAACCGTCTGCACCTGCCTGCTCTGCCAATGACTGTACATCGTTGTTGGCAGAAAAGTAGATCACAGGAATATGTTTTAAATCGACATCATTTTTAAGTGCCCTGGTGGCATCTACACCGCCAACATCAGGCAGCCAATTGTCCATGAAAATAATATCAGGTGTATAGGCATTCACCTGACTAATGATGTCATTTGAAGTAGAAGAAGTTTTTATTTCATAACCCGCATCCTCTAAAATGATGGTGCATAATTCGAGTATATCGGTATTGTCATCAAAAATAAAAACTTTCTTAACTGAAGCCATTTGATTCGGGTTTGGACAACAAATTTATGAATTCTGCCATATCTTCCGCATTTAAAATAAAATCAGTGTCAACCTGCAGTTTTGCCTGTTCCGGCATAAAGGCAACCTGAGCGGTTTCCGGGTTTTGAATAATGACCCTCCCGCCCCAATTCTTGGCTGTTTTTAAACCATTTACCCCATCAGCATTGGAGCCAGACAACAATAAACAAACCAATTTATCTTTAAAAACTTCTGCTCCTGTTTGAAAGGTTGGATCAATTGCTGGCCTTGAAAAGTTTATTTTTTCTGAATAATCCAATGAAAAAGTATGGTTAAGCTCTAAAAGTAAATGATAATCTGATGGCGCAATATAGATTGTTCCTGGTAAAAGCGCTTCTTTTTCTTCTGCTTCCTTAACCGTTAACCTGGTGTGCCCCGAAAGCAGCTCGGGAAGTAATGACTCCGTGCCATTTTTACGGTGGATGACGATAATAATCGGGAATTTAATTTGGCTATCGATAGCAGGTAATACTTTGAGCAACACATCTAAACTGCCCGCTGAACCACCAATGATTAATGCTTCACAATTCACCATGTTAATTAACTTTACGCCAAACCTTCTCGTGCTGTAACCTTTTATACTTTTTTGAAATTTGCGAAAAATCTATCGTTTCTTTACTGCCCAATGCCAGGTAACCAAGATCTTCTAAACTTGTATCAAACAATTCCAACACTTTATGCTGCAGCTCGCGATCAAAATAGATGAGCACATTTCTACATAAAACTAACTGGAACGAATTGAAAGAATAATCTGAAACCAGGTTGTGCGTAGAAAAAATCATCTTATCCCTGAGCTCATCATCAAATTTAGCTAAAGAATATTTAGCCGTATAATAACTTGAAAAATCGTTGTTACCGCCCGAGGATATATAGTTCTCGGAATATTGCTTCATATAACTCATTGGAAACATTCCTAAATTAGCTTTTTCTAACACTGAAGGATTTAAATCTGTTGCATAAATTAATGATTTGTGCAACAAATTAAGCTCTTTCAATAGAATGCTGATAGAATAGGCCTCCTCACCTGTTGAACAACCAGCTACCCATATCCTAATAAAAGGATAAGTGCCTAAACGAGGTAAAACTTCCTCCCTTAAAGTTTTAAAGAAGGTAGGATCTCTAAACATTTCTGTTACATTAACAGTAACCTGCTCAACAAACCGCTTAAAATAAATGCTATCATTCATTATTTTAAACCTAAACTCTGTAAAACCAAGGATTTTATCTAGGGAATACAAGCGGATAATCCGTCGTTTTATGGAAGCTCTGGAATACCCTGTAAAATCATATCCATAGTTTTCTAATATATGTGATAATAAAACCTCAATCTGCTCATCACTAACTACCGGCGACTCCAAATGTTTCTGTTATATAAATTGTGAAAGTAATTCTGTGAGCTTTTCTACATTGATAGGTTTTGAAACATAAGCCACTGCACCTGCATTGAGGCATCTTTCCCGATCGCCCACCATTGCCTGCGCCGTTACTGCTATTACGGGTATTTCTTTAAGATTAGGGTGCGCTTTCATTTTTGCAATAGCCTGATAACCATCCATTCCAGGCATCATCATGTCCATTAATACCACGGAAATTTCTGGATGCTGAGTCAACAATTGAATACCTTCTTCGGCAATTTGTGCCGACAAACATTGATACCCCCTGGCTTTTAATACCGCAGTTAATGCAAAAATATTGCGGTTATCATCATCAATTATTAAAATTTTCTTACTGTTTCCCATAAAATATAAATGGTCCTTATTTTTAAATTTTGTCGTAAAGCCATACCCGTAGCAAGGAAACCAACTGATCAATATCTACAGGTTTAGAGATATAATCTGAAGCTCCTGCTGCAATACATTTTTCTCTATCGCCCATCATAGCTTTTGCTGTTACCGCCAAAATAGGTAACTTTTTATAGGCAGGAATCTTTCTGATTTCTTTTGTACTTTCATAGCCATCCATTTCAGGCATCATCATATCCATCAATACAATATCTACAAGAGGGTTATCTTTCAAAATCTGTAAGGCTTCCTTTCCATCTGTAGCGGCGAGCACCTTCATTTTATGCAATTCCAATGCTTTTGTTAGCGAGAAAATATTACGAACATCATCATCAGCAATCAATACTGTTTTATTGTTCAGCACTTCGTATAAGTCGCCCAGCTTACCCGTAGATGGCCTAAAGTTTTCATCACCTTCTTTCGTTTCCACAAGGTGTAAAAAAAGACCTGCCTCATCCAATATCCGCTGGTAGGAATGTGCGGTTTTTACAACAATAGTATCTGCATATTGCTTAATTCGTATTTCTTCTCTTTTAGACAAATTTTTACCTGTAAAAATAATGATTGGAAGGTTTTCTAAACCTTCCGTCTTTTTTATTATTTCAAGCGTCTCATAGGCATTCTTATCCGGCACTCCCATGTCAAGAATAACGCAATCGACTTCATTTTTCTTTAATGCATCAATACTTTGACTTACATTGTTAACGACTTCTGTTTGAATGCCATAATTACTTAAGAAGTAGTTTAAAGCCTCTGCATGCTGCCTGTTTTCTTCTACAATGAGGACTTTTTTAGGATGCCTGGTTAAGGCATGTTCTAATTTGTGAAAAATCTGTTTCATGTGCTCCAAAGCGACAGGCTTATTGATAAAGTCGACAGCGCCTTTTAGCAAACTTTCCCTTTTAACTTCCAGTGATGACATGATGTGTACCGGTATGGAACGGGTTAAAGGGTTGGCCTTTAGCTCTTCCATTACCTGCCAGCCATCTTTAACGGGAAGTTGGATATCTAACAAAATAGCCAAAGGATGAAAATAATTGGCCATTTCAATACCTACATCCCCTCTCACTGCAACTATGCCTTTATAATTCCGCTTACGGGTAAAGGTGAGTAATGTTTTTGCAAAGGCTGTATCATCTTCAATAATTAAAATCACTTTATCACCAGGCAAAATATGATCTCTGTCATCTTCCACTTCTTGTGGTATTTTATCGACAGTAAACCTTTGCGGGAGACTTTCAGGAATAGTTTCAAAGTAGGTTGGCACCGCATAGCTGTACGCTTTTTCGAGTCTTTGCTCTTCTTCAATTTCCTGGAACAAATAAAAAGTAAACTCACTCCCTACATTCTGCTTACTGTTCAATTCTATTTTACCACCCAATAGTTTAGCAAGCTCCCTACTGATAGACAATCCAAGGCCAGTACCGCCATAACTGCGCCGCGTTGAACCATCGGCTTGTTGAAAGGCTTCAAATATCAAATCTTGTTTATCCGGTGGAATTCCAATCCCCGTATCTGAAACTTTAAATACCACAGCGTTATTGCTTTCATCTTTGCTGATGGTCAATGCCACCTTTCCATGAGCAGTAAATTTGATGGCATTAGAAAGCAGGTTTTTCAGGATCTGCTCCAGCCTCATCTTATCGGTATTCACCTGATTAATTCCAGGTTCAATTTCCACCAGCAGTTGAAGGTTTTTACTTTTTGCCGAAGGCATAAATAGGGAACGCATGTCTGTAGCAACTTCTTTAAGACTTACATCCTCAACTTCGAGCTTCATCTTTCCCGCTTCAATCTTGGAAAGATCTAAAACCTCATCTATTAAACCTAACAATCCTTGTCCGGAGCTTTGAATTACTTCTGCATACTCAATATATTCCTTATCCAGGTCTTTATTCTCAGACATGAGTTTAGAAAGCAACAGAATAGAGTTTAAAGGAGTACGCAATTCATGCGACATATTTGCAAGGAATTCAGATTTATATTTGGTGCTCTGCTCCAGTTGTTGTGCCTTTTCCTGTATTTGGAAATTACGCTCTTGAATCAATTGATTTCTTTCTTCAAGTAAACCAGATCTTTCTTCAAGTTCTTGATTGCTTTGCAGTAATTCTTCCTGTTGCACACGCAATTCCTCTTCTGAGGTTTGTATTTTTTGTGTCTGGGCTTCCAGTTCTGAATTTAGACCCTCCAATTCACTTTGTTGGGCTTGTAGCTCTTCTGTTTGTGCCTGGGTTTCTTCTAAAAAATCCTGTAATCTTTTCCTGTTTTGAGAAACATGAAAAGCAATACCAATGTTTGAAGCAATATTTTGAAGATAATCAAGATGCAAGGGTGTAAAAGAATTTATAGAACCAAATTCCATAATACCCACTAAAATTGATTCTCTGAGAATAGGAACGGCTACAATATTTCTAGGCCTGGTATTTCCAGTTGCATAGCTGATGGTTAATTCTCCATCGGGAATATCGTTGAGTAAGATTTGTTTCCTTGATAAAGCTGCCTGACCAACAACACCCTCTCCTATTTGCAGTACTTTTTTAAGTTCTTTATTTTCTAGCGCATAACTTGCGGTTAATAGGAGGTCTTTATTTTCTAACAAATAAAATGCACCTACCTGACTGCCTGTACGTTCAATATTGTATTCAATAATGTCAGTGGCTAGTTCGTCTACACTCTTTTCGCCAACCATCTTATCATTTAACCCTGCTATGCTTGACTGCAACCATTCTTTATCGTTTAATAGTGTAAAAGAATATTGCAGAGACTCTGCCATTGCATTTAAATGCCCGGCAAGACTGCCAAGGCCATCTTTTTCTTGCTGGTCTAATCTAATTTCGTAGTTACCATTGGAAATCTGGCTTGACAACTCTTGAATCACCTGAATCCTTTTTTCCATTTCATCATTTTTATCCTGTAGCTCTTGCTGTAGTTTCATGCGCTCAGTAAGGTCTTCAGATACTTTTCGGTAGAAGAAATAGGTGATCAGTACCGCCAGAAAAGCAGCCAAAAGAATTAACATAGGTGTATAACCTGAAAGCTTACTCGAAGCAGAAGTCTCTTTGTTGAACGCCCTGCTTTCTTCCCTCTTCATCTCCGCCACTAGTGAACGGGATTCATCCATGTGTGCTTTTCCATTCAGGAGTTCAGCAACACTTACATTTCCACCTTTACGCTTTATTTCAATAGTGTTATCAAGCACATCCAGTCGCTGTTTAACAATTCCCTGCAGCTTTTTAATATTCCTTTGGTGGAATGGATTATTTTGCGTTTGAGTAGCAACCTGGTTCATTAAATCAAAGGTAGATTCTCTTGCACCAATGTAAGGGGCTAGAAAAACTTCCTCACCAGTAAGTAAGAATCCACGCTGCCCTGTTTCTGCATCCTTCAAGGTAGAAATTACATTTTCTAAATTTGAAATTATTTCATTGCTTTTTGAAACGAGATCTGAGCTTTTAATGAGGTTGGTAATACTGACCCAAGATGCTAATGAACTGGTAAAGAGCACCAATAAGGATAAACCCAAACCGATTCTTAAGTTATTTCTTAAACTTTTATGCATATTAATTATTACTTTCTGGAGGGGAATTGATGGGTATGTTAAAATAAAATTCAGATCCTTCGCCAAGTTTGCTTATTACTCCCACTTCGCCACCGTGTCTTTTGATAATCTCTGCAGAAATATAGAGGCCAATTCCCAATCCCTGGAACTGTATTGCAGTTTCTTCTACCCTAAAGAACTTTTCAAAAACATTATTCTGCTGACTTAAATCTATTCCAATGCCATAATCCCTAACGCCAAGGTAAATAAAGCCTGCTTCATGACGTAAATTGACACTAATTTCGGTGGTGCCTGGAGAATATTTAATTGCATTGGTTAAAAAATTAATAATAACCTGTTCAATTCGCATTTCATCACCAAAAATTGGAATAGTGATCGACCCGTTTTTAATGATTTTGAAATCTGGATTCGAGTGATGGATGATTTCCATTACATTATCCAGCAGCTCATCCATATTAAAATCTTTATTATTGAATTTAAGCTTTCCACTTTCTATTTTGGAGATATCCAGCAGGTCGGCAATCAAGTCATTTAATTTTTCCAGCTGTGCCTGTGCCTTTTGTAAATGCCTCTTTACGGTAATCAAATCACCTTTATCTATAGATCGTTCAAGTAATTGCACATAACCTTTAACGCTAGTTAAGGGTGTTTTCAATTCATGACTAGCAATGCTGATAAACTCATCTTTTTTATTTTCAGCAATCTTTCGAATTTCTATTTCATGTAAAAGGGCTTTTTGTACTTCTATTAGTTTACGACTTTGTTCGTATATACGATAAAAGGTTTTCACTTTTAACAGCAAAATACCCATATCTACAGGCTTCGTAATGTAATCAAGGCCACCCGAAGAATAGCCTTTGGTAATAAAATTCACATCGGTATTAACGGCAGATAGAAAAATAATAGCCGTTTCTTTAGCTTTGCTATACCCTGAAATTGCTTCAGCCACTTCAAAGCCATCCATTCCGGGCATTTGAACATCAAGAATAATTAAAACATATTCATTTTTAAGAACTTTTTTAAGGGCTTCTTCTCCAGATGCGGCGGTGTCAACATCAAAATGATGTGCTTCAAGAACTTTCTTTAGGGAAATTAAGTTTTGGGGAGTGTCATCAACAATTAGGATCATTATTTTTTCAGGAAGGTAAAATTAATTAACTAAAGTTCGGTATCAAAGGTATCGCCTTGTTTAATGTCGCCAGTTTCAAAACCTTTTTTAAACCAGTGCATACGTTGAGCAGATGTTCCATGTGTAAAAGCATCAGGGACGACTTCACCTTGCGCTTGTTTTTGCAATTTATCATCACCAATGGCATTGGCTGCATTTAACGCCTCTTCAATATCACCTTCTTCCAATTTAAAATCTTTTAAGTTTTGTGCATCGTGAGCCCACACACCGGCAAAAAAATCTGCCTGAAGTTCCAGCTTTACAGAAAGCTTATTGTATTCTTTCTCACTAAGTTGGCTTCTGTAACGATCCATTTTTTCAGTAATGCCAAGGAGGTTTTGAACATGATGCCCAACTTCATGAGCAATGACATAAGCTTCAGCAAAATCACCCGAAGCACCAAACCTATCCTTTAATTCTTGATAAAACGTAAGATCAATATATACTTTACGGTCGCCGGGGCAATAAAAAGGTCCGACAGCAGCGCTGGCATTTCCGCAAGCCGATTGAACCATGTTATCAAAAAGAACCAATACGGGTTTCTCATAAGTGTTATTCATGGCCTTAAACTGCTGCTCCCAAACCTGGTTGGTTGATTCGAGTACACCATCTACAAATTTGCCACGTTCATCTGTCGGACTACCCAGTGCGACTTCCTGCTGGTTAGCAACAGGAAGTTGACTAACTAATCCGGTTAAATCTCTTCCAAAAAGGAGACCAAGAACAACGACAATAATACCTATCCCTCCACCAAGAGCTTTACCGCCACTCATGCCTCGCCTATCTTCTATATTACCACTTCCTTTTCCGAACCATTGCATAATAAAAATTATTTAAATGAGATAAGCGCATCATTTATTCTTTTTGCCGTTTCTTGAGCACCCAATAATTGAGCAATATCAAAAACTCCCGGTCCAAATTTGCCACCAACCAACATCACACGTAATGGGAGCATTAACTCACCTGGTTTAAGACTATGTAACTGAGCCATCGCTTTAAACTGTTCTTCCAACTGCTGAGCAGATAAATTTTCATTTAATACAGTAATAAAGGCCTTAAAAAAGTTTTCCTTTTCTATATTCCACTTCGGTTTAACTGCAGCTAGATCATATTCCTTAGGAGAAACAAAAAAGTAAGCACTTTGTGTGATGAAATCAGTTAACAAACTGCAACGATCTTTAATTAAGTCAATTACTTTTTCTAAATCAACTTCAGGCTGTAATGTAATTCCTTTATCTGCAAAACCTTCCTGCACAAAAGGCAATAGTTTATTAACTGTTGAATTCTTGATCCATTCATGATTATACCATTTTGCCTTTTCAAAATCAAATTTAGCACCTGCCTTACTGATTCTGTCGATAGAAAAACTATTAATCAACTCTTCCATGGTGAAAATTTCCTTATCACTTCCATCATTCCAGCCCAGCATCGCTAAGAGATTAACAAAAGCTTCGGGCATAAAACCTAATTCCTTAAAACCTGCAGTAATATCGCCAGTTTTAGGATCAGTCCAGTTTTGAGCATAAACAGGAAACCCTAAACGATCGCCATCCCGTTTGCTTAGTTTCCCATTTCCATCAGGTTTTAAAATCAATGGCAAGTGTATCCAGTGTGGCATAACATCAGCCCAACCTAAATAACGCCATAATAAGATGTGTACAGGAGCAGAAGGCAGCCATTCTTCACCTCTAAAAATATGACTGATTTCCATGGCATGGTCGTCAGCAACTACAGCTAAATGATAAGTTGGCATGCCATCAGCCTTTAATAAAACTTTATCGTCGACAAGGTTTGTATCAAAAGCAACATGCCCTCTAATTAAATCTATAAAAGAAACCTGTTCATTCTCAGGCATTTTGATACGAACGACATAAGGTGTTTTATTAGCTAAAAGTGCAGCTAATTCTGGATCAGGTAAAGTAAGGGAATTGCGCATTTGCATCCTATTAGCCTGACCATATAAAAAGTTAGGAAATTCTTTACGTTTGGCGTCCAGCTCTTTTGTTGTGTCAAAGGCATAATAAGCAAATCCATCTGCAATAAGCTGATCTGCATATTGTTTGTAAGTTGCTTTTCGTTCACTCTGGCGGTAAGGTGCAAAATCACCACCCTTTTGCGGACTTTCATCTGGTGAGATACCACACCATTCTAAACAAGACACAATATATTCTTCAGCACCAGCAACAAACCGGTTTTGATCAGTATCCTCGACCCTTAAAATAAAAGTACCCTTATTTTTTTTGGCAAATAAATAGTTGAACAGTGCAGTGCGAACACCGCCCAAATGTAGTCCGCCAGTTGGACTAGGAGCAAACCTTACTCTTACTTTCTTTTCCATAATCTTACTGCAAATATATATTTTTTACAGGGTTACCGTTGTATTGATACGTTATTGAATGCTATTTAGTAATTTGCGACCATATTTTATGAACCCATACGAAAAAAAACGTCGCTGGAAATTATTCTTACTGGTCTTTGCCATGGTAATTGGTACCGCCTCAGTTTTTTATACTGATTTCTTTGTAAAGAAGATGGAGCGTGAGGAAAAAATTCAGTTTGAACTTTGGGTAAAAGGCACTGAAAAATCTTCACAGATCTTTGATGATCTGCTCTATGCAGAAGTGCTCAACATGATCGTTTCCAGCAGTACTGTTCCTGTGATCTTAACCGACACCACGGGCACAAGAATTCAGACCTATTTGAGGCTCGACAGTACAAAGACAAATTACATGGATGCTACAGCCAAGGCAACTTACGATCCTGGCTATTTCCAGCGTGAGCTTAGGAAAATGAAGGAACAACATGACCCTTTGCCCATTAATTACATGGGTACAGAAATGCTGGTTTTCTACAAAGATTCCTTTATTTTAACGCAGCTTCGTTATTTTCCTTATATCCAACTGGGTGTTATTGGCCTGTTCTTAATGACGGCATATGTTGCATTCAGTTCTGCAAGAAAATTAGAACAGGATCAGGTCTGGGTTGGAATGGCAAAAGAAACAGCACATCAACTAGGCACACCCATATCCTCGCTAATGGCTTGGGTAGAACTTATAAAATCCAGGTTTAATGCAGAAGACGATCCCCTGATTGCAGAAATGGAAAATGACATCAAAAGACTCGAAGTGGTAACGGACAGGTTCTCAAAGATCGGATCCAAACCTGTTCTTGAGGATCACGTTGTCTTTCTGGTCATCAGTAATTTCATAGATTACTTTAAATTGAGAACGTCAGATAAAATCATCTTTAACATCACTGGCGACGAACAAGTAAGAGCATTATTAAATGTACCTTTATTTGATTGGGTAATTGAAAACCTTTTAAAAAATGCCGCCAATGCCATTTCTAATGAGGGAAGTATAACGGTTAATATCATTGAAAACCTGGCTAAGGAAGAAGTCTTTATTGATGTAACCGATACGGGAAAAGGAATTCAGCGATCTAAATTTGATGCGGTTTTTCAACCCGGATATACAACCAGAAAGCGAGGTTGGGGACTGGGATTATCACTTACACGACGTATTATTGAAAACTACCATAGTGGAGAAATATTTGTTAAAGATTCTGAAATAGGCCGAGGTACTACTTTCCGCATCATTCTAAAAAGCAGCATTACTTATGAACCGACCACAACCTAACGAATACCCCAATTGGGCAGAAAAATACATACAACTTGTTGAACAAGAAGATGTGCTTGCTATTCTAGAAAAGCAAGCACAGGAATTTCCTGATTATTTAATCAATCTTATTGAAAAAGCAGACTATGCCTATGCACCAGAAAAATGGACAATAAAAGAACTTGTGGCCCACATTATTGATACGGAGCGCATTTTATGTTTTCGCTTGCTCTCCTTTGCCAGAGGCGATAACAATTTACTGCCTGGATTTGAAGAAGATGCCTATGTTAAAAATGCACACTTCGCCGATAGGAGCCTATTTAGTCTAGGCGAAGAATTTTCTTTACTAAGAAAAGCAAATTTATACCTGTTTAAGTCTATAAATGAAACAGAATTGAACCGAGGAGGAATAGCCTCAGAAAAGTTTATGACTGTTCGTGCCTTACTTTTTATCATGGCCGGACACCTCATTCACCATACAAATATTATTAAAGAGCGTTACGTTTAATGTGGTTTAAAGAATTTACACTAGAACAAATTAACGATCGTGAAAAATTCTTAACAGAGAACGGGTAAGCCGTTTAACGGTTGTTATTCTACTTAGGTCACATTAATAAAGCCAGCTTCGGTTAATAATTTAAATGCAGGTGTAACCTGTAATAAAAAAGTCTCGTCTTAGCTGTTACATAATTAATTAATCCAATTATTTAACAATTAAAACACAAAACAATGGGACCAGAAATAGTATTTATATTCTTGATCATTTGCGCTTCAGCAATGGTGTTTGGCATCAGGTACATGTCAAATAAAGAAAAAATGGCGATGATAGAACGGGGAATCGATCCTGGGATTTCAAAAGCAAGGCAAGCTGCTCCAAAACCATTTTTAAGCTTAAAGTTTGGATTATTATTGGTTGGATTAGGCATTGGCCTCCTCTTTGCTTTATTTACTACGGTAAACATAGAAATGAGTGAAGAACAAAATGTAGCTGTCTATTTTGGCTGTTTAGGCATTTTTGGAGGCTTTGGACTAATCATTTCCTATATTATTGAGAAAAAATGGCTAGATCAACAACCACAAGATTAAAGGTTTAGCTATTAAAAAACCCCTATATTTTCTTTAAATTACAGTAACCTTCATCTACAATAAGAGTTGCCTTAAAACTATGCAGCAGCAAACAGATCTGGACTTAATAACAGCAGTACTTGCCGGAGATACCAGCGCTTATGCCTTACTAGTGAACCGTCATAAACGCTTCGTATTTACGATGGCTTTGAAATTTGCTAGAAATAGGGAAGATGCTGAAGAAATAGCCCAGGACTGTTTTGTTAAAGCTTACCGTGCTTTAGGTACATTTAAGCAAAAATCTAAATTCAGCACCTGGCTTTACACTATTACCTATACCACGGCCATGACGTTTTTAAGAAAGAAAAGAATTGAAACCCACTCCATTGATGAAGAGAACAGTCATTTGCATCTTCATAACCATATCTCCACCTTTGAGGCCAATGGCATTGAGAAGAAATCTAAATATGTCTATTTAAACCTGGCCATCTCAAAGTTATTACCAGATAATGCGGCCATCATTAACCTTTTTTATTATGGAGAACAAAGCCTGGAAGAAATTGCAAAGGTCTTAAACATGGAAAGCAATACAGTAAAAGTAAAGTTATACCGGGCAAGACTAAGGCTAAAAGAAAAACTGGAATATTTATTGAAAGAAGAAGTAAAAGAGTTGTTATGAAAAGTATAGAAGAACAAATCTGGGAATATATTGACGGACAGCTAACCGCTAAAGATCGGGCAATTATAGCTGAAAATATTGCAAATGACCAAACCTATGCGCTCATTTATGCCGAGCTCATGGAACTACACCAACTCATATGCGTCACAGAACTGGAAGAGCCTTCGATGGCCTTTACCCGAAACATAATGGATAAAGTAAATTTGGTGTCAGCACCCATGTCTTTAAAAACGAAAGTAGATACCCGCATTATATACAGCTTAGCGGCGGTATTTCTCCTGGCTATTGTTGCTGTAAGTATTTATGCCATCGCAAATAGCACCTTTACCTTCATTAAATTTTCCAACCCTTCATTTAATTTCTCTTTAAACTTGCAACAATTGGTGAGCCCGATTGCCCTTCAAACCTTCGTTTTTTTAGACATCATTTTGGCCCTGCTTTACCTTGACCGTTTCTACAGAAGCAAAAAAGCCTAAAAACAGAAAAAGCCCAGGAAAAATTTTCCCAGGCTTCACTTTTTGATATTTTTCTATTTAAATTGAATTGGCAATTGAACAGAGGTTTTATCCCATCCTATAACAAGGTCTGCACCACTGGTTTGTGGAACAAAAGTAATAGAGAAAGCTTCCACCACACTCGCCAATGGTTTTACAGGAACGTCAATACGAACCACGTCCAAACTTTGATTGTAAGTGTAAGCACCCCATCGGTCTGTTTGCTGGTTTAGAATTAAAGTCCAGGTTTCTTTATTTGGAATAGCAAATAAACTGTAGGTTCCTGCTTTTATAGCTTTCTTTCCAATGGTAACCGGTTTATAAAACTTAATGTCTACACTTTCGTTAGCTCCCAAACGATAAATTTTACCGAATGGCTCTAAAACACCAAATATCTCCCGTCCTTTTTTTGACGGTCTTGAGTAGACAACCTTTATTACTGGAGTTGAGGTATCACCAGCCTTTAATTTTGCCGCATTTAGAGGGTAGAATACAACATCTAAAGGGCTGGAATCAACTCCAGCAAATTTAACTTCCTGCGCATTTACGGCAAACCCGATAAATGCAACAAGTAACAACAGACTTAGTTTTTTCATATTTGAAATAATTAGTATTTACGTCCTTTAACAATTTTATTAAGGAATAATGCAGAGATTATAAATCCAATCAGACCGCCTAACAGCGAATAACCAAAACTACCGGAAATGATAGCTCCAATTAAAACCCCGAAAAACAGGCCTAAAACATAATAAACCCAATCAAAACTTGCTTTATTTTCTTCGTTAATCATTTTTAAAAATTCTTATGTCAAAGGTATTGAATTATTTTAAAAATGCCAGTGCTTAAATTGTAGATAAACATATATATCTTAATTAAGTCAATTCTAGCATTTAAAAAATTTTTAGTTCAACCTAGCCATTCATGAAACAATAAGAGCCATGTTTGAAAGATTTTTCTACTTCCAATTTCCAAATTATTGACACCAAATGACGTGTATGTTAATCATTTTTCTTAGATTAAGCCCAAAAATAATACCCGTTAACATGAACCACAAACTAAAAGCTACAGGACAAAAAGAATTAATCTTCAATAATGAAGTGGTTTCCAGGTTTGAACTATATAATAGCTTGTTCCTTACCCTCCCTTTTTATAAAATAAAAGACACAGGTACATTATTACCCCTTTTTATCAAGCATTGCGAAGAAGGAGTAAAAGCACATGCCACTTCCGCACAAATTATCAGCACCTTTTTTGATAAATACGCACAGAATTCTACCGATAAAGATGTCATTGACCTCCTATTTCGGTTTATTCAATACATTGAGCGACAGGTTGTACTCTTTGATGCGGTGGAAGATGCTTCTTTCAACAAGCTGAATACCATGGACGACCAGACTTCGCTGCACTCTTACCTATCTAAGGGGGTTGATAATGAAGAATTAGGCAATAAAATCAAAAAGCTGATTGAAGACTTCTCTTTACGTCTTGTTTTAACTGCTCACCCTACTCAGTTTTACCCTGGCAGCGTACTTTCCATTATAACAGATCTTACTGCTGCTTTAAAAACAAATGACATCACCAGTATCAACGAGCTTTTACAGCAACTCGGTAAAACGCCTTTCTTCAATAAAAAGTCGCCTACACCAGTTGATGAGGCTTTAAGCTTAGCTTGGTACCTCGAAAATGTGTTTTATTTTGCCGTTTCACAAATTCAAGCTGAGGTAGATCAAAATTTAAATGAGTTTCAGCTGGAATCAAAAAAGATCATAGAGCTAGGCTTTTGGCCGGGTGGCGATAGAGATGGCAATCCAAATGTACATACAGAAGATACCATACAGGTTGCTAAAATGTTGCGCCAGATTTTATTCGTTTGCTATTACCGTGATTTCAGAAAACTAAAGCGCCGCATTACTTTCAGAGGGGTTGAAGATACCATTGCTATTGTACAGGATGTGCTCTATAAAAATGCTTTTGACACGAATATTGAGCCTGAAAATATTGCTGAAAGTCTTATTGAGAATTTATATGAGATAAAAAATACGTTAGTAGAAGATCATGACGGACTATTCGCTGATCTTGTAGACGATTTAATTAGGAAAGTAAATCTTTTTGGCTGTCACTTTGCTTCCCTTGACATCAGACAGGATAGCCGCGTACTGAGAGATGTTCATGCTTTCTGCCGCCAGAGTAAGCCAATTATTTCTCTTTTCCCAGAGAACTATGAGTCACTAACTGAAGCCGAAAAAATCAAGGTGCTGTCTTTCAAAACAGCAAAAGTGATTTACCCCGAACAAAATGATGAGCTAATTAACGACACCCTTGATACCATTGCCGAAATCAAAGCCATCCAAAAATGTAACGGTGAGCTGGCCTGCCACCGGTTCATCATCAGTAACTGTCAGGAGGCAAGCGATATCCTGCAACTGATGGAACTTTTCTTATGGAACGGTTGGGATAATGAAAATTTAAGCATCGACTTTGTGCCTCTTTTTGAAACAGTAAATGATTTGGAAGGTGCCGATGAAATTATGCAAACCCTGTATACACATCCTTTCTACAAAAAGCACCTCGAAAAAAGAGGGAATAAACAGGATATAATGCTTGGCTTTTCAGATAGCACAAAAGATGGCGGTTATTTAATGGCCAATTGGTCTATTTTAAATGCAAAAGTAGCCTTAACGGCAATTTCAGATGCACACAACATCCGTTTGGCCTTTTTTGACGGCCGTGGTGGCCCACCAGCAAGAGGTGGAGGTAAAACACATCGTTTTTATGCTTCAATGGGTAAAGAAATTGCTAACGAAAATATTCAGCTAACCATACAAGGGCAAACAATCAGTTCACAATATGGTTCTATAGACAGTGCCGAATTTAACATGTCCCAGTTGATTAATGCCGGCATAACTTCAGGTATACGTGAAAAACATAACATCCTGCTGGATCCGGTAAATAAGGAATTGATGGATGTTATGGCGAGCGACAGCTATGAATCTTTCATTGCCTTACGTAAACATCCTTTGTTCTTGAGTTACCTGGAAAAATTCTCGCCACTAAATCTGCTTTCTAAAATTAATATCAGTAGCAGACCAGTGAAACGTAATTCGGGAGAACGCTTGAAACTGGAAGACCTGAGAGCAATTAGCTTTGTTACCGCCTGGGGACAGCTTAAACAGAATATTCCTGGTTTTTACGGGGTTGGTACTGCGTTAAAGAAACAAGAAGAAAAAGGAAACTGGGAAAACGTACAGAAAACCTACCATAAATCAGGTTATTTTAAAACCATTATTGATAATTGTATGATGTCGATGAGCAAATCAGACTTTTCTATTACTGCTCATTTTGTAAACGACAAGGAATTTGGTGCATTCTGGAAAATGTTACACGACGAATACGAGCTTTCTAAAGCCATGCTTTTAAAGCTTACTGACCAATCTGCCTTAATGGAGAATTACCCTGTAGAACGAAGTTCTATTGCGGTTAGAGAGAAGATTATACTTCCCCTGGTATTGATACAACATTATGCACTAGGGAAACTGCAGGAAGCTCCTGCTTCGGCAGAAGAACATCAATCGTACGAAAAACTGGCTATCAGAACAGTATATGGAATTGTAAATGCGGGAAGAAACTCTACATAGCATAACAAACAACTCCAATTCTTTTTAAGCATAAAAGGAGGCTGCATCATTCAAAAAATGATCAGCCTCCTTTTTTTATGCTTTGTTATTTATGCTTCGCCTAATTTTTTTGCCTAGCAAAAGTGTAAAATGGCCTTGTCAAAATGTTAGGTTTGCCAGGACTTTGGCAGGTCCTTGCTAGGTGGTTGGTAGGTCCTTGGTAGGTCTAAATGACCTAGCAACGACCTGCCAACCACCTGCCAACATTACATCAATTTTACCGCAGCATAAAGAGAAAGCCTTAGTGTTTAAAATTTAATAGATTACTTTACCAGCCGAGGTAATAATAGAAGCAATTCTAACCGCATCAAAAATTCTTTCTTCGGAAGCACCTAAACCTAGAATGGATTGCTCATGTGCATTAACACACATCTCACAACCATTAACGGCTGAAACAGCAATGCTCATTAATTCGAAAAATTCTTTTCCAGTAACCGGGCTGCTCATCAGCTGCATACGTACACGTGCTGGAATTTGTGTGTATTTTTCTTTGCCAGTAAAATGGCGGAAACGATAAAACACGTTATTTAAGGCCAATAAAGAAGCGCAACCAACAGCTTCAGCTATTTCTTCTGCGGTAGCCTCTTTAGCTAGCGCCTGTTGCTCAAAAAAGTTAATTAATACCGCGTTATTATTATTAACGGCAATACTTAATGCCATTAAGGCACATTCTTTTTCATTTAAATGTGAAGAAGAAAAAGTACTGCTGAAATTTAGTTTTAAATCGCGTACATACCTGGAGTTTCCTTTTTCTAATAAAATTAAACTCTCATTTCTATAGCCAGCATCAAGACCAGCGGTCAATAATAATTCCTGGATAGTTTCTGTTACATCACTCATGGTTATCAGTTATTTTTGGGTGCAAAAAATCCCTGCAAAATTGCATTTTACAGGGATTATGGTTGAAATTAAAAATTATGCGCTTAAAGTTTCCTGGCCTTTTTCCCAGTTACAAGGACAAAGTTCATCAGTTTGTAAAGCATCAAGAACTCTGATTACTTCTTTTACGTTACGGCCAACACTAAGGTCGTTTACACATACCCAACGTACAATACCCTGAGGATCAATAATAAAAGTTGCACGGTATGCGATTTTTTCGTTTGGCTCTAAAATATCTAAAGCTTCTGCTAATGATTTAGAAGTATCTGCAAGCATTGGGAATTTTAAACCACGTAAATCATCATGGTTATTTCTCCAGGCTAAGTGAACAAATTCTGAATCTGTTGAAGCACCAATTAATTTAGTGTCACGATCACGGAATTCGCCATAATGGTTATTAAATTCGGCAATTTCAGTTGGGCATACAAAAGTAAAATCTTTTGGCCACCAAAACATACAAGTCCATTCGTTATTATCATTCACTAGAGAATCAGAACTTAATGTTTCAAACTCATTTCCTTTTTCTAAACTTACTACAGCTGTTTTTGAATATGTGGGGAATTGTTGACCTATGTTTATCATAATTGTTTTTTTTTGTTGAGACAAAGGTACGGCTATATCTCCTCAAACACAACCATTAAGCAGTTATCCTGCATACTTATTCTTGATAGTGCTATAGACAAAAGCTATAAGATTAGCTTATTCTAACAGAAGTCATGGTAAGTGAGCCACCCACAGCTTTATCATTAAAAAGGGTTACTTTTTCGGTCTCATTTTGTAAACCCAGAGTATATAAAAGCGGAAGGTAATGTTCTGGCGTAGGAATGGCATTGAGCGCGGCTTTTCCTAAATTCTTATAATCTATTAACTGCTGATGTTCGTGGTTTAAAATCAGTGTTTTAAATTGATCGTTAATTTCCAGCGCCCAGTCATAACCACCCCCTTTAATCATTTCCCAGTTCATCATCCGCAGGTTATGCACCATATTACCGCTACCCATAATCAACACTCCTTTTTTTCTAAGGGCAGAAAGTTCCCTGGCCAGTTCATAATGTTCTGTAGGCGTTTTTGTGTAATCCAAACTCAGCTGCAATACCGGAATATTGGCCATAGGGTACATGTGCCGAACAACCGTCCATGCGCCATGGTCAAGGCCCCAATCATGATCCAACTGTATAGTTGAATGATCTACCAGGTTAGTCATCTCTGTGGCAAGCTGTGGGTTTCCCGGCGCAGGGTATTCCACATCAAATAGAGGCTGCGGAAAACCACCAAAATCATGAATTGTAGCCGGAAAATCCATCGCCGTAACGAAGGTTCCACGGGTAAACCAGTGTGCTGAAACCACAACAACCGCTTTTGGCAAAGGGATAGTGCTGGCCTGCTCAACCCATGCCTTGGTAAACTCATTATCCTCTATTCCGTTCATTGGCGACCCATGACCAATAAAGAGGACAGGCATCAATTGTTCCTGAACAGGAAGTGTGGAAGACAGTGTTTTTAAGATCGATAAATCTGACATAACTAAGTGAATTAATATAATTCAAAATTAAATTCTACCCGCGCCAGGTACATATTCTTGTTATACCGGCCCTCGATATTGCCTATTAGCTGGAAACGATAGCCCGAATCTATTCGGGTACGACTATTCAGTATCAGCTGTAATGCAGGCGCTAAATCAACATAAGACCGTCCGTTTGCGGGATTTGTTTTACCTAGGGCTTCAACATATAAATTGAAATTAGGCTGGTTATAATTTTTACAAGTGAAAGGCAGCAACAGATAACCGGAGGATAAACGATAACCAAGAAGATGATTCGGACTTGGCGCACCAGCTACCTGTCTGTTTTTGGTTTCATATACCTGGCTATAACTTACTGTTCCTGAAAGGGCTAGTTTATGGAGTAATCAATAGTATTAAATTTATACTCTTTTTCATGATAATTTTTTAAGAATAATTATTAAATAAAAAAAAAGCCGCAAGCAGCCCTTTAATGAAATAATATTCCTGGTCTAATTTCTGAAAAAACAGTTGAAGAGGTGCAAAGAGGTCTTTGTGGAGAGTGGCGGCGCTTTATTTGCTATTTTAGTAAACAAGCCCGGCAAAATAGATTGCAAGAATTCTGCAATCATTGGGGTAAATAATAGTGCAATACTAAAATTTGTTGGCAAATCGACATTGGAAGCAGATTGATGCTGGTCGGTAATTTTAGATTCTACCGTTGTATTTTTACAACAGTTATCCTTTTTGGCCATCTTTTCATTGCCCATTGATTTACAAACATTACAATTTACTTTTTTTGTAAAATCAACTGAGGAAAGTTTATTGCCACAAAAATGCAAACTAAGGGCAATACCCATTACACTAAGCAGGTAAAAGGCACACAATCCATAAGCTATTTTTTGTCGCATCTTCATCAGCAAGTAAAATTAAGAATTTTAAATGATAAAAGCTGCTTGAATATCAATTCGTAGATTTGATAATAAATTGTTATTTTAAATTAATTTTAGCGCTAAACAAATTCACATGAAATACCTTTTCACCCTCTTTCTAGTATTGTTTTTTAGTATAACCTTCGCAAAAAAACCCGAAAATAAATACATTAAAATTACCACAATTCATGGAGAGTTCTTGATCAAACTGTACAATGAAACACCATTACATCGGGATAACTTTATTAAACTAGCAAAAAAAGGCTTTTATAACGGGACTATATTTCATAGGGTAATTAAGGATTTTATGCTACAGGGGGGAGATCCAGATTCAAAAAAGGCAGCAAGCGGTGTTACACTTGGCGGAGGAGATGTAGGCTACACTATCCCTGCTGAATTTAGGGACAATCTCTTTCATAAAAAAGGGGTTTTAGCAGCAGCAAGAGACGACAACCCACTTAAAGCTTCTAGCGGCTGCCAATTTTACCTTGTTCAAGGCAAAAAGTTTACCGATGAACAGCTAGATTCCCTGGAAAACAAACGCCTTCATTTTAAATTGCCTTTAAATCAGCGGCAAGTGTATAAAACCATAGGTGGCACACCGCATTTAGACAGGAATTATACTGTTTACGGGGAAATAGTGCGGGGAATAGAACTTATTGATCAGATTGCAGCAGTAAATACTGATGAAGGCAACCGACCTGTTACAGATGAGAAAATGACTGTCACAGTTTTGAAAAAGCGGGAAGCTAAAAAGCTGGAAAAAAGACTGCTTGCTTTAAACAAGCAATAGATGAATAAAAGTAGAAGTTAATTGATAACTTAAAAACAAGTAATCGCATGAAAATTATATCGTACAACATTAATGGTATCCGCGCTGCGGCCACCAAGAATTTTTTAGAATGGCTAAATGCAGTTAACCCCGACATGGTTTGTTTGCAGGAAGTGAAAGCATTACCTTCACAAATTCCTGATATCATTAACGTGATTGAACAACTGGGTTATCAGCATTTCTGGAACCCGGCAGAAAAAAAAGGTTACAGTGGTGTAGCCATCTTCAGCAAAATAAAACCAAAGCATGTGGCATACGGTTGTGGAGAAGAGTGGATTGACAAAGAAGGAAGAATTTTGAGGGCCGATTTCGAAGATTTCTCTCTAATGAGCCTTTATATGCCTTCAGGATCAAGCGGAGAGGAGCGACAGGGTAAAAAGTACGAATTTATGCGCTTTTTTGATGATTATATAGCTAAACTTCGATTGGAAATCCCTAACTTAATCCTTTCGGGAGATTATAACATTTGCCATAATGCGATTGATATCCATAACCCAAAATCTAATGCAAAATCTTCTGGTTTTTTACCTGAAGAACGGGAATGGATGGAGCTCTTTTTAAATAATGGCTTTATTGACACTTTCCGGCATTTTAATAAAGACCCACACCAATATACCTGGTGGAGTTACCGCGCTAATGCAAGGGCAAAAAATTTAGGCTGGCGTATTGACTATCAGCTGGCCACAAAGCCAATGCTGGAAAAACTCAAAAGTGTTACCATTTTACCTGATGCCGTTCATTCTGATCATTGTCCTGTTTTGCTTGAATTAACATTTTAATAGCTGTTGTGCCAACCAGGGTATTGCAATTGCTTATCTGCATCTATGTGAAGGAGCCATGCAGATGAGTAACAGCCGGAAAGATCAAGTTAAAGCTCAAATAAACGTATAAACCCCATCTGGTGTCAAACAATAATCCATTATCACATCATATTGATCTATGTCGGTTATTTCCTCTACAGGAGAAAATAGTGAGATACCCACTTTTTTAGTAGGAATGTTTTGCAGAAAACGATCATAAAAGCCTTTTCCATAACCAACCCGGTAACCACGTTTATCGAATGCCAGCAAAGGAATCAACACCAGATCTATTTGGCCTTCATGAGGGTGGTCACTTTGAGGTTCCAGGATATCATAAAGATTTTTTTCTAAACCTTTTTTGTCTGTATAAAGATGGTGTGTCATTAGGGCCGTGTCAAAATCAGCCCTTGGAACAAGGATTTTAATGTTGGGATGGTGCTGCTGCAGCCAGTCTATAAAAAGAAAAGTGTTTGGTTCATTTTTCTTTTCTATAGGAAGAAAGATATGGATTACATTGACTGTTGAAAGATCTTGTTGGATAAAATAAGCCAATAGCTGCACACTCATTTCGTGAATTTGCTCAGAACTTAAACCACTACGACGCTTCATTGCTGCTTTTCTAATCTCTGCTTTGTCCATTACAAACAAATATAAAAAAAAGATGGCTTCGGGAACCACTCCGAAGCCACAATCAACCTAAACCTAAAACTAAACTATGAAAATTCTTATTATAATTCTTTCTAATATTTTTGCCCTTTTATTTTGAAATCGCAACCTTAACTTTGACGCTTTTTCGTGCCGCAAAGGTAAATACTAAAGTTGGATTCTACAATAGTAAATTTAAAATATATTTATTAGAAGAAATTTGACTTAATTCATGACATTTTGATTAGAAAACCTTTTAAATCTTAGCCTATTTATAATCATTAACCTGAATAGTATGCTTACAAAAAGCATACTCAATTTCCTGATTTGAGCATACAACCACTAAACGATTTTCAGTAAAATCCTGTATCAACTCCTGGTACCAGTCAACCCCTTGAACATCTAAATTTGAGGTAGGCTCATCGAGCAATAAAACAGGCGTATCTGAACAGCAAGCCAACACCAACTTGGTACGTTGTTTCATTCCTGAAGAGAAGTACTTTAGCGCTTTGTCCTGGGCTTTTGCCATGCCTAAACGATGTAATACACTATCCAAATCCATCCCTTCATGGAAGGGCTTAAATTTGAAGTGAAATTGTATAGTTTCTTGTAAAGTAAATTCCTCGATCAAATCCAGATAAGGCGCAGCAAAACTGATGTGTTGATAAAAGCTTTCTACCGGTACTGGCTTGGTATTGCTATAGGCAATACTACCTTCAGAAGGCGATAAACTACCCATAACAACACTTAATAAGGTAGACTTGCCTGAGCCATTAGGGCCCAGGACAGCATATTTTTCACCGGGATTAAACTGGTAAGTAAAATTCCTGAAAATCCATTCCTGGTTAAAGCGGCGGCCTGCATTATTTAGCTCAATTTTCATTGAACATTAATTAGCTTCCTGATCCATAGCCTTTCATCACACCTCGGTTTGAATTCCTGATGAAATCAACAATTTCATCACGGATTTCAGTTGGTTGGAATTCCGCTTCAATAATATCCAAAGCCTTAGAAATATTATTATGTCTTACAAAAAGGACGCGGTAAATCTCCTGAATCTCATTGATCTTTTCTGGAGAAAAGCCTCTTCTCCTTAAGCCGACAGAATTTATACCTGCATAGGACAAAGGCTCCCTTGCCGCTTTAACATAAGGGGGCACATCCTTACGCACTAAAGAACCTCCAGTAATAAAGGCATGGGATCCAACTTTAACAAACTGATGGATAGCCACCAGACCTGCCAAAACGACATAATCACCAATGGTGATATGACCAGCAAGAGTAGTACTATTTGAAAAAATGCAGTAATCTCCCACCTCACAATCGTGTGCAATATGCGAATAAGCCTGTATCAGGCAGTTCTTACCAATTACTGTTTTCCATTTATCTTTTGTTCCACGGTTAATGGTTACACACTCCCGGATGGTCGTGTTATCGCCAATTTCCGCAGTTGTTACTTCTCCGGCAAACTTTAAATCCTGTGGTATACCCGAAATCACTGATCCTGGGAAAATCCGGCAGTTTTTACCGATACGGGCACCATCCATGATGACCACATTTGAACCAATCCAGCTACCTTCTCCAATTTCTACATCTTTGTGTATAACTGCAAAAGGCTCTATTACTACATTATCTGCAATTTTAGCCTGAGGGTGTATATATGCTAAGGGTTGAATCATAAGGTGCGTTCGCTATCTTTAACTTTTGAAATTTGGGCCATCATCTCTGCTTCCACCACTATTTTTTCACCAACCATACCCACGCCTTTCATTTGGGCAATACCCCTTCTGATAGGCTCCACCAAATCACAGCGAAAAACAATGGTATCTCCTGGGAGCACTTGTGCACGGAAACGTACGTTATCTATCTTTAAGAAATAAGTAAGGTAGTTTCTAGGATCAGGAACCGTACTTAAAACTAAAATACCGCCTGTTTGAGCCATCGCTTCAATCTGTATCACTCCCGGCATGACTGGCGCACCAGGAAAGTGACCTTTAAAAAACTCTTCGTTCATGGTAACGTTCTTCACCCCCACCACATACGTTTTCGTTAATTCCAGAATCTTGTCAATAAACAAAAAGGGTTGTCTGTGCGGCAAAATATCCATGATCTGCATCACGTCGTATAAGGGCTTAGCAGCTGGATTGTAGATATGTTGTTTTTTTTTATTTTTTTCTTTTTTAATAATCGCCTTAATTTTTTTTGCAAATGCAATATTTGCCGCATGTCCCGGACGGGCAGCCATAATATGTCCTTTTAAATGCATCCCTACCAAGGCTAGGTCTCCGATCATATCTAAAAGCTTATGTCTGGCCGGCTCATTTTGGTAACGCAATTCCATGTTATTTAAAATTCCCTGAGGCGCAACATCAATTGCACTGCGCTTAAATATAGTCGCCAGGTGATCCAACTCTTCCCTGGTAACTTCCTTGTCAACAATAACTATTGCATTGTTTAAATCGCCCCCTTTAATCAGGTTATTTTTCAACTGATATTCCAGTTCATGAAGGAAACAAAAAGTACGGCAGGAAGCTATTTCTTTTTTAAATTCGGCAATGCTTGATATTCCGGCATGCTGACTACCTAAAACCGGAGAGTTATAGTCTATCATACAGGTAAACCTGTAATCATCCAAAGGCATAGCTACAATCTCTACTTTCCTTTCTGCTTCTGTATAAGTGATGTTGTACGGAATTTGGAAATATTCCCTATCCATATCTTGCGACTCTGAACCGACACTTTCCAGTGCTTCTAAAAAAAGGATGGCACTTCCATCCATTATAGGTGCTTCAGGTCCGTCAACTTTCATTAGAACGTTATCAAGATCCATCCCCACTAGTGATGCCATAACGTGCTCTATTGTACTTACGCTCGCACCATTTTGTGAAATGGTAGTCCCACGAGCCGTATCAGTCACATTGTCGCAATCTGCATCTACAATAGGTTGTCCAGGTAGATCAATTCGTTGAAATTTAAACCCGTGGTTTTCCGGAGCAGGACAAAAAGTTAAGGTCACATTAGCACCGGTATGTAAACCGACGCCACTTACAGAAACCTCTGCTTTAATGGTTTTTTGTTTAACGTTCATTATTATTATTGTAACTACTTATTAATATTAATTAAGATTAATTCTTTTATAGCTGCTTCCAGCTTAATAATTCGCTGTTCCACATGTGGCAACTGTTTAAAAATAACTGAAGCCCGCATCCAGTTTCTTAAAGGCTGTGCCGGACTTCCATGCCATTGTTTATATTCTTCGGTAATGTTGAAATTAAGTCCGGCTTGTGCGCCAATTTGCGTGCCCTTGGCCAACGTTAAGTGCCCGGCAATACCTACTTGTCCGCCAATAATAGAATTACCGCCCAGTTTTGTACTTCCAGAAATTCCTGTTTGTGCGGCAACCACACTATGCGAGCCCAGATCAACATTGTGTGCAATCTGAATCAGGTTATCTAACTTCACTCCTTTACGGATAAAAGTAGAACCCATCGTTGCCCGGTCAATAGATGTATTTGAACCTATCTCCACATCGTCCTCGATCACTACGTTACCAATCTGTGCAATTTTTGTATAAGTTCCATCAGCCTGTGGAGCAAAACCAAAACCATCGCTGCCCACTACAGTATTGGAGTGTATGGTGATACGGTTACCTAAAACAGTTTGATTATATAGTTTAACACCAGGATGTATCACACAATATTCACCAACGATCGAATGATCACCGATATATACGTGTGGGTAAATTTTACTGTTATCTCCAATTTCTACAAATTCTGAAATATAACTGAATGCAGCGATATAAACGTTCTTCCCTATTTTTGCAGAAGGATGAATAAAGCTTGGCTGCTCAATTCCAGTGCGATTAGCAGTTTGGCTCATCACTTCTTTGTATTTTTCCAACAATATTGAAAAAGCACTGTAAGGATCTTTTACTTTAATTAAAGCACATTTAACAGCTTGAGAAGGAACAAAATCTGCTCTAACAATAACAACCGAAGCCTCGGTCGTATATAAAAAGTGTTCATATTTTGGATTGGAAAGAAAACACAGGGAACCTGCCTTACCATCCTCAATTTTTGAAAGCTCCGCCACTTGAACGTTTTCATCACCCTCAACGGTCCCACTCAATAGTTCGCTTATCTGCTTGGCAGTAAATTGCATTTTACAAAGGTAAATGTTAAATTGATATGAACAAATAAACCAATATGGCTTATCTTCTAATTAATACTATATAAGAATAGCTAAAAAACGGCATAAAAATAGAATTCTTTTGTTAAAAAATGCTAAATAATTCTTGGGTAGCAAAGTATATATTTTTTAACTGTTTTGTCTAAAGATTCTAAATTGGATAAATCTGATGCTTTAGCAATATCAATTAACGTGTTATTTTTCAATAAAATATAAATATTACTGCTTCCAGCATTATAGGCCCTATTCCTTATAACGTCTTCAAACACAAAGTAACGCACTTCTTCCTTACTGATGTTTAACACCACACCCACACTTTCCTTAAGTAATGCTATCCTACTTTCGTCAGGAGCCTCGTTAGTGATCTCTATTTTATAAAGATTTCTGGTTGTCAACATTTTACAGAGACGAGCTAAAATAGCATCTGGATGATCTTGCCATACTTTAATTGAAGCAAAAATATCCTGATCATCAAGCTCCATAAATTGTTGCAGGTGCAGTTCCTGTTCAAAAAAATCTATTACATTAATGCGATTGGACAAAAAATGCTGTAAGGCTGGTGTAGCAAACAGCTTTACTCCCTTTAAGGCCAGCTCCCTGGCCCGCTCCAAAATTTTAACCAGCAACTGCTCTCCTGCTATAACGGTTTTATGCAGATAAACTTGCCAATACATTAATCTTCTTGAAATTAGGAAATTTTCAATCGAATAAATACCCTTCTCTTCAACTACGAGGTTATCATCAACCACATTGAACATCTTTATGATACGGTCGAAGCTAATGACCCCTTCAGTTACCCCCGTAAAAAAGCTGTCACGGTTCAGGTAATCCATCCGGTCAAGATCCAGCTGACTAGAGATCAATTGGTGCAAAAACTTTTTTTGGCAGTCACCCTTAAATACAGCAATGGCAGAAGTCAGTCGCCCTTCAAATTCCACATTGAGTTTTTCCATGATGAGCATGGATAAATCTTCATGATGTATCCCGTTTACCAGTGTATGTTCCAAAGCATGTGAAAAAGGTCCATGACCTATATCGTGTAGCAGAATAGCTATAGTGGCCGCTTCTTCTTCGACTTTTGTCACCTCCTGGCCTTTTCCCCTCAAAACTTCTATTGCTAAACTCATAAGGTGCATAGCCCCCAATGCGTGATGGAAACGGGTATGCAAAGCACCTGGATAGACTAAGTGAGTCATACCCAACTGTTTGATATACCTTAACCTTTGAAAATAAGGATGAGAAATCAGGTCAAATACCAGTTCAGATGGTATATTTATAAAGCCATATACTGGATCATTTATTATTTTCTTTTTGTTCAATGCTACTAAATAAAATTATACGGTACAAAAATTGCTATTTTTATTTACAAATCAGAAATATAATGCAGGAAACCAAAATTCTATGGGCAGATGATGAGATCAACTTGTTAAAACCACATATATTACTACTTAACGAAAAAGGCTACCATGTAACTACTTTTACAAATGGAAATGATGCCTTGGAAGCATTTGGTAAGGAACATTTTGATCTTGTTTTTTTAGACGAAAACATGCCAGGCCTAAGTGGATTAGAAACCCTTTCAGCTATTAAAAACATCAGAAGCGATGTTCCTGTGGTACTCATCACAAAAAGTGAAGAAGAGAACCTTATGGAGGATGCCATCGGATCAAAAATAGACGACTACCTGATCAAGCCCGTTAACCCCAAACAGGTATTGCTGACGATAAAAAAGATTATAGACAACAAGCGCCTCATCAGCGAAAAAACTTCTATGGCTTATCAGCAAGATTTCAGACGTCTTGGCATGACGCTTAATGATAAGCTGAGTTACGAAGAATGGGTAGAGGTATATAAAAAACTTGTCTTCTGGGAGTTGGAACTCGAAAAACTGGACGATCCTCAAATGCATGAAATTTTAACCATGCAAAAGGCCGAAGCCAATATGCAGTTTTCCAAATTCATCGAAGACAATTACCTTGGTTGGGTAAATGGTAAAGAAAAAGCACCTTTACTTTCCAATGAGCTCTTGAAAAAAAAGGTATTCCCCTTGATCAATTCAACCACTCCGGTATTCTTTATATTAATCGATAACCTGCGCTATGACCAATGGAAAATCATTAATCCGTTAATTACAGAATATTTCCGCCTGGAGGAAGAAGATACTTATTCCAGCATCTTACCAACGGCAACACAATATGCAAGAAATGCAATTTTCTCTGGCCTTATGCCTTTGGAAATGGAGCGAAAGTTCCCATCGCTTTGGCAAAACGATGATGAAGAAGGCGGTAAAAACATGCATGAAGAAACGTTTTTAGCAGAACAAATAAAACGTACGTTGCGAAAAGACTGCAAATTCAGTTATCATAAAATCCTTACTTATGATGATGGTAAAGCTTTAAACGAGCAATTCAATAATTTAATGCAAAACGAATTCAATGCCATCGTTTATAATTTTGTCGACATGCTTTCTCATGCTCGCACAGACATGCAAATGATTCGTGAGCTTGCCAACGATGATGCTGCCTACCGTTCACTTACTCTTTCCTGGTTTGAACACTCTCCGTTATTGGAGTTATTGAAAAAACTAAGTCAAAAGAAAGTGAAATTGATCATCACTACCGATCATGGAACGATCAGGGTAAAACGTCCGAGCAAGGTAATCGGCGACAGAAATACAAATACTAACCTGCGTTACAAACAGGGAAGGAATCTTAATTTTAATCCTAAAGAGGTTTTGCAAATCAAAAACCCCCATGAAGCACAATTGCCTAAAATCAACATCAGTTCCAATTATATTTTTGCCAAGGAAGACCGATATTTTGTTTATCAAAATAATTACAATCAATTTGTAAACTATTACAATGAAACGTTCCAGCATGGGGGTATTTCATTAGAAGAAATGATCATTCCGATTGCGACTTATAGCACACGTTAGTCTTTGTTTATGAAATTGAAAATAAACGGCCTAAATGAATTACAGGAAGCCGCCCAACAACTTTTAACCTTTGCTGGAGAAGAAAAAATATTCCTCTTTGAAGGAGATATGGGTGCTGGTAAAACTACTTTCATAAAGGAAATCTGCCATGCATTGGGCGTGGTAGATGTAGTTTCCAGTCCAACCTTCTCTATTGTAAATGAATACCTTATCCAAAATAATAATCGGCCGGTATATCACTTTGACTTCTATCGCATAAAAAACCTACAAGAAGTTTATGATATTGGTTATGAAGAATATTTCTTTTCCGACAGTATTTGTCTGGTAGAATGGCCAGAAAAAATAGCAGATCTCTTGCCGGAATCGCATATTAAAATCACCATTGCGGCCTTGAATGAAACCGAACGCAATATAAGCTTCGTTAAAATTAAAACATAGGTTATTAAAGTTAAGTTTTTAATTGTTAAATTTAAGCGAAAAAATTAATCAAAATGTCTACAGGACTAAGAGAAGGAATGGCCACAATTGCTCAAAAAGGGTTGCAACAGCCTAAAGAGACTTTGTCAGCAATCCGGCAGAAAAACAACAGTTTGTACATTGGCCTACCCAAAGAAATTTCTTTCCAGGAAAACAGAATAGCACTGACACCCCTCTCCGTGGCCTTACTGGTCAATAATGGGCATAAGGTCATTATTGAGTCTGGTGCTGGTGTAGGTGCCAATTTCTCCGACAGGGACTATTGCGAACAGGGTGCCATCATTACTTATAACAAGAAAGAAGTTTTCGATGCAGATATCATTGTCAAAATTGCTCCACCCACCCTAGGAGAAATCGCCTTAATGCATAAAGGACAAACCCTACTTTCGGCCTTACAAATGGGTAATTTAAAAGAAGATTACATCAAGGCACTGATGAACAAGAAGGTTAATGCCCTCTGCTTTGAACACCTCCGTGACGAGGGTAATATTCTTAGTGTAGTTCGTGCGATGAGTGAAATTGTAGGGGCTACAACGATTTTTATTGCAGCAGAGTACTTAAGTAACGTTACAGGAGGTAAAGGATTAATGCTTGGTGGTTTTACAGGAGTACCACCAACGGAAATAGTAATTCTTGGAGCGGGAACTGTGGGTGAATATGCAGCACGCACAGCCATATCGCTCGGTGCGTCAGTTAAAGTATTCGACAGTTCTATATACAGGCTAAGGAGGCTACAAAATAATTTAGGCAGCAGGGTTTTTACTTCAGTAATGCAGCCTATCGTATTAACCAAAGCCATTACCACCTGTGATGTGGTTATAGGTGCAATGAGAGCCAAAAACGGCAGAAGTCCTTGCATCGTTATGGAAGAGACAGTAAGTCAGATGAAACCGGATTCCGTAATTATCGATGTAAGTATAGACCAGGGCGGTTGCTTTGAAACCTCTGAGGTAACCAACCATACCAATCCGGTTTTCCGTAAATATGATGTCATCCATTACTGCGTTCCAAATATAGCATCAAGAGTACCGCGTACAGCATCTTATGCATTAACGAACATCTTGACACCCATCTTAATGGATATCGGCGAATTGGGCGGCTTAATGAATGTTGTTTGGAACAGGCCTGGCATAAGGGAATCACTTTATATTTACCAGGGTCATTTAACCAGCAAAGACCTTTCAAACATGTTTAACCTTCCTTTTAAAGACCTTGAATTGTTGGTTGTCTCTAACCAATAAATGACAGGATGTAACCCTAAAAATATGAAAGCATTTTTCCAACTGATAGCTTTTACCCTTTTTGCAACAATAGGTATAAATGTAAGAGCACAAAAGTTATACGTTACCAGCACTTTAAGCGAGTATAATGCGGCTATCCAAAAATCTCCAGAGAAGCAACTGATTGATATTAAAAAGGCAATACCTGATATTACTTTAGATATCCGCTATGCAACTGACGATAACTTTATGAATCGGGTGATGTATTCTGAAGCGAGTGCTTTTGCCCGCAAACCGGTAGTAGCACAATTAAAAAAAATCCAGAAGGAACTGCGTAAAAAAGGATATGGCTTAAAAATATACGATGCCTATCGCCCCTATGCCATTACTGTTGCTTTTTACGAACAGGCATCAGACAAGAACTTTGTGGCCAACCCGGCAAAAGGTTCAAAACACAACCGTGGATGTGCGGTAGATCTCAGTGTGATCAATTACAAAACCAAAGAAGAAATACCCATGCCCACACCTTTTGATAGCTTTGCTGCATCGGCGGCAGTTACCTATCAAAACTTACCAGAAGCTGTAATAAAAAACCGTGATTTTCTAATTAAAACCATGGAATCCCATGGTTTTAAAGTGCTCAACAATGAGTGGTGGCATTTTGATTTTATTGGCTGGCAGAACTTTGAGCTTTTAGATATTCCCTTTAAAAGTCTTTAGGTTTCATTTTATAAATGTAATGTAAATAGACTAATGCTATTAATGTAATTCCTGAACAGGAATAAAATACAATTGGAATCATAGTAATATCCGTAATAAATAACCAGCCTGCAAGCAGGGCACCAATACCTATTCCAGCCTCTAGCGCAATGTACATGGTAGCCATGGCCTTACCACGGTGTTCTGGTCTGCTTAAATCGATGGTCCATGCCGTAACAGTTGGCGAAAGCATACCAGTAGCTACCCCATATAATGCCGATGCGGCCATCAAATGAAAGGAAGTATTTGCTAAACCGATCCCTAACATCGCAAAAACCAGCAACGAAAGGGAAACTTTCAAAATATGCATCCTGCCATATTGGTCAGAAGCCTTTCCGGCTACAAAACGGATAAGCAGTGAGGAAATAGTAAATACCATAAAAAACAACCCTTTGTTACTGGTACCAAGGTGGCTGCCCCAATCGCCAATAACCGTTAAAATGGCACCATAACTAATATAACACATAAAAGTAACCACACACGCTGGTATAACCTGAAATTCAATTATTTCGTGCTTGCTTATTTTTAGTAGCGATAAAGTAAACTTTTGCTTCTGTATTAAAGTTTCCTTCATGTTGGAGAGAATCACAATTGATAAAAGAGCAAACAAAGAAGAACAGTAAAACAGGATGTCAATTGAAAAATGATCGGTAATTAAACTCCCAATTGCTGGTCCAATGGCTAAGCCTGTGGTAAAACACACCCCATGAACACCCATCGCCTCTCCCCAGCGGTTTTTTGGAACTAAATCTGCAACATACGCTGCGGTAGCCGTTGGCTTAAAGCCAGTAGAAAAACCATGAAGCAGCCTTAGAAGCAAAAAACCGGCAACCGTAGTCAATACCGGATAAAGAAAACCGCATAAAAAGCAAACGATTGAGCCTACAGCCATTACCGGAATCCTTCCAACAGTATCAGTCAGTTTTCCACTGAAAGGCCTGGAGATGCCCGCAGTTAATGTAAAAAGGGCAATTATCAATCCCTTATATTCCACTCCCCCCAAAGCCGTTAAATAAGCAGGAAGCTCTGGAATTAACATATTAAAACTCGCGGAAAATAAAAAGGAGCTTAAACAAACAAGGCCAAATTGGAAGGTATAAATAGAGTCAATACTTTTTTGCATCAATTAATAACATGAGAATATAAGCAGACAAAGTTAATCGCTTTAAAGAGAACAGGGAATCAATTTCAGTAAAATAGCTAAATCCTCCTTCTGATGCCAGCTGCTCAAAACAATTCTGTTTAACAAGTCACCAGCCTGATCAGGATAAGCAAATGAAGAAATCAAAACCTGATTTTCCAATAAAGTGGAGGCTAAATGCTGATCCTCACTTAAATACACGGGGAATCCTTCCATAGCCGCAAATGCAGCTTTTTCAGCACCTAATCCTACTGAAAAATAATCACAAAGAACCAAAAGTTTTGCCAATTCTTCCTTATAAATTTCTTCAGCATGCATAAATGCATATAAACCGGCAGCAGCAGGTGGAGAGGCTCCAGCATATACAAATGTTTTCTTAAGTTGCCCAATCAATGCTGCGGAACTTAAAATCAAGCCAGCATCCACACCCAGGGCTTTTGCCATAGAGGCGACCACAACAATCTTTAAAAAGGATAGTTTTGGCAATTTAGGCAAACAACCCATGCCGTTTGATAAAACACCAATACCATGCGAATCATCAACAATTAGCAAAACGTCTTTTCCTGGCGCTATGTTTTCAATGAAAGAAAAATCATACTCTTCCGGAAATAGGTTATTGATAGAATTACTGATCAACACCCAACGTGTCGATTTACTTTGGTTAATGAGCTCGACAACGTGGCGGCTCCAAAAACCAAAAGAGCCTTTAATACCAGGATCGCCAGCTATCCATAAAGCAGGATGCGTATGAGGGGCATATAATACCTGACCCCAATCAGCAAAATGTTGTACCGTTAGCTGAGCGGCCAAATAACCACTGGAGGTAATTAAAGCTGCCTCGGCACCATACCGCTGTGCAGCAACAGCCTCTGCCTCATCATAAATACCCAACTGCACATTGTTGCTTCTGCTGGTACCATTATTTAATCCGAAGGTTTTAACCCCGGTTGCATAAAGATGTAAAAAATGTTCATTTTGTGGAATACCCAAGTAAGCTGTACCACCAAAATATAAGTAAGAATTGGATTTCTGATGAATTCTAGACCCTAAAGCCCCAGAAAGTTTGTTAAATTTAATAGCGTTCATGTATTTGTGTCACAATTCTTCCCATTTCTTTTCTTACTGTTGCCGTTGGCAATACAAAGTTATTGTTCAGGAAAGAATAAATATAAATTTTGCCTTTTTTAGTCAGTACATAACCACTTTGGTTGTGTACATTAGATAAAGTTCCTGTTTTACCATAAACAAAAGGCGTATCCGTAGCAGGGTAAGCATTTTTAAGTGTGCCACTTTTACCACCTGCAGGCAGCATTGAAAATAACCTTTTTTGATCATTGACCTCCTCATAAATCAAGCGCAGCAAGATCACTATATCTCTGGGAGTAAATAAATTATTTCTTGATAAGCCAGAACCATCCACCCAAACAGGCTTATCCGGCAGGGCCGATAAATAGGTTTTCTCAATATGGGCAATAGCGGTTTGGCTATTTAGTTCTGCAGAAAGCTGGTTAGCATAAACGAGCAACAGTTGCTCTGCAATAAAATTATCGCTAGGTAGCATCATCAGCTTTAAAACACTATCTGTTTTCAAATTATGAATGGTTTTAGCATTTACAGGCATAGCCATTTGCACCAGCTCAACCTTTTTGTGCAAGGTATCATTCAATAAATTCAAGGTAGTTACGGTATTAATTTTATAAGGCAGCTCCTGTCTGAAGCTGTTGCCTACCGGTACCCGCGGATAAAGAAATAAATTGCTGTCAAAATTCCTTTTCACTTTAAAATTTCCCGTTTTTATAGTGCTGTCCAGTATAAAACAATTTTCAAAGAGCGCAGGTATAATCCTCAACCCACCATTCTCAGCTTTCACGGTCACTAAATTATCCATGATTGGCAACTCATTAATTTCCGCTTGGTAATAATCATTATAATCGTCCCATGCCCATCCATAACCAAAGGAATCACCTTTATAACGGCCAGCGGCAAAGAACAATTGCTGTTTACTGTTTTTTAAAAATTCAAGTGCTTTTGTACCCTTCAACTGTGTTTGTAAAAAAGAAGGGTCTCCGGTTCCCCAAAAAATCAAGGAGTCACCTTTTATTACGTACCTTAAAGAAGGTATAGAATCGGGAATCATCTTTAAACCAGCATAAAAAGTAAAAAGCTTGGTATTAGATGCGGGCACAAAATATTTGTCGGAATTCTTTTCATAAACCATTTTACCAGCTTCCAGGTCGTACAAAGCAAAGCCAACAGGATATTGACTAACCACAGCCGACTTTTCAAATGTCTTATCCAACTGTTTAGCAATACGTTGGTGCACAGAGCAAGCCTGTAAAATTAAGGTTAAAAAGAGAAGAAAAACTATATAAACACTGGGAAACTGATTAAAACGCATGCTAAAATTTATACTTATGGTAATCTGTGCCTAATTTATTAAATTAGTTCATGAAATCCATTTTACGGCGCATAAAAATATTTTCTATCCGGATGGTATTCGTATTATCCATTATGCAACTATGGCCTGTGCATTACAGTTATGGCCAAAACTTCGTGTTTGATGGTAAGCGAAAAAAGGAGAGCCTCAATTTTATACTATTAAAAAACCTAATCATTGTACCACTTTACATTAATGGAAAAGGGCCATACAATTTCATTTTAGATACAGGAGTGAGTCCGCTAATCATCACAGACCACAGTATTATCGACAGTGTGAGTTTAAAAGGGCTGAGAACTACCAAACTGGTTGGTCTGGGCGAAGGAAATGATCTGGAGGCTTATTTAACCGATATAATTTTTGTCCGTTTGGGGCATGCCACCATCAATAATATGCCTACGGCTATCTTAAAGGAAGACATCTTTAATTTATCTAACTATGTTGGGATCCGGATTTATGGCCTCATAGGCTATTATTTCTTTAACAGTTTTACCGTACAAATAAAATATCCTGCCAAAAAGATAGTTTTCACCATTCCGGAGGTCAGGTTAAAAAAGAAAGGAGAAAAAATTCCAATAGAAATCATCAATAATAAACCATTCATACAGCTATTTATCAGTGAAACTGGCATCGAAAAAACAGCAGTAAAAATGGTTGTAGATCTTGGTGCGAGCCATGCCATATCGTTAGAATCATTTAAAGGAGGCCCATTTCCTTTGCCTGAGAAAACGATACCTGCCAACCTGGGGGTTGGCTTTGCCGGTTTAATAAGTGGCAATATTGGCCGTTTAAACCGTGTTGAAATTGGCAGCTTCAGTTTTAAACAAGTGCTTTCCTCTTTTCCTGAGTTTTCACAGGCAGGGGCAAAAACAGGCGTAACAGTGCGTAATGGAAACTTGGGCAGCGACCTGCTTAAACATTTCGACCTGACTATAGATTATACCAACAGGTCAATATTCCTGAAGCCTAATTCCTTTTCACGAATGACATTCGAGCACGACATGTCGGGAATGGAAGTCTATATACAGGATGTGGACAAAAAACATTACTTAGTGGGCCGCATTGAGCAAGATTCACCAGCAGAAAAAGTCGGTATTTTACCCAACGATCAATTGGTTTCCATAAACTTCAAACCTATAAACGAATATACCCTTGATGAGATCGATTTGATATTGAAAGCAGGCGATGGTAAAAGAGTTATCATACAACTTATTCGCGATGATAAACTGATTTACAAAATCCTGATTTTAAAAAGACGGATTTAGTAGTTTATATTTGCCACAAACACCAGTACATGCTTAAAAAAAATTTAATATATATTTTCCTTAGCCTGCTTTTTCTACTTTACAGCTGCACCTCTTCTGATGCTCCAGTAAAAACAAAAATAACAACTTCTAAAACACGGCTTTCTTTCGAAACCATTAAAGGAATTAAATACCAGGAAGTAAAACGCAGGTTCTCTAACGGCTTATCCTTCGATTCCCTTGGTTTCCAGCAAGAACCTAGCTGGATCATTCAATTCGTATCAAATGATTCCATTAGGGCTTATAGTCCACAGAAAAAGGCCATGCAGGGTTTTCATCTGCATTACGATCATGGTGATGTCTATAATTTTGCTAAAGAATGGTTCCGAATAAAAAGTATTTCGAAAGACAGCGTGGTCATGCAGCGTTTATTTGTGAGTAAAAAGGAAATTGCAAAAGACATCCGTTCAGATGTAAACCTTACCTATTATGCACAGGACTACATAAAAAACACCTTAAAAACAACTGCAGCAAAATTACAACGACCAACAGCAAAAGATACTACTTTCATTAGGGGCTTATCAGATCAAGCAAACCGCAACCCTACCACTCGGGACAGTGTATTTGCTGGCAGACAACCTGTACGGTTTATACCTAAGAATAAAATGATTTCTGTAGAGAAATTATCGTCAGTTGATGTGCTGAACGGTAAAACTGAGGCATTCGACTACCTTTACCCGAGTTACAGGATGGTTATTCAAAAAGCCTATAAAGATTTTGGCTATACTTTTACCGTTTTGGTAGATAAAAAAGGAAAACTTTACCTCGGCACCTTTAGTGGCGAAATACCTGAATATCATGAAGTACGGAAAAAAGTTCTGGAAGGAATCATCTCCGTTTATCTACAAAATTTATTAACGATTAAACCGGGTACCACATTAGGGATACCTCACGCAAGTGAGGTTACGGTGACCGTTAAAGGAATTAAGTAAAGTTAACAAATGGCTCAACACCAAATATTTATCATTTTTATTTGCAATTATAGTAATTCTCGAAATAATTCCTATCTTGCAGACTTAATTATTAATACATAATACAATGCAAGAAGGAACAGTAAAATTTTTTAATGTAACTAAAGGTTTTGGTTTTATCATCCCTGCAAACGGAGATAGCGAAATTTTTGTACATTCAACAGGCCTTATCGACGAAATTCGTGAAAACGATAAAGTTGAGTATGACGTAGAAAGCGGCAAAAAAGGGTTGAATGCGATTAATGTTAAAGTAATCTAGATTATTATAATCATCATTCGTACGAGCTTCCTGATCTTATCAGGAAGCTTTTTTTATGCATTATCTACTGCGTAATACGATAAATGAACTTTTGCATCTTTTATTCCTGTAGAGTTATAAAACTTTATTTTCACGATTTACTTCCTGCTATCAGCCTTTTTTAAAACTTCAAAAAGTAATTCGGGCTCATTAGTAGTTATAAAATCCACCTTATTATCCAGTAGCCATTGCATGTCTGTTGCCGTGTTCACCGTCCAGGCATTTAGCGTTAAGCCTAATTCTTTGGCCTTACCAAACCAATTGTTGGTTTTATAAACAGTAAATTAATAATCAGCGCCAGAAAAACCATCCTGCTTTAATTTATCGGCAGTTACATCCCCATTCAAATAGGCTACCGTTGCCGAAGAATTAAGTTCTAAAACCTGCTGCATGGCAGCATAGCTGAAACTAATGTATTCTACCCATTGCTGTGCTTTTAATTGATGTACCATAGCCACTACAGCTGCTGTAACTTCGCGCATCTGCGCTGGATTTTTAATTAGCTTAATTTCCAGAATGAGTTTAGTTTTCCCCTGCTTTTTTCCCTCTTTTAAATAACTTTTCAGTGTAGGTAACCTTTCACCATTTGATAAAGGAAACTTCTTTAATTCGTTATAAGTAGTGTTGGCAATTACCATTCCCTTAAAATCATCATCATGGTTAACTACTAACACGCCATCTTTAGTCTGATGCACATCAAACTCAGCACCATAGCAGTGTAAACGAATGGCCTCTTTTAAGGCAGCAATAGAATTCTCCGGCAAGTTTTTCTTTTTCCAGGCACCACGATGAGCAATGACAGGATTACTGTTCCACTTAATGTTTTGGGCAATTAGCGTGGTAGAAAAGAAAATAAGGCAGCATAAAAGTGGGAAGAATAGTTTCATGTGAAGGCTATTGAAGCTGCAAAATACAATTTTTAATTAATTTACTAAATTTGTATTTCCAATTAATCTCCCATGAGCAAAATAGCTGTCAACTTTTTTAACGAAGACCTTAAATACACACTGAAACAGAAAACTCGTATCAGAACCTGGCTACTGGCCACCATTACCAAGGAAGGATATGCGCTTGAGGAATTGAATTTTATTTTATGTTCTGATGAATACCTACTCAAGATGAACCAGGAATACCTTGATCATGATACTTATACTGATGTGATTACTTTTGATAACTCAGAGACTCCCAAAACCATTGTAGGTGATATATTTATTAGCATGGAACGTATCCAAGAAAATGCAAAGGCTTTTAAGTGTAGTGTTTTTGAAGAATTGTGCCGCGTTATGGTACATGGCACCTTGCACATTTTAGGTTATAAAGATAAATCTAAAGCCGATAAGACACTGATGACCCAAAAAGAAGACCAATATCTCGGTCTTTTGGCGGAGAATAAAGTACCAACCAAATAAACTTAAAATTGTAGAGACCCAGTATTGATTAACGTTTTATTAAGTGATAATTTGCATTTAAACGAATAAAAATTTAAGGCAATAGACATTATTAAAATAATATTCTTTGTGATGGGATTTTATCAATTTACTCCCGGATTGTCACTATAGGTAATCAGATCTCCATTTTTTCAGCATCCCAAAATCAAGTTGAGCAATAGAAAAACTTTTTTAGTAGAAGTGAAAAACTACACTAAAGAGAATAAATATATTCAATCTGCCAGGTTAAATGGTTAAGAATGGAACAACCCATGTGACCAAAGTACTTTACCGCCTTCGTTTAGTTATGAAGGTAAAGGTAACTAATATTTAGCAGGTCGTTTCCTTATCCTTGGTAGGTCTTTGGTAGGTCCTTTGTAGGTCTAAATGACCTACAAAGGACCTACCAAAGATAATTTAAATACAACGGTTCTACATGCCGAAAATAATTGAGCAAATCTTTCTTTTTGAAAAAAACTACTGGCTTTGGTCGAAAAAATTCTGGCATTTGTCTTCATTGCACGGAAACTCGTCTAATTTAGCCTGTCTCCCTGAAACATTTCAACTTCTTTAATGTCTTATTTACAAATGTTTACGAATTAAATTGATCAAATTAAAGAGAACTTAAGACCAGAAATCAGGAAAGATGTAATGAAAAATTTTATCGGTTATAGTTTATTTATTAACATACTAATGGAAAGTGGGGTTGCTGCAAAGGCAGCCGACAATAACAACGCATTTATAGCACTAACAGTCCTTAAAAACATAAACAAAATATTGGTGTCAGAAAATGTAGAATTAATCCTTGTACAGAACGTTGTAGACTATGTAAGATTTTACCATTCACTTCATAACAAATGTTAGTGACGATGCAAAAATAAATCTTACCGGGAAAATAGATAGCTATTATGCCAAAATGAGCGATACAGCTGTTTTAAACTGTGAAGGTTTTGCGGATAAAAATACGGCTATTAGCAGACTGCAATCCAATGCTGATGATGGTGGCCTGGCCAGTAACAAGTATAAATATTTGTAGACTGATTATATTGAACGGATTACAAATGAATGATTAACACTCAAATTTTCCTTTTATAGGCAGAAAAAGATAGCCAAGGTTGTCTTTTTTTTGTCGTTACTTTCTTTGCCGGCTCCTGGCATCCTTATACAAAAAAATTATTGCTTACTTTTGTAATAATTTCTTAACTGACAAACCGTTAAAAGTATAATTTGAGCACACTAATTGCAGCTGAAGGCCTGGGTCATGCCTATCATGATGAATGGCTATTTAAAAATTTAACCCTGGGTATCCAAACCGGACAACGCGTAGCGTTAGTTGGTATAAATGGAGCGGGTAAAAGTACATTATTGAAACTTCTGGCAGAAAGGTTTAACCCGCTGGAAGGTAAAATAGTGAAAAATAAATCTGTAAAGATTGGTTTCCTTGATCAGGAACCTTCTTTCCCTGATGGATACAGCATCTCTGACTTTATTTTCTCTTTGGAAAATAAACAGCAGCAGCTAATCAAGGAATATGAAGAACTGATTGAAGACCCTAACCCCGATGAAAAAACATTGAACCGCTTATACGAAGAGTTGAGCGAACACAATGCATGGGAATATGAACATGAAATAAAAACAATTTTGAGTCGCATGGGTATTAACCACCTGCAACAAAAAATTGATACCCTATCTGGGGGACAAAAAAAACGCCTGGCTCTAGCTAAGCTGTTAATTGAGGATCCAGAGATTTATGTTTTGGATGAGCCTACCAATCATTTGGATATTGATACCATTGAATGGCTGGAGAAATTACTTACTTCGGGCAACAAAACGATCTTACTGGTAACGCACGACAGGTACTTCCTTGACAACGTTTGCAACACTATTGTGGAATTAGACCGTGGTAAAATCTACAATTATAATGGCAACTATGCTTTTTTTCTGGAAAAAAAATCAGAAAGAGAGGCATCAGATGAGAGTACATTTCAGAAAAACAAAAACCTGCTGAAGAAAGAATTGGAGTGGATGAGAAGAATGCCACAAGCCAGAGGTACAAAGTCACAGTCGCGCATAACCGCTTATTACGACCTTGATGAGAAAACAAAACAAAGAACTGACAATCAAAGCGTTACTTTAAACATGAAGATGTCGCGTCAGGGAAATAAAATTTTAGAACTGGACCATATCGGACAATCATTTGGCGATAAAAAAATCATCAATGATTTTTCTTATACTTTTAAAAGAGGCGATCGGATTGGTTTAGCTGGAAAAAATGGTACAGGAAAATCTACTTTTTTAAACCTGGTAACGGGCATCTTACAACCAGAAAAAGGTACTATTGGAACTGGAGATACAACAATTTACGGTTATTATAAGCAAGGAGGTTTAGCTTTCAATGAAAAAGAAAGGGTAATAGATATTGTAAAATCTGATGCCGAATACATTAAAATGGCTGATGGTTCTACCATTTCCGCATCTCAATTGCTAACCTTATTTTTGTTCCCTCCCAAGAAACAACATGGGATGGTGGAGAAATTAAGTGGTGGTGAAAAGAAGCGTTTACACCTGATGAAGGTATTGATGATGAATCCAAATTTCTTAATATTGGATGAACCTACAAACGATTTAGACATTGACACGTTAAATGTGCTGGAAGAGTTTTTAGAAAACTTCCCGGGTGTATTGATGCTGGTTTCTCACGACAGGTACTTATTGGATAAGATGAGCGAGCAATTGTTTATTATGGAAGGTGACGGGAACGTTAACATTTATAATGGTAATTATTCTGAATACAGAATTAGTTTAGAAGCAGAAAAAACCAAGGAAAATAAATCGCCTAAATCGGCAGAAGTTTCAAAAAGTGTGTCTTCCACAACCAAGAAACTGACTTATAAAGAACAAAAGGAATTGGAAGATTCAGAAGCAAGAATTGCAGTATTGGAGAAAAAAGTGGAAGAACTAACTGCTTCTTTAGTGAAGATTGACAGTGCTGATTACATAAAGATGCAGGAAGTAAATCAAATCTTAACTACCGATAAAAAGGAATTGGACTCGGTTACGGAAAGATGGCTGGAATTATCAGAAAAAACCAGCTAATAGAAAAAACATCACCTATTGTGATTAAGTTTATTCCATTAGTTATTCTAGCTGCGCTGTGGATGTTTGCCTTAAAAACATGCCACCTAATAAAATTGAAAAGTAAACGTTCCACGTGAAACCTTAAGGCCTTTGAGGCTTAAAACTCAACGCTCGTTTCACGTGGAACATAAAACATAATAAGACAATGTTTAAAGAATACGATGTGATTGTAGTGGGTGCCGGGCATGCAGGCTGTGAAGCTGCAGCGGCAGCTGCAAACCTTGGCTCCTCTGTTTTGCTGATTACCATGAACATGGAAACCATTGCACAAATGAGCTGTAACCCTGCTATGGGTGGCGTAGCAAAAGGTCAAATTGTAAGAGAGATTGACGCCATGGGCGGCTACTCAGGAATAATAGCGGACAAGACGACCCTACAGTTTAGGATGCTGAATTTATCTAAAGGTCCTGCCATGTGGAGCCCGCGTGCGCAGAATGATAGGAAACGTTTTGCCGAAGAATGGCGATTGGCTTTGGAGCGTACACCTAATGTAGATTTCTGGCAAGAAATGGTGAGCAGCTTATTGATCAAAAACAATACTGTTATTGGCGTAAAAACTTCCCTGGGTATTGAAATTAAAGGGAAGTCTGTCGTATTAACCAACGGCACTTTCTTAAATGGGTTAATACATATTGGGGAAAAGAAATTTGGTGGCGGCCGTACCGGTGAAAAAGCAGCAACGGGCTTAACAGAACAATTAAGGGAATTAGGATTTGAAGCTGGCAGAATGAAAACCGGTACCCCTCCCCGCGTGGATGGCAGGTCATTAAATTATTCCTTAATGGAAGAACAATGGGGAGATGAAAACCCAGGAAGATTTTCTTATACAGATGTTGCGCGACCAACTGAACAACGCTGCTGTTGGATCACTTATACCAACAGTAATGTGCATGAAACATTGAAAGAGGGCTTTGAAAAATCACCGATGTTTACCGGAAGAATAAAAGGACTTGGCCCACGCTACTGCCCTTCTATTGAAGATAAAATTAATCGTTTTGCGGAACGCGAAAGACACCAGATTTTTGTTGAACCCGAAGGATGGAATACCTGTGAAATTTACGTGAATGGTTTCTCTACTTCTTTGCCTGAAGATGTACAGTATAAAGCACTCATACAAATTCCTGGATTTGAAAAAGCTAAAATGTTCAGACCAGGTTATGCCATTGAATATGATTATTTTCCACCTACACAGTTAAACCTTACACTTGAAACTAAAAAAATAGCGAATCTATTCTTTGCAGGACAAATTAATGGAACTACAGGCTATGAAGAAGCTGCTAGTCAGGGGTTTATTGCCGGAATTAATGCGCATCAGAAAGTATACGACAAACATGAGCTGATTATGAAGCGTTCGGAGTCTTATATAGGGGTATTAATCGACGATTTGGTAACGAAAGGAACAGATGAACCGTACCGCATGTTTACTTCGCGCGCCGAACACCGCTTGTTATTGCGACAAGATAATGCCGACATCCGCCTCTCCCCTATTGCCTACGATTTGGGATTGATAAATGAAGAACGATTAGAGGTGGTTAAACAAAAAGTGGCTAACTCTGATGCCATCGTGGCCTTCACTAAAAAAACAGGTATAGCTAGTTTAGCGGCCAATGAAATGCTAGAAAATTTAGGTACCAGTGCCTTAAATCAGAACGTAAAAATATTCAGTATTTTAAGCAGACCCCAGGTTGGCATAGAAGATATCAGAAAGGTAAGCCCTGCCTTTAATGAACTCTTAAATCAATTTGACAAAGAAACCGTAGAACAGGCAGAAATTAAAATTAAATACGAGAGTTATTTCGAGAAAGAAAAGGATATCGTTAACAAAATGCAGAAAATGGAAGACAAGGATATCAATCCAGATTTTGATTATGCAACCCTAATTTCCCTTTCTAAAGAGGCCCGGGAGAAATTACTAAAAATAAAACCACGTACCTTGGGTCAGGCCTCCCGTATTTCGGGTGTTTCCCCTTCAGATATTTCTGTTTTAATGGTACACATTAGTAAATAAATTATAAACTATTGATTTATAGTAGTTTAATAAATTTTTAAAGCACTTAATTAATGGCTTGTTTTAAATGGATTTAAGAGGCTATAAAAATTTCGGATACATAATCATTAAAACGAATAAAAAATCAATTATAAAGCATTAAAATGGCTAAAAAAGGTATATTTCTCATCGTCCCCGTTTTTTTCATGCTACTTTTAGGAATGTCACTGTTTTATGGCTGTGGAACACAAGGACAATTGACTGGCGGGCCAAGGGATAGCATCGCCCCTAAGGTTTTGAAAATGAACCCAGAAAATTTACAAACAAACTTCAAGGCTAAAAAAGTTGAGATAGAATTTGATGAGTATTTTAAAATTGAAAACGAGGCAAAAGAATTTTCCGTATCCCCGGAGTTTGAAATGCAGCCTATTTTAAAAATCAAGAAAAAAATATTAGAAATTTCTTTCCCGGATACCCTGGAGAAAAATACCACTTATACTTTGAACTTTGGAAAGGCTATTGCCGACATCAATGAATCTAACTATATCAAAAACTTTACCTATGTTTTTGCTACTGGTCCACAATTGGATTCTTTGAGCATAAGTGGTAAAGTTACCAATTCATTAACTGGCCTTCCCGAAATAGAAGCCGTAGTAATGATCTTTCCACTGGCAAGGGATACCTTATTTGGCAAGAAAAAACCATCAATATATACTACAACAGACAGCAGTGGTAATTATAAATTAAATAACCTAAAAAAAGATTCTTATAAAATATATTCGTTGAAAGAACAAAGCAGTGATAAAATTTACCGGCAGCCAACAGATGAAGTTGCTTTTATAAAGGAACCTTTAGTCTTAGCAGGAAATTTAACTGGTATTAACCTGCAAATTTTTAAAGAAGACGCTACCCTATTCCGGGTGGTAGACCGAAAGTTTAATGATGACGGCAGTATATTTATGAACCTGAATCAGCAATTAAAAAAACCTTCGCTTCTAGTAATTGAGCCTAAAGATTTGGATGCTGGAAAGCTGGTAAAATATAATTCAACAAATGATTCGCTCAGGCTCTGGTTAAAAGACCTGAGTTTTGATTCTGTAAAAATAGCCATTTTAGATAGTGGAATAGCGCTGGATACGGTAAAATTTACCCGTGGCAAAAAGGATACTTATAAGCGGAATATAACGGCATTGGATAACCTGGAAGGAAATTTACTCAACCCTAACAAGCGTTTAAAACTAACTTTTAACCTACCTGTAGAAAGTATAGATCTGGGTAAAATTACAATTACGCAAGATTCTGTTTCAAAAACTGGTATGACTATAACAAAAGACAGTGTAGATTTTCTGAGCTACTATGTAAATTACCCATGGGTGGCTAAGAAAAAGTATGAAATTAAGTATGCTGCTGGAGCTATTACAGGAATTTTTAAGTCGACCAATAAGGAGTTTTTAAAGAATTTTGAGTTAACCGGCAGGGATAATTATGGTACGCTGCAACTGAAAGTTGTTACTTCAGCTCCAGGTAAACAATACCTTTTACAGGTAATTGATGAGAATAAAAACTTGATTAACAGCAGTACGATTAGAAAGGATACTACCGTTAAATTTAGCAATTACAGAGCAGGAAAGTATTTTGTACGTATAATTTATGACACTAATAAAAATGGTAAATGGGATACAGGAAACGTATCAAAAAAGCTGCAACCAGAAAAGATTTACAATGAACCAAAGGAGTTGTCGATAAAAGCTAATTGGGATAGAAATGAAACCATTACTATCCCAAAAGAACCTGAAACTAACTGAACCAATCAGAGTACATGATATAATTATCTGGTAATTTATTTAATAAAGCCCTTTGCTGTTCAGTAATGGGCTTTATTTTTTTAGCTGGTGTACCTGCGTAAATAAAGCCACTTTCGCAGATGGTGTTTTCCAAAACTACGGCTCCTGCAGCAATGATACAATATTCTTCAACAACAGCATGGTCCATTACAATGGCACCCATACCAATAAGTACATTATCTTGTACCAGACAACCATGCACAATAGCATTGTGACCCACAGAAACCCTGTTACCAATGGTGGTTGCCGCTTTAATATAAGTAGCATGTATTACAGCACCATCCTGAATATTGGTTTCATTACCGATAGTGATGGTGTTTACATCGCCTCTAATCACGGCATTGAACCACACGGAGCAGTTACTACCCATCGTTACATCGCCAACAATGGTAGCGTTTGGAGCAATAAAACAATTTCCTCCCCAATCGGGAGATTTACCTTTTACGGGCAAAATGACGGCCATATTCTTTATTTAAATTTAAACAATTGTATCAATTAATTTTGCGGCATGCGTTGGATAATCAGTTGTATAATGTAAGCCTCTGCTTTCCTTTCTGGCCATCGCAGATTTAATAACGATGAAGGCAACCTGAATTACATTACGGAGTTCACAAAGTTTTACAGAAACTTTATTTTCTTTATAAAATTCTTCTGTTTCTTCATACAATAAAAAGAGCCTTCTCATGGCACGGTCTAAGCGAAAATCTGAACGCACAATGCCCACATAATCACTCATGAGTTTCTGCATTTCACGCAAGTTATGGGTAACTAAAATATCTTCATTACTCTGGGTAACTCCATGTGAGTTCCACTCCGGAATATGATCTGGAATAATGTTCTTTGTAAATTGTTCCATTGCATCGAGGTAGATCCTGTGAGCAAAAACTGGTGCTTCTAACAAAGAATTTGAGGCTAGACGGTTAGCACCGTGCAGCCCTGTAGAAGAACATTCGCCACAAGCATATAAATTTTTAATGGTAGAACGGCCAAATTCATCAACCATAATACCCCCACACATGTAATGTGCAGCCGGTGTAACAGGTATTAAATCTTTAGTCATATCTATTCCAATAGATAAACACTTTGCATAAATATTGGGAAAGTGCGCCAGAATGTCAGCCTTTTTTCCATGCGTAATATCCAAGTAAACGAAGTCTTCACCAGATTTTTTCATCTCCGCATCGATAGCTCGTGCTACAATATCACGCGGTGCTAAAGAACCACGGGCATCGTATTCATACATAAATTCTTCTCCATTCTTTCTTTTAAGGACCCCTCCAAAACCTCTTACAGCTTCAGAAATTAAAAAAGAAGGATACTCACCTGGATGATAAAGTGCCGTAGGATGGAATTGAATAAATTCCATATTCCTCATTTTTCCTTTAGCACGGTAAACCATTGCCATTCCGTCTCCTGTAGCAATAACCGGATTTGTAGTACTCGAATAGATATGCCCGGCACCTCCAGAAGCCATAATGGTCACCTTTGCTAGTATCTTTTCCACATCGTTAAGCTCTGTATTAAAGGCATATACACCAAAACAGTGGATAACTTTTGTGCTCTTGTCCACAAACTCACCCAGGTGATGTTGGGTAATTAGCTCCAGACAGAAATAGTGTGTTAATATCTCTATGTTCGGATTGAGATGAATTTGGCGCAGTAATACACTTTCAATTTCATAACCAGTGATGTCTTTATAGTGCAATACCCGATGCTCAGAATGGCCTCCTTCCTTAGCGAGATCATATAGACCAGTTGGATTTTTATCAAAGTTGATACCGTAATCTATAATCTCCTGGATACGCTGGGGGCCCTCTGTTACAACTATTTCCACCACCTCAGGATCGCAAAGCCCATCACCAGCAATTAAAGTATCGTGTATATGTTTACTAAAAGAATCCCCTTTATCCACAACTACAGCAACGCCACCCTGGGCATATTTGGTGTTGGATTCGTCCTCATTGGACTTGGTTATGATTAAAACTTTTCCATGGCGGGCAGCTTTCAAAGCAAAGCTTAAACCTGCAATACCCGAGCCTATGACTAAAAAATCGACGTTTCTCATTAAATTAAGCTAATTACCACATTTTGTTAACAAGTACTGTTTATATGTTAGTTTCTTGTATATATAAATAGAACAAATATTTTAGAATGTTTAAAGCTAAGGTAAAAAGGGATTTTGACACAATATTTTCAGTTATTTTTAAGCAACTTTGTATAGCTTATTAACTTTTTAGGGTTAGACAAAAAATAAACATATTGATATGGATAAGTTTTTAAAGGTTATAACATCTCATTGTAAATCAGTCTATATTTTAAAATGAAAAGCAGATTCCATGTGGATAACTACATAATAAGTCATTTATCAGCAGGAATAAATTGTATTTACCAACATTACTAACACACTAATAAACAATAGAAATCTATTTATATTAAATAATTATTAATTATTGAAACGTTGAAAATGGATACCTTAGAAGAATTAAAAAGCAAAGGATTTGTAGAAGAAAACATTGATCCTACTCTCGATCTTTTTGAAGAAATTGAAAAATTAAAAAAAGAAAAAAATGCGATAATACTAGCTCATTACTACCAAGAACCTGATATTCAGGACGTAGCAGATTATATTGGCGATAGTTTAGGCTTATCGCAGGAAGCAGCAAAAACGGAAGCAAAGGTGATTGTATTCGCTGGAGTACATTTTATGGCCGAAACAGCCAAAATTTTGTCTCCAGAAAAAACAGTTTTACTTCCAGATTTGAAAGCTGGTTGTTCGCTTGCTGACAGTTGTCCGCCGCACCTTTTCAAAATATTTAAAGCCAAATACCCCGATCATTTGGTGATCACTTATGTGAATTGTACGGCAGAGCTGAAGGCAATGAGCGACATCGTTTGTACCTCTACCAATGCAGTACAAATTGTAGAAAGTCTGCCAAAAGAGCAGAAGATTATTTTTGGTCCGGATAAAAATCTTGGTGCCTGGGTATCCAAGAAAACTGGTCGTGACCTGGTTTTATGGAATGGTGCCTGTATGGTTCATGAAATTTTTTCGAGAGAAAAAATTACTAAGCTTAAGGAAAGACACCCGAATGCGAAGTTTATTGCCCATCCGGAATGCGAAGAAGCAGTTTTGCAGATGGCAGATTATATTGGTTCTACCACGGGCTTGTTGAAGTATTCTATCAACAGCGATGCCCAGGAATTTATTGTGGCTACTGAGAGTGGTATTATTCACCAAATGGAAAAGGCGAGTCCTGGAAAAACTTTTATTCCGGCACCACCAAATAACAATTGTGCTTGTAACGATTGTCCGTATATGAAAAGAAATACACTGGAAAAATTATACCTGTGTTTAAAAAATGGTTTACCTGAGGTAACTGTTCCGGTGCATGTTATTGCAGAAGCCCGTAAACCAATAGAAAGAATGCTGGAGATTTCAGCTCGTTTAGGCTTATAAAATGGAGACTAAATGTTTTTTAATTTTAATTTAAAATAATAAAATGTTTGAGAATAAAGAACGGACAGATTTAGCCCTTCTTGGGGAATTTGGTCTGATAAAGCACCTGACTGAAAATTTTAAAATCAATCATGAAAGCAGCATAAAAGGAATTGGTGACGATGCCGCAGTGTTGAGTTTCGATGGTAAGCAGGTTTTGGTATCCACTGATTTATTGCTAGAAGGCATCCATTTTGACCTGGCTTATATGCCTTTAATGCATTTAGGCTATAAAGCTGTTCAGGTAAATCTGAGCGACATTTATGCTATGAATGGTGTTGCAACACAAATTACTGTTTCTTTAGGTCTTTCGAGTAAGTTTCCTTTGGAAGCTGTTGAAGAATTATATAAGGGCATAGAACTGGCTTGTAATAAATTTAACATTGATGTGGTAGGTGGTGATACTTCTTCCAGCAAACAAGGTTTAATCATCAGCATCACCAGCATTGGTTTTGCAGATAAAAAAGAGGTATGCTATCGCAATGGGGCTAAAGACGGTGATCTTTTATGTGTTTCTGGTGATTTAGGAGGTGCTTATGTTGGTTTACAAATTCTGGAACGCGAAAAACAGATCTTTTTAGAGAACCCTAATATACAACCAGATCTGGAAGGTAAAGATTACATTATTGAACGCCAGCTTAAACCAGAAGGCAGAAGGGATATAGTTGATCTATTAAGTCAGATGGAACTTTTACCCACAGCAATGATTGATATTTCTGATGGTTTAGCCTCTGAGATTCTACATATTTGTGAGCAGAGTGAAGTAGGCTGTACAATTTATGAAGATAAATTGCCTATTGATCCGATGACTTATGAAACCGCACGTGAATTAGGTTTGGATCCTACAGTTTGTGCCTTAAATGGTGGTGAAGATTATGAATTATTGTTTACCATTAAACAGGCAGATTATGAAAAGTTGAAGCATGATGTAGACATTACTGTTATTGGGCACATGACTGATAAAAATTCAGGAGCAAAAATGATTTCAAAATCTAATGTAGTTCATGAATTAAAAGCACAAGGCTGGAATGCCTTCAAATTATAAATCATCATCTTCTTCCAGCGCTGGGTCTAAAAACTTCGAATCTATTTGTTTGTTTGTTTTTGCACCCAGCTTTTTAATTTTTTCAGAAGTACTGGCTAAATTACCTGCTCCTGTAGAGAGTTTATTTAAGGCTTTGTCATAAGCATCCTGACTTTGTCTGATGTTACGTCCTATGCCATCCATATCGCTTAAGAAGCCAACGAACTTGTCATACATGCTTCCACTTAACCGGGCAATTTCTAAAACATTCCGGTTTTGACGCTCTTGCTTCCACAAGCTTGCAATAGTACGTAAAGTTGCCAATAAGGTTGAAGGGCTAACGATAACGACTTTACGGTCCCATGCGTAGTTAAACAATTCAGCATCTTTTTGAACGGCAAGGGCAAAGGAAGATTCTATGGGGATAAAGAGCAATACAAAATCAGGAGAGTTAATTTGGTATAGGTCATGGTAATTTTTACCAGAAAGACCTTGAACATGTCCTTTTATAGAAAGAATATGTTGTTTTAACTGTACTTCACGTTCCAGTTCTGTTTCTGCAGAGACGAGTTTTTCGTAAGCAACTAAAGAAACTTTTGCATCAATAACCAGGTGCTTATTATCTGGGAGATCCAGAATAACATCGGGTTGTAAACGCAAGCCATCAATACCTGTAAAAGAAGCTTGTGTACGGTATTCGCTGTCTTTAACCAAACCTGAACGTTCTAAAACACGCTCGAGGATAACTTCTCCCCAGTTTCCCTGTTTTTTACTATCGCCTTTTAAAGCCTTACTGAGGTTACCTGCCTCTTCCTGTATTTGTTTACTTTGCAGCATCAACTGTGAAATGACCCCTTTTAGTGTATGGCGTTCGGCTGCTTCGGTATGATATACTTTATCTACTTTTTCTTCAAAAGCTTTAATGTTTTCTTTTAGTGGTTTAAGGATAAAATCCAGGTTTATTTTGTTCTGCTCAGTAAATTTACTGGTCTTTTCTTCTAATATTTTATTTGCGATCTGCTCAAATTCCAACCTTGACTTTAACTGTAGTTCGTTGATATATTGAGCCTGTTCACTTTGTTTTTCGACCATGCTGCGCAGGTTCTCTTCTGCTTTAATAAGTTTACTTCTTTCTTCAAAGAAAAGCGCTCTTAAATCATTTAGTTCATCTTCTGTTTTGGATTTTTCTTCGCGCAGCCAGGAAATTGCTTTTTGGTGCTCCTGCTCCTTAACCGCTAATAAATTATCAACTGGTATTGTTACAGGTTTTTTTAGAAACAATGTGATAAGAACTAGTAAAATGACCAGAAGAAGGATTATTGCTAGGAGTTCCATTTGCTAATATTTTTATCAAAAATGAGTATTATTTATATTTATATCAAATATATTAGTAATTTTAATTGTAGCTTAAAGATAAGATCATTCTATGCTAGTAATTTTAAATCCTTTGTAGTTGATTGTTAAATTAGGGAACACTTTTTGTTTATGTCTATTTGAAAAACATACCCTTAAAAAAAATGGAAATGTATTTGATAGCGATGGTAATCATACTGATTATTAGTATGGTTGTGCAGTGGAGTTTTAGAAACAAGTTTTCAAAATATGCAGAAATGCAATTAAGTTCGAAGCTTTCAGGTAAAGAGGTCGCAGAAAAAATGCTTCAGGATTATGGTATTTATGACGTGCAAATTATGAGCACGGAAGGACAGTTATCTGATCATTATAATCCTGCTGATAAGACTGTAAATTTAAGTACTGATGTGTATCATGGCAGAAGTGTTGCTGCAGCGGCGGTTGCGGCACATGAATGTGGTCATGCCGTACAACATTCCAGAGCATACCATTGGTTGGAATTCAGGTCTAATATGGTTCCGGTAGTTAGTATATCCTCTAACCTTCTTCAGTGGGTTTTGATATTAGGAATACTGCTCATCGGTTTTACCGGAAACCCTTTTGTATTAAGTATGGGGGTTTTGGGCTTGCTACTGATTACTATTTTTAGCCTGGTAACGCTCCCTGTTGAATTTGATGCTAGTAAAAGAGCGTTATTATGGTTAAGTACCAATACCGATGTGATGTATACAAAAGAAGAAAACAGGCAGGCAAAAGATGCTTTATGGTGGGCTGCAATGACCTATGTAATTGCTGCCTTAGGTGCCGTCGCTAATTTAATTTATTATACTTCTATGCTTTTTGGAAAGGGTAAAAATTAATAAATTAGTTCAGTTTATAAGGCACTATCAATTGAAATTCTGGAATATCAACTGTAAATTCAGTATTGACAAGTACTCTTGACATGTAATAATGGCCCTTCATGCTGCCAATTTCTGTGGATATTTGACAACCTGAAACATAAGAGTGGCTGCTTCCAGGCTCAATGATTGGCTGAAGGCCCACAACACCCTCTCCTTCCACTTCTCTAACTATTCCATTAGAATCAAAAATAAACCATTTTCGTCTTTTTAACTGGATGGTATAATCTGATAAATTCTCTATCTCAATGCGATAAGCGAACATAAACTGTTCATTACCAGGATTAGAATAATCATCCTGGTACATCGTTTCTATGGAAATTTTTATATCCTGTGTTATTGCAGTAACCATTGTAATACAATTTACTTTTTAGATTTCAAAAATCAAGCCATTTCAGTTAAAGGTTCAATGTGTTCATATTTATAAGCCACTTCATCCAGCAGGCTATGGATTACTTCTATGTTTTCCTCTTTCACTAAAAGCATTCTATAACCTTTAAAATCTGGTAATCCCTTAAAATAATTGGCATAATGCCTCCTCATTTCAAATATTCCAACTCTTGGGCCTTTCCATGCCAATGATTTTTCAAAATGTGTTCTACAAACTGACACTCTTTCTTTTACCGTAGGTCCAGCAAGCATTTTACCAGTTTCAAAGTAGTGTTTAATTTCCCTGAATATCCATGGATAACCAATAGCCGCTCTTCCAATCATGATTCCATCAACTTCATATTCCATACGCCAGGCTAATGCCTTTTGAGGACTATCAATATCCCCATTTCCGAATATAGGAATTTTTATTCTTGGGTTTCGTTTAATTTGCTTGATCATGGTCCAGTCTGCCACACCTTTATACAACTGTGCACGCGTGCGACCATGGATGGTTAAAGCCTGAATTCCGATATCCTGGAGCCTTTCAGCTACTTCATCAACGTTTTTGGTATGGTCATCCCATCCTAAACGAGTTTTGACGGTTACAGGTAAATGTGTTGCTTTTACAACGGCTTCAGTCATCTTTACCATTTTGTCGATATCTTGCAACAAACTTGCTCCTGCGCCTCTGCAGGCCACATTTTTAACCGGACAACCGTAATTGATATCTATCAAATCCGGACCAGCCAGGCTCGCTATTTCTGTTGCTTCCCGCATATGGTCAATCTCACTCCCAAAAATCTGTATGCCTATAGGCCTTTCGTACTCAAAGATATCAAGTTTCTGGCGGCTTTTTGCAGCATCACGGATCAATCCTTCTGATGAGATAAATTCCGTATACATCATATCTACACCACTTTGTTTGCATACGAAACGAAAAGGTGGATCGCTCACATCTTCCATCGGTGCAAGCAATAAAGGGAAGGCTCCCAAATCTATATTTCCTATCTTTACAGACATTTCTTTATCTTCAAACCAAAATTAAAAGTACAAATGTACAAATAATAACAATAATGAATTTTTTATACCAAGAAAAGCATGAAAAAAGTGCTTATATACAATTACTTATCCTTTGCTCTTATGCTTTAGCGGGCATTATTTTCTTTTCCATTTTGGGAATGGGAATTCTTTATGTCTACTATGGTGATGGATTTTTGGTAGATCAGGCTGCATTAATTAATGGGAACACAAAATATTTGAATGGTTTAAAATTTGTACAAATATTATCTACTATAGGTTTATTTTTAGTTCCACCGATCCTATTAGCTATAACCGAACATAAGAAGATTAAAGTTTTTTATGGTTTTAAAAAACCACAGGCAACTTTACTTGGAATGGTATTTCTGCTTATGATTATTTCTATGCCTTTTATGGAATGGACGGCTTTGTGGAATCAGAAAATGCACTTTCCATCATTCTTAAATTCCTTAGAGCTTTGGATGAAAGCAAAAGAGGCTGATGCCATGCGGATGACTATTGTTCTGTTAACTGTAAACGGTGTTGGGGACTTTCTGGTCAATCTTTTTATGATTGCATTATTGCCGGCTGTAGCAGAAGAATTGATGTTTAGGGGTGGTGTACATCGGTCTTTTAACCGCATGTTTGATAATCCTCACACAGCTATTTGGCTTTCTGCATTTATTTTTAGTGCTATACACATGCAGTTCTATGGTTTTATGCCCCGTTTATTGTTAGGTGCTGTATTTGGCTATATTTATTTTTGGAGTGGCAGCTTATGGTATGCCATGTTAGCTCATTTTTTGAATAATGCCTTTGCTGTTTGTATGGCCTGGTATTTACAAATAAAACATTTGCCTCTGAGCGAAGCAGAACAGACGTTTCATTTTCAATGGTATGGCTATGTAATAAGTCTGCTGTTATCTTTTATATTATTAAGGAAATTTAAGCAAAAAGCAAGTTATGGAAAACAATTGGATTAAAGTATATACTACGGAGAATGCTTTTACAGCAGAAGTTATTAAACAAGGTTTGATTGAAAATGAAATTCCTGCAGTCGTATTAAACAAGCAGGATTCTTCTTACCGGAGTTTTGGAGTATTGACGGTAATGGTACGTCCGGAGGACTTAGAAAAGGCTAAGGCTTATATTTTAGAAAACGAATTATAATGAAGACTCGTGCAATTACAGCCTTCTTTTTTACGCTGGTGATGTTAGCTTCTATCTTCTTTGGTGCTTATACTTTTACTTTTTTTTACCTCCTACTGAGCCTGGTGGCATTAACAGAGTTTTATAAGCTGATTAAAACGGCTGGATATAAACCTCAGGTAGGTATTGGTGTGGTTACCAGCGCTGTGATATTTTTGGTATTGGCTTCCTATTTTTTTTTAACATTTGAAACCCGCTATTTACTTTTATTGATTCCGCTTATCTTTTCTGTCTTTATTTCAGAGCTTTACAAAAAAGAAGCGTCCCCTTTTGGGGACATCTCTTACACCTTTGCGGGGTTTATTTATGTCACCATACCATTTTGTTTCTTCTATTCCCTGGGTTTTGTTTTCTCAGATGAAGGCTATAATTTTCATTTACCTCTTGCTTTTTTATTAATGTTATGGGCTAGTGATACGGGTGCATATTTATTTGGCAGAAAACTTGGCAAGACCAAGTTGTTTGAACGCCACTCTCCTAAAAAATCCTGGGAAGGTTTCTTTGGAGGTGTGTTTACCAGCGTGCTTGTTGCTTTTATTATTTCTTTGTTTTTTAAGGAAATTAGCTTAGCTGTTTGGATAGGAATGGCCGTATTAGTGGTCACTTTTGGAACCCTGGGTGACTTGGTAGAGTCAATGTTGAAACGTAATCTTAATGTGAAAGATTCTGGTAATATATTGCCGGGACATGGTGGCATCCTGGATCGTTTTGATGGTTTACTTATCGCCGCACCTATTGTCTTTACTTATTTATATTTAGTGCTTAATTAAGTTTTATTTTCCTGCCCTTAGAGGCTTTAATAAGTATTCAAGACCATTAAGCTTAATTTCATAAAGTGTACCCAAAAGTTCTCCAAGTTTACCTGGAGGAAAGCCTTTGCTGTGGAACCACACCAGGTAGGTTTCTGGCAGGTCGCACATCATCCAACCCTTGTGTTTTCCAAATGGCATGCGCATGCTGACCAGGTCTTTTAGTATTTGAGGATTCATTGTTTAAGGTTTTAATGCTGTTTCAGTATTATTTTACGACCATATTGAGCATATCAACAGCCTCATCTACATTATTTAAATTTTCAAAGGCAATTCTTAAAGAATTTTTTACTTCTTTTAAATTACATATTCTAGGATGCATTTGTGCAAAATGCAATATTTTATTGAACATCGTAGAATCAAAAAAAGCACTCTGCTTATCAGAAATGAAATAACCTCTCACTACCCCTTTCTTAAAGCTCAATTTTTCAAAACCCAGTTGTTTGGCCACCCATTGTAAACGTAATACGTTTAGCATCGTTTTAACGGGTTTTGGTACTGGTCCGAAGCGGTCTTTCAATGAGGATTCAAAAGCATTCAACTGCGCTTCATTATCTAATTTAGACAGGGCTGTGTAAAGATTATACCTTTCTGTGATATTCGTAACATAATCATCAGGTATATACAGCTCTAAATCGGTGTCTATTTGTGTAAAATGCACAAAAGGACGTTGAGGTTCATCTTTAAAAAGACCCTTAAATTCATCTTCTTTCAGTTCTTGAATAGCTTCATCAAGTATCTTATGATACATCTCAAATCCAATTTCTGCTATAAAGCCACTTTGCTCTGCTCCCAATAGGTTTCCACTGCCTCGGATATCAAGATCTCTCATTGCAATGTTAAAGCCGCTCCCAAGGTCTGAAAACTCTTCAATTGCACTGAGTCTTTTGCGGGCTTCAGAAGTTAATGTTGCCAATGGAGGACTCAATAAATAGCAAAATGCCTTTTTGTTGGATCGGCCAACCCTACCTCGCATTTGGTGTAGGTCACTCAAACCGAACATATGAGCGTGGTTAATAAGGATAGTATTTGCGTTAGGAATATCTAAACCGGCCTCAATAATGGTAGTAGCTACCAGCACATCTTTTTCGCCATTGATAAAATCAAGCATTACGTCTTCCAGTGCATCGCCATCAAGTTGTCCGTGTGCAATACCGATACGTGCTTTTGGGACCAGCTTTTTAATTAAACCTCCCAGTTGAGGCAAATCATTTACCCGGTTATGGATAAAAAATACTTGTCCACCGCGGTCTAGCTCAAATTGTACGGCTTCTTGAATCAATTTATCATTGAAAACATGCAGTTCCGTATTTACTGCCTGTCGGTTTGGAGGTGGGGTATTAATAATGGAAAGGTCTCTTGCTCCCATTAAAGAGAAATGTAACGTTCTTGGAATTGGGGTAGCTGTGAGGGTTAGCGTATCTACATTAACCCTTAAAGCCCTTAATTTCTCTTTGGAGGTAACGCCAAACTTCTGTTCTTCATCAATGATCATGATGCCCAGATCTTTGAACTTTACGTCTTTACTCAATAAACGATGGGTACCAATAACGATATCCACTTTACCGTCAACTAGTTTTGCCAACGTCTCTTTAATTTGTTTATTAGTCTTAAAACGGTTAATGTAATCTACAGTTACCGGGAACTCTTTTAGTCGCTGAGAGAAAGTTTTAAAATGCTGTGTGGCCAAAATGGTTGTTGGCACTAAAATAGCCGCTTGTTTGCCATTGGCAACCGCTTTAAAAGCTGCTCTGATTGCTATTTCCGTTTTACCGAAACCTACATCACCACAAATTAAACGATCCATAGGATAAGGTGCCTCCATGTCCTTTTTAATGTCATTTGTCGCTTTTTCCTGATCAGGAGTATCTTCATAAATGAAGGAGGCTTCTAATTCGGTTTCCATATAGCCATCTGGCGCAAATGCTGTACCTACCTGCGACTTCCTTAAAGCATAAAGTTTAATCAGGTCTCTGGCAATGTCTTTAACTTTTTTTTTAGTTGTTTTTTTGAGTTTATCCCATGCTTCAGTGCCTAATTTGTTGAGTTTGGGTGCTGAAGCATCTTTACCACTGTATTTGGCTATCCTGTTTAAAGAGTTGATATTAACGTAGAGCAGGTCATTGTCGGCATAAACCAAACGAATCATTTCCTGGGTTTTTCCATTAACCTCAACCTTTTCCAATCCGGCATATTTACCAATACCGTGGTCAATGTGAGTTACAAAATCTCCTGGTTTTAAATCACGGAGTTCTTTTAAGGTAATTGACTGACTACGCTGGTAGCCTCTTTTAAGTTTATATTTATAGAACCGATCAAAAATTTGATGGTCTGTATAAAAGGCAAGATGTTGTTGTGAATCAATAAAACCTTCTCTTAAAGCAAGGTTAACCGGGGTAAATTTAGCGGTTTTATCAATGTCATCTAAAATGGCAAAGAGTCTTTCTGTTTGCTTCGGCGCACCACTAAAAATAAAGTTATGAATACCCTGTTTTTCATTTTCCTTAAGATTATGAATCAAGAGATTAAAATCTTTATTGAATGATGGCTGAGGCTTGGTTTCGAAGTCGAAAACAAATTCGGTTTTATAAAAGTACTGCTTTCCAAATTCTACAAGATAGAAATCATGAAACATGTCACCAATCATCTTTTCATCTGTAAAGCCATATTTTGGGTCTATCCAATCCTGATTTTCATTTTTCTCTTTTACAGGTAGCGCTTTCCAAAGTTCAACCGCTTTTTTATAACCGCTTTTTACAATATCAAGGGTAAATGCGGCATCTTTGATCCAAAGTTGCGTATCTTTTTCAATGTAATCTAATAAACTGATGTTGTTTTCAGTAAGGTATTTTGATTGTACATTTGGAATGATCATCAAACTTTTAACATCTTCAACTGAAAGTTGCGTCTCAATTTCAAAAGTCCTGATACTCTCTACAATATCGCCGAAAAATTCAATCCGATATGGAAGATCATGAGAGAAAGAAAAAATATCTACAATGCCACCACGAATTGAAAACTGACCCGGTTCGTAAACGAAATCTGTCCTAGAAAAATCATAATCAATCAGGAATTCATTGATAAAATCGATACCTAACTTTGTATTGATACTTATTTCAAGAGTATTTTTTTCTAAAATAGCTCTGTCGATTACCTTTTCTGCCAAAGCTTCGGGGTAAGTAACCACTATTTTTCCAAATTCAGAATGATGGTTGAGTTCATTGAGTACTTCTGCCCTTCCCAGCACATTAGCTGTGTCAATTTGTGTGAAGTCAAATGGTTTCCTGAACGATGAAGGAAAAAAGAGGACTTCTTTTTCTAAGATATTTTCTAAATCAGACAAAAAATAGGCAGCTTCTTCCCGATCGGGTAAAATAAAAAGCTGTGGTTTATGTAATAACAAATAAGTGGCTGCTGCAACTGTAGCATCGGCAGAGCCTACTAATCCTTTTAATTGGATTTTGTTACCTTTTGCTCCGTTGAGGGCCTTTGCCAATGCGACAATGCGCTCATCTGTTTTATATCTGTTAATCAGGTCGCGGATGTTCACAATACAAATGTAAGATTTAAGAATTGCTATCCTGTAACAAAGGGTTAAGATTTCCATCTAAAATTAAAGTACAAGATGAAAATGCGGCATCAATTACCAATAGAACTGATCTTTTGGATCACAGCCTTAGTAATTCTCGCCAGTAATAAATTGCCAGATCAGCCTATAAAACATCATTTTTCGGTGTGTCCGTTGGCGAACCTTGGCTTTAGCTGGTGTCCTGGTTGCGGTATAGGAAGATCCATTACAGCATTGTTACACGGAAACTTTAGTACAAGTTTTCAGCTGCATTGGTTTGGTATTCCTGCATTGCTAATCTTGTTGTACCGGATTTGTCTTTTGATCAGGGTGCAATTTAATACCAGCAATAAAGTTAATTTAGAGAGAAAGGATAACAATTATGTTTAATTCACCATTTATGATGCTGCCGGGTATCACGCCCCGGGAATTTTCGTACTTGCAATCTGCAACTACCGGATTTAGTGAACCACAATTAAGGGGTTTTTTAATGTTTTATAGCAGTAAACGAAGAAATCCAGATGATATGGTTTTATATTGTATCCTGGGATTTTTTATACCTGGTTTACCTAGGTTTCTCCTTAACCAAATCGGTATGGGGATTTTGTATTTTTTTACCGCAGGTTTATGTTTCATTGGAACCATCATAGATTTGGTTAATTACAAGAACCTGGCTTTTGAGTACAATCAAAGAATGGTATTTGAAAGTTTACAAATGATTAAAATGGGAAATTTAATGTAAATTTACCTTTATGAAATTATCGCTGTTAACTAAATTTCTGGAAAGCTATGCCCCTTTAAATTATCAGGAGGACTACGATAACTCCGGGCTGATTGTTGGCGAGGGTGATCTGGAGATTGCAGGTGTTTTAGTAGCGCTAGATTGTACAGAAGAAATTGTGGAGGAGGCTATTCTGCATGGTTGCAATGTTATTGTTACCCATCATCCAATAGTCTTTAAAGGATTAAAAAGATTAAATGGCTCAAATTATATTGAAAGAGTAGTCATAAAAGCCATAAAAAATAATATTGCTCTTTATGCTATCCATACCAACCTTGATCATGTACATAATGGCGTAAGCGGCGAGATTTGTAAAAGATTAAATCTAAAAAACCCCAGAGTACTTCGGCCTAAAACGGGTTTATTAAAAAAGCTTATTACCTTTTGCCCTAATGAACAGGCTTTACAGGTACGAGGTGCTCTTTTTAATGCTGGTGCCGGGCAAGTTTCTGATTACAGTGAGTGTAGCTTTAATACGGAAGGTTATGGTACTTTTAAAGGGAGTGCCAATACCAATCCTTTTGTTGGGGAAAAAGGAATACATCACCAAGAGTTGGAAGTTAGGATTGAGACTATTTTTCTGGCTCAGGATGAGCGTAAAATCATAGTTGCTTTATTAGAAAACCACCCTTATGAGGAAGTGGCCTATGATATTTATTCCTTAAATAATAAGTTACATAACGTTGGTGCTGGAATGGTTGGTTGGCTGGACCAGGGCATGGAAACAGAAGAATTTTTGATTTATTTAAGGGATAAAATGAATGCCTCTGTGATTAGGCATACCCAACCTCTGCCCAAAAAAATCAGAAGAGTTGCCGTTTGCGGTGGCTCTGGTAGCTTTTTACTCCCTGATGCACTTGCTGCAAATGCTGATGTCTTTATTACAGGAGATTTTAAATACCATGAATTCTTTGACGCAGATAAAAAATTGATGATTGCAGATATCGGACACTTTGAAAGTGAACAATTTACCTCAAATTTGTTAGTGGAAATTATTCAAGAAAAATTCCCTAACTTTGCAATCCGTTTAACGGAGCATAATACAAACCCCATAAATTATTTCTTTTAATGGAACAAACTGTAGAGCAAAAGCTTAAAGCTTTATACGAATTACAAACACTTCATACAAAAATCGATAAAATACGTCAGATCCGTGGTGAACTCCCTATGGAAGTAGCTGATTTAGAGGACGAAGTTGCAGGATTGGAAACCCGCATTCAGAAATTTAAAAGCGAACTTGATGAGATTGAAGATGCAATTGTAACGCGTAAAAACATGATCAAAGAGTCTCAGAACCTGATCAAAAAGTATGAAACCCAGCTAAAGGATGTTAAAAATAATCGTGAATACGATGCTTTAACAAAAGAGGTTGAAATCCAAACATTGGAAATCCAGGTTTGCGAGAAAAAAATCCGTGAACATGGATTTGAAATTGCTCAGAAAACTGAAGTCTATGAAAAAGCTTTGGCTGATCAAGTATCCAGAAAAAAAGACCTGGATATTAAAAATGGGGAATTACAAACGATTACTTCTGAAACGGAAAAAGAAGAGTTAAACTTAACCAAAAAATCTGATAAGGCAGAAACACTCATTGATGAGCGTTTGCTGATTGCTTATAACAGGTTAAGAAAAAATGCGAATAACGGCCTTGCTGTTGTAACCATTGACAGGGATTCTTGTTCAGGTTGTTTCAACCAGATTCCTCCTCAACGTCAGTTAGATATTCGTCAGCGTAAAAAAATCATTGTGTGTGAGCACTGTGGAAGAATTTTAGTTGATGAGGCTTTAACTCAAGAGTTAGCGGAACAACAATAAGATTTTTATAGAAAAAAACGGCCTGGTAGCAATACCATGCCGTTTTTTTCTATAAAAATCTTATTGTTTAAAGAGAGATTTTAATCGTTTCTTAAAATTTATATACGAACGCATTGATATGCATGCCTGCGCCAACGGAGGTAAATACAGCATATTCACCTTCTTTAATTTTATAATCAGCTATTTCTCCTTTTCTAACTAAATCCAAAAGTGTGGGTATGGTAGCTACAGAACTATTTCCTAACCAGGAAATGGTCATTGGTACGAGTTTTTCCGGAACTTTGTCAATATTATAAAGCTTGAAGAGGCGTTTCATAATGGCATTATCCATTTTGCCATTTGCCTGATGAATAAAAACCGTTTTTATGTCTTCAATACTCAACCCAGCTTTATCAAGTGCCTTTTTAACTACTTGAGGAACATTAATTACTGCAAATTCGTACAGTTTCCTGCCGTTCATTTTAAGGTAGGTATTGGTTTGACAAGCATCGGGGTTATTACTTTTTCCCATCACCAGCAGCGAGCCATAATCTGCAGCAAAAGATTGTGTTTTATGGGATAGAATTCCTATAGGTTGTTCAGATTCCCTTGCTTCATAAATCACAGCACCCGCTCCATCAGAAAAGATCATACTGTCTCTGTCGTGCGGGTCAATAATTCTGGATAATGTTTCCGATCCAATAACCAGTACGCGTTTAGCATCTCCGCTTTTAATAAGATAATCGGCCTGTATAGAGCCTTGTATCCAACCGGGACAACCAAAAATGATGTCATATGCCACACAATCAGGATTAGTGATGTTAAGCTCTTGTTTAACTTTTGCAGCAAGAGCGGGAAGCATGTCCATCCTGTTGCTATCCAATTTTACATCGCCAAAATTATGACAAAAAATGATGTGATCTAAGGTTTCCTTGTCTATTCCGGCATCATCAATTGCATTTTGTGCCGCGAAAGAACCAATAGTGCTGTTGATGTGTAATGGGTCAACATACCTTCTTTCTTTAATTTCAGTAATTTCAGTGAATTTTGTAATAATTTCTGCATTTTCCTTTTCCAATTTAAGGCCGTTTTCGTAAAACGTAGCGTTTAAAAAGGCGTCGCCGGCTATTTTGTTTTCAGGAATAAAACTCCCGGTACCAACGATTACAGAGTATAGATGCTTTTTATTGTCCATTTTGTACTAGATACTATTTTGGTATACAGTATAAAATTAAGAATATTTAATCAAAGAACAAAATTAACTAAAATCGTCAACTAGAAAAACGAATAATTCTTTAGGACCATGAGCACCCAAAACAAGTGTTTTTTCGATGTCTGCCGTCCGGCTGGGCCCGGTAATGGTACTGATCATTGAGGGGAGTTGATTACTATATTTTTTTTTGATCAAGGCAAAAGCCTCTTTCAAATCTGGCACTAATTGTCCGGTACGTGCAATAACAAGATGATGATGAGGATAGATGCTTAATCTTCTACCAGCTGCCCCATGATTGGAGACCATTACAGAGCCGTTACGGGCAATTAAGGCTTCGCAGAGTGTTATGCCAACTTCAGCCATTTCAAAGTCCTTATCGGTCTTATAAAAAGGGAATTCATAATTACTCAATAGTGCTTGCAATTCAGGTTCCCAGCAATATATTTTCCGCCAGTTGTATTTTTCTGCAAGTTCCAGGATATTTTCAATAAAATCCATTCCATTCTCACAAAAAATAAAATTGCCAGAAACAGCGCTTAGCTGTTCGGCAAATTGTATTTCAAGGATTTCCTCGTTATTTTTATAAAGTGCCGTATCTTCTAAATTAGGATATGGGTTGTCTCTTTTTTCTAAAAGGGCCTTCCGGATCTTCTTTAGTATCAACTCTTTTGAAGAAATGTTTTCTTGCATAGGAATTAGATTTGCTGCCGTTCGTTAGAACGGCAGCTTACCATAATTAATTAGTCGCTGTTGGTGAAATGGTTTTAATTTCTGATGGGTCTGTAGTTTCCTCAACACCATCATGAACTAAACCTTCAGCTGCAGCAGTTTGGTCACCCGTACCGTTCACAAATTCATCATAAGTAGTGCGGTTATCAAATGGGCGTTTACCTAAAATCTCTTCTAGATCAGCCTGGAATAAGATTTCTTTTTCCAATAATTTCTTAGCCAATTTTTCTAAACCTTCCCGGTTATCAACAAGCAATTTCTTAGTTGCTTCATAAGCATCAGTAATTATTTTTCGAACTTCCTGATCAATTAATTCAGCTGTTTTATCTGAATAAGGCTTGTTGAAATTGTATTCATTTTGCGGATCATTAAAAGAAACGTTACCAACTACAGCGTTCATTCCGTAAATAGTTACCATAGCATAAGCTAATTTGGTAATCCGTTCAAGGTCATTTTGAGCACCTGTAGATATTTTACCAAAAACAATTTCTTCAGCAACACGACCACCAAGAGTCATACACATGCCATCTGTTAGCTGCTCAGTGGTATATAAAAACTGTTCCTTAGGCAAATATTGTGCGTAACCAAGGGCAGCAACGCCACGAGGTACAATAGATACCTTAACTAAAGGATCAGCATGCTCTAGATACCATCCGGCAATAGCATGACCAGCTTCATGGTAGGCAACAATTTTCTTCTCTTCAGGAGAAATGATTTTATTTTTCTTTTCTAAACCTCCAATAACACGATCTATTGCATCCTGAAAATCCTGCATGTCGACTGAAGTTTTATTGCGTCTTGCAGCAATTAAAGCTGCTTCATTACAAACATTGGCAATTTCAGCACCTGCAAAACCTGGGGTTTGCGCAGAAAGTTTTTTAGGATCAACGGCTTCAGCGGTTTTAATAGGCTGTAAGTGGACTTTAAAAATTTGCTCCCGACCAACTAAATCTGGCTTATCGATAGAGATCTGGCGGTCAAACCTTCCAGGTCTTAATAGTGCCGAATCTAATACATCCGGACGGTTTGTAGCGGCCAGGATAATGATACCTGAATCTGTACCAAACCCATCCATTTCTACTAGCAATTGGTTTAAAGTGTTTTCCCTTTCATCATTTCCGCCCATCATGCTGTTTTTACCACGAGCACGACCAATGGCGTCAACCTCATCAATAAAGATGATACATGGTGCTTTATCTTTAGCCTGCTTGAATAAATCACGGACTCTTGAAGCACCAACACCAACAAACATCTCCACAAAGTCAGAACCTGAAAGAGAGAAGAATGGCACCTGTGCTTCTCCGGCAACAGCTTTAGCAAGTAAAGTTTTACCCGTTCCTGGTGAACCCACTAAAAGTGCTCCTTTAGGAATTTTACCCCCAAGATTGGTGTATTTTTTAGGGTTTTTAAGGAAATCTACGATTTCCATTATCTCCAGTTTAGCCTCTTCAAGACCGGCAACATCATTAAAAGTAACATTTACCTGGCTTTCTTTATCAAATAAAGTCGCTTTAGATTTACCAATATTGAAAATCTGTCCACCACCACCACCTGCACCACCACTCATGCGGCGCATAATGAAAATCCAGAAACCAGCAAACAATAGTATTGGAACTATAATAGTAAAGAACCAGGAGTTAAAAGTACTTTGTCTGGTTTCTTTAACAGCTAAAACACGTGTACCTTCTGGGATATCTTTTTGTGATTCCTTAAGCTGTGTATCCAGCCCGTCCATAGAGCCTGCAGTAAAATAAACAGTAGGGCCATCGGCAGCACCAAAATTGCTTTTGGTACGATAAGGATCATATTTAGGATCCTTTACCTTATCTTTTTTAATAAAGACATCAGCCCTAACTAAGTCTTCATATTTATAAGCAATAATTTTCTCTACATCACCTGTTAAAAGCATTTCTGTTTCAAAAGTTTTATAGGGCACAGGCTTACTGGTGTCGGCATTAAAAAGGAATTGAAGTAAGATCAATCCCAAAATAATTGCGGCATAAACCCAGAAGATATTGAATTTTCCACCTTTTTGGGGCTTCTTTGGAATATTGGGTATCCTCTTAATCAACTTCTGTTTTGTATTTTCTTTATCTTTTATCATTGATTCAAAATGTTATATAAAAATTAAGCGCTTTGATAAGAAGTGGACTGGGCATCGCCCCACAAGTCTTCAATTCCATAGAAATTTCTTTTCTCGGTCTTAAAAATATGAACTACAACGTCAAAATAATCAAGAATAATCCACTCCGCATTTTCCTGACCTTCTTTACGCCATGGATTGGATTGTGTTTTCTTGTAAATTTCATCTTCTACACTATCTGCTATTGCTTTTACCTGGGTAGTAGAATCTGCATTACAGATAATAAAATAATCTGAAGCAGCACTATTAAGGTCTCTTAAATCCAAACGCACAATATCATTACCTTTTTTTTCCTGTATACCGTATACAGCTATTTCAGATAAGTATGTTGAGAGGTTTCCTATTTTCTTATTTACCATTAAATTTTTTAGTTTTGATAATCAACAAATATAAATCAACACTTGCAAAATAACACTTTTTCAACACTATTTGTTGGTCAAAATCTTATCAAATTAGCTGAGGTTGATTCTACTAATAATTATTTAAAATTATTGTTGTCAAAATCCGAGCCATTACCCGAAGGGACTGTAATTATGGCAGATAATCAATTTGCTGGGAGAGGCCAACAACATAATTTATGGCAGTCTGAACCCGGGAAAAACCTAACTTTTAGCCTCTATTTGAAGCCGAAATTTTTGCCCGTGCAGCAGCAATTTTTACTTAACATGGCGATTAGTGTGGCCTTAAATAATGCTTTGAGCGAGTTTCTTGGTGACGAGGTTAAAATTAAATGGCCTAACGATATCTATTACCAGAAGTTAAAACTGGGTGGTATACTGATAGAAAACCTGTTGAGCGGCCAAACCTATAAATCCGGAATTATCGGCATAGGTTTAAATGTTAATCAGGTTGAATTTTCAGGTGATTTAAATTATCGAGCTATTTCTCTATCACAAATTTTACATAAAAATGTTGATTTGACAGCGCTATTAGCAGTTATTTGTAGTCATATAGAGTCTCAATACTTAAAATTAAGAGGGAATAATTACTTTTTACTGCAAGTTGAGTACCAACAAAAGCTTTTTCAATTCGAGAAGACGAGTAAATACCGGTACAATGGCCGGATAATTGAAGGTATGATCACAGCGGTAACTGAACAAGGTTTATTGGTGATCAATAGTAAAGGAGTAGAAAAAGCTTATAATTTTAAGGAAGTAGAATTTATTATTTGAAATAGAAGTTCGCGATAGCTTCATCACCTTTGAAAAAACAAATTATATACTCATGAAAAAATTAACATTAATTTTAGCTATTTTATTTTTCTCTGGCGCAGGTGTTTTTGCACAGATTGAGAATCCTGTGACCTGGTCGTATGGACAAAAGAAAATTAGCAAAACAGAAGCTATCATTTATTTAAAAGCTACTATTGAAGATGGCTGGCATATATATTCGCAAGAATTAAAGCCTGGGGGGCCAATTAAAACCAGTTTTACCTTTGCGCCGTCTAAAGATTACGTAAAAGTTGGGAAAACAATAGAGCCAAAAGCTTCAAGTAAATTTGAAAAAGTTTTCAATATGAACGTGGGTTATTTTGAAAAACAAGTTATCTTCCAACAAAAGGTAAAACTCTTAAAGCCAACAGCAACCGTAAAAGGTAAGTTAGAATACATGGTTTGTGATGAGACTAAATGTTTGCCCCCAACAGAAGTTGATTTTATGGTGCAAGTCAAGTAATCTCATTCACATATTTTATATTTGAATGTAACAAGCGCAGCCAAATCGGCTGCGCTTGTTTTGTTCCCAAATAATTATCGCTAGTTTTACCACCTTAATAAAAACTATGCGCAGGTTTATACTCATTTTAGGCGTTCTTCTTTGCCTTTTCACTTTAAATTCAGTTAAAGGCTTTGCTTTCCAGCAAAATCAAGATTCGACTATTGTTGCGGAAGATATTGAGTTTACAGAAATAGGCTCTGCTGCCGATAGTGCCGCCAACAAGATTGAAAAAGATACGGTTCAAAAAACTAGCCTTACAAAAGAAACGTTGCAAGCCGATTCTGAAAATATACCAAATACTTTAGGTATAGCTATAGAAAAAACGCTTTGGCAAACCTTTATGCAGGGATTGGTAGGTGGGTTTATTGCTTTCTTGATGCCCTGTATCTTCCCTATGGTGCCATTAACGATCAGTTATTTCACAAAAAGAGCGGGTAGCAGGAAAAAAGGAATTTGGCAAGCTATAATTTACGGAATTTCCATTATCATTATTTATGTGGCCTTTGGCTTGCTGATTACAGTGTTGTTTGGTTCAGCAAAGCTTAATGAATTAAGTAGTAGTGGCTATTTTAACTTTGCCTTCTTTATTTTGCTGGTCGTTTTCGCCATCTCCTTTTTTGGGGCTTTTGAAATTACCTTGCCTAGTTCGCTGGTCAATAAAATTGATCAGAAAGCAGACGACAGTAAAGGTCTTGGTGGTATTTTCTTTATGGCTGCCTCGTTGGCACTAGTCTCCTTTTCATGTACAGGACCGATTATAGGAACGTTATTAGTACAGGCTAGCTCAAAGGGAGAAATTCTAGGGCCTGCAATCGGAATGTTTGGCTTTGCTCTTGCGCTAGCATTACCCTTCACCTTATCAGCCATTTTCCCCGGCTTTTTAAACAGCATGCCTAAATCAGGTGGTTGGCTAAACAGCCTTAAAGTTTGTTTGGGCTTTTTAGAATTGGCATTAGCCTTGAAATTTCTCTCTGCGGCAGATTTAGTCTGGCATTGGGAGTGGTTTGACCGAGAAATATTCCTCGTGTTATGGATCGTCATATTTATCTTAATGGGCTTCTATATTTTAGGGAAAATTAAGTTTTCTCATGATAGTGACGTCCCTTACGTTTCAGTACCACGATTGTTTTTCGCCATATTGTCGTTAGCCTTTGGATTGTATTTAGTACCGGGATTATGGGGGGCACCAGTAAATATTTTAAGTGGTATTGCCCCACCATTAAATACCCAGGATTTTATACTCGGAGGTAGCAGCCAAAGTAGCGGATCCACTAGTTCTAGCGATTTTCCAGCTAAAGTAAAATACGATGACGTATTGCATCCGCCCCATGGCTTCCAATCATTTTTTGAATTGGATGAAGGGATGGCTTATGCTAAAAAGATGAATAAGCCAGTGCTGATTGACTTTACCGGACATGCATGTGTTAATTGCCGTAAAATGGAAGACAAAGTTTGGGTAGATGCAGAAGTAGGTAGGTTAATAAAAGAAGAATTTGTGCTGATACAGCTTTATGTTGATGAACGCAGCGTGAAAATGCCTGCAGATAAGGTACATTACTCTGAAGTGTTGCGTACAAATACCAATGATTTGGGCAGGTGGAATGGTGATTTTCAGGCCACACAGTACAAAAGTAACTCCCAACCATTTTATGTTATGGCCGGACAAGATTTAAAACCATTAGTATCCCCACAAGGTGCTATATTTGATGCTAAAGCCTACGCTGCTTATTTGCAAAGTGGGTTAGCTATTTTTAAAGCAAAATAAATGAATAAAATTAAAAATATAGGAGTTTTAACTTCAGGAGGCGATGCTCCAGGAATGAATGCAGCGATAAGGGCTGTGGTGAGGGCTGGAATTTATTATGATTTAAAAGTTACTGGTATCTTAAGAGGATTCGAAGGACTTGTAATGGGCGATTTTATTGATATGGATCGTAAATCTGTAGCAAATATTATTCAGCGCGGTGGTACTATTTTAAAAACTGCCCGCAGCGAAAGCTTTCGTACGCCAGAAGGAAGAAAAAAGGCCTATGATCAACTTATTGCCAATAATATTGATGCGCTGGTCGTTATTGGTGGTGATGGTACTTTTACAGGTGCCAATGTTTTTATTAAAGAGTATAATTTTCCGATTATCGGGTTACCTGGAACGATTGATAATGATCTTGCCGGTACAGATTTTACCATTGGTTATGATACCGCTATTAACACGGTAATCAATGCTGTCGATAAAATCAGGGATACCGCAGAATCGCATAACCGCTTGTTTATTGTGGAAGTAATGGGTCGCGATTCGGGTTTGATTGCTCTTCGAAGTGGAATTGGTGTAGGTGCCGAAGCTATATTGATACCTGAAGCGGAAAAAGGCATGGAAGACTTGATTACCAGGTTGGAGCATGGGCGTAAAGATAAAGCATCGAAAATTATAATTGTTGCAGAGGGCGATGAAGTTGGTGGTGGTGTCTTTAACATTGGGGAGATCTTAAAAGATAAATTTCCGGGATATGACATCCGCGTTTCTGTATTAGGCCATATCCAAAGAGGGGGCAGTCCAAGTTGCATGGACAGGGTTTTAGCCAGTCGTTTAGGTGTTTCTGCGGTCGAGGGGCTGCTAAATGGCCATTCTGGCGAAATGGTGGGCCAAATAAATCTAGAGATTGCATTTACTCCTTTTGACCAAGCCACTAAGCACATCAATATTGAAGAGGTAGGACCTGCATGGTTAAAATTAGTGGAAATTTTATCCCTATAAATAAAGGTAGGCCAATACTTGAATTTTAATTTATTGCATCTTGCTTGCCATTAGTATTTTACTTACTTTTGCAACCCCGCAAGCATGAAGCTCCGGGAACTATGTTGAATACATAAATTAAAGAAACTATGGCAACTAAAATCAGATTGCAAAGATTCGGTAAAAAAGGGAAACCTTTTTTCCACGTAGTGGTAGCGGATTCCCGTTCACCAAGAGATGGTAAATTTATTGAGCGTTTAGGTTCATACAACCCAAACACCAATCCTGCTACTATTGAAATTAACTTTGAAAAATCATTAGACTGGATAAACAAAGGTGCACAACCTACGGATACTTGTCGCGCTATTCTTTCTTACAAAGGTGTTTTATACAAAAAACACTTAGAAGGTGGTGTTAAAAAAGGTGCATTAACCGCAGAACAGGCAGAAGCTAAGTTTGCAGAATGGTTAGGTGCTAAAGGTGAGCAAATTGAAGGTAAAAAAGATAATTTAACTAAATCAAAAGGTGAAGTTAAAATTGCTGCTTTAGCTGCTGAAGCTAAGAAAAATGCTGACCGTGGTGCTGCCATTGCATTGAAAAATGCTCCTGTAGTAGAAGAAGTGGTAGAAGAGCCAGTTGCTGAAGAAGCTACTGAAGAAACTGCTGTTGCTGAAACTCCATCGGAAGAAAACAAAGAAGAAGCATAGTCTTTTTTTAATGCTAGAAAATAGCGAAGGAGTCATTCAACTGAACCCTTCGCTATTTTTATTTAATGAAATTTGGCCATCGCCCTGAATTAAGGGAAATATTGATCGCAATGAAACCTGAAGAAGCATATTACATCGGTTATATTACCAAAACAAAAGGACTGAAGGGAGAGCTGCAGCTCTATTTTGAATATGATGCACCTGAACTGCTGGACTTGGATGTAGTTTTTGCTGAAATTAGTGGTAAATTGGTCCCTTTTTTTGTTTCTACCTATAAATTACAAAATAACAGTACTGGCAATTTCTATTTTGATGATGTTGATCATATTGATAAGGCGCAGGCGCTTGTAAAAAAGAAAATATATATTCCATTAAACAAGCTGCCCGACCGTGATGATGAAGATTTCCATTACAACGACTTAGTAGGCTTTACAGTATCTGATGATACCCAGGGCCAACTCGGTGTAATTACTGAAGTCAACGAATATCCTCAACAATTTGTGGCCACTGTTTCTTTTCAAAGTAAGGAAGTACTGTTTCCGTTGAATGATGATATGATCCTTGAAATTGACGAAGACAATAAAACTCTCTTGGTAGACCTTCCTGAGGGCTTGCTCGACTTATACCTTAATACTTAACCTGCCATATAATGCGTTTCGACATCATTTCTGTGTTACCAGCTTTATTAGACAGTCCTTTTGCTCATTCCATTTTGCAGCGCGCCCAGAAGAAAGGTATTGTAGAAATTGTGGTACACAATTTAAGGGAATATGCAGATAACAAACAAAAGAGTGTAGATGATTATCCTTATGGTGGAGGCTCTGGCATGGTGATGTCTATACCACCTTTTGCAAAATGCATCGAAGCCTTAAAATCGGAGCGGGAATATGATGAAGTGATCTTTATGAGTCCTGATGGTGTTACACTGAACCAGACCATTGCTAACGAACTTTCCTGCAAAGGAAACATTATTGTTCTTTGTGGTCATTATAAAGGCATAGACCAGCGCATTAGAGACATTTACGTAACCAGGGAGATTTCTATTGGAGATTATGTTTTGTCGGGTGGAGAGTTGCCTGCAGCAGTATTAGTCGATGCAATTGTTCGGTTGATCCCTGGTGTTTTGAATGACGAAACCTCTGCGCTGTCAGATAGTTTCCAGGGAGAGCTGTTGGACGCCCCCGTTTATACCCGTCCGGCAGATTGGAAAGGCCATAAGGTTCCTGCTATTTTATTGAGCGGGCATGAGTCAAAAATTAATGAATGGCGCCATGAGCAAGCGGTGGCAAGAACCCGCAAGCGCAGGCCAGATTTGTTAGGTGAGTAGTTATTTGCTCAGCAAGAATATAATCTTGTCTTTATCCTTTAACTGTTCTTTTAAAGTGCTGATCATTTCCTTATAACTTTTTAATTCTAATTCTGTATGTGCCGAAAGATGGTTGCTATCGGCCATTTTCAATGCTTCTTTTTCAGTAACATGACTTGGGTTTGTTTCCTCAAAAAATATAGTGGGGGGTATATCTAAAATCTTTGCCATTAAAAGCAGGTCATTGTACTTCATTGAGCCTTTCAGAAGGCTTAATTTCAAGCCGTCGAAGGTTTTATTCATCTCTACAGAAAGCCAGCTCAGAGACCTGTTGTTCTTCTTTAAGATTTCAGCCACTATAGTTTTCAAATACATAATATTAAATTGAGGTTAAGTTGATTTTTATTTTAGCTAAATCCATTAGGAGCCTAATCTAAAGCTTTGTTGCATGCTTATAAATTTAAGCAAAATACCAGAGGATATAACAAATATTTAAGGAAATAGGTCAACAATTAATAGCACAATTTGTGTGAAATATTTAAAGATTCCGGAAAAAATCAAAATTCGCTTTTATATGTAAAATAAAATCCCTAATATTGCAATCCGATTTTCAATCAACAGAAAGTCGGCTTAATAGCTTAAAATCATGGATTTAGTAAAATTTGTTGAAGAGCAGGTAATTGTAAAAAATGAATTTCCTGCATTCAAATCAGGAGATACAGTGAGTATTCACTATAAAATTCGCGAAGGTAATAAGGAGCGTATCCAAATTTATCAAGGCGTAGTGTTACAACGTAATAGTGTAGGTGCTAATGAAACGTTTACTGTTCGTAAAATGTCTAATGGTATAGGTGTTGAACGTATTTTTCCGATCAACTCTCCTAACATTGCAAAAATTGAAGTTAACAGTCACGGTAAAGTGCGTAGAGCGAAATTATTCTATCTTCGTGCATTAACTGGTAAAGCTGCCCGTATTAAATCTAAAAGAGTTTAATTTCTCTTCAAGCATACATAACCTTCCTGGTTTTACCAGGGAGGTTTTTTGCGTTTAACGCATCACCCACAATTACTTCTTTATTCCACTAATGATTTCTTTTGTATTATCGATCAATATGGCGATAGCATCAGCTTGTGTTTTATTAAATACTTAACCGCAGTTAGTACGGCCCTTATAGGGGGCTGGTAGGGACCTTGTTCGGGAAATCCTATACGAGGTGCCTATGAGCTCCGGAGTACCTTAGGCAGAGGTATGTATGGGCTATTAGCCAAAGTAAACTTCTTGTTCCATAAAAAAAGAGCACCATCAAGTGCTCTTCTATAGGCTAATGTTTAGCTCGTTTATTTTAACTCGCCTAATACGGTGATACCACCTTTAACCATTTGGTTAAGCTCAACATTAACCTTGGTTCCCTGTGGTAAAAAGATATCCACCCTGGAACCAAATTTAATAAAGCCAAATTCTTTTCCTTGTTCTACTATATCGCCCTCTTTTACATACCAAACAATTCGCCTGGCCAGTGCTCCTGCAATTTGCCTGTACAATACCTCTACGCCCGAACTGTGTGCTACCACAACAGTGGTGCGTTCGTTTTCGGTAGAAGATTTAGGGTTCCATGCGGCTAAATACTTTCCTGGGTGGTATTTAAAAAACTTTACTACTCCAGAAATAGGGTTTCTATTGATGTGCACATTAACCGGGGACATAAAAATAGAGACTTGTAACCTCTTGTTTTTAAAATATTCTCCTTCTTCAGTTTCCTCAATAACTACAACTTTACCATCAGCCGGACAAATTAATAAGTTGTCATCCGTAAAAAATGCTCTTTTCGGATTGCGAAAAAATTGAAGCACAATTAAAAATAAGGAAAAAGACAAGATGTAAATCAACCAGCGAAGCCAGGTAATGTCTGCATATCGGTAATCAATAAAAGCATTTATAACAAAAATAAACAACAAAGTGATTGCAATCGTTGTATAGCCTTCTTTATGTATCGTCATTGGTTAAAAAGTATTTTGCGTAAAATTGGTAAAATTTATCCAACAGAGACGCATATCGTTAAAATTATAAGTTTAAATAAGTGTTTATCCTTTAGTTAACAGCACTATAAATGTCTTTCAAGTTTCTGCCCAGTCCATTATAATCCAGGCCATAGCCTACCACAAACTCATTAGGGATTTCAAAACCTATATATTCCAGTTCTGGAACAGGAGCTAGTAATGCGTCGGGTTTTAAAAGCAGCGAACAAACCTTAACCGAAGCCGGAGCTTGCAAACGCACTTTTTCTAGTATATATTTCAATGTTAAGCCTGTATCTACAATATCTTCCACTAAAATAATATCCCGGTTATGCAGGTTGTCTGGCAGGCCAAAGGCTTCTTTAATTATTCCTGTACTTTCCGTGTCTTTATAAGAAGAAACACGGATAAAAGCTATTTCACAAGAGATCTCAATTTCTTTCAAAAGATCAGCCATAAAAACAAAGCTGCCATTTAGCACACCAATAATAATGGGGCAGCGATCCTCGTAATCTACGTTGAGCTGTATGCCTATTAAACGGGTGCGTTTATTGATCTGGTCATTCTCCAGAAAGAGTTCGAAATTTTTATCCTCTATTTGTACGCTATTCATGATGTGATGGCTAAAAACTACTGTCCGTCGTTTTTCTGTTTCTCTAAATCTTTTTCTCTCTGCCGTTGTTCTCTTTTTTCCTGGCGCAATTGTTTATTTGTTTTCTGTAAAGTATCTGTTTTTACTGTAGGCCTTGTTGCAGTATCTTTTTCTTTATTACCCCCAAATATACGGTCAAATAACGTTTTGGAATCATCCTGAGTTTCAATTACAGGCATTTCGCCGTCGTCATCAAAGGCCGTGGTATCTAAAGTAGTGGAGTCTGGCAACAGGTATTGTCTTAATCCCTCTCTTAACCTTACGTTATAAAAACCATAACCACTGCTATCACGAGGTGTTAGGCCGCGATTGGCCATAATATTGCCCATATATTTAAAATAGGGGTACAGGTAGTCTTTAAGGCCACCATCCCCACGAAATTTATACATTGCAATTTTTGGCCGTGGAACAATATTCGCTAAAAATATGCCTTCGCCAATGTTTAAACTGGCCGGGGTTTTACCAAAATAATGCCTGGAAGCCTCTCCGATGCCATATACATTTTGCCCCATTTCAATAATATTGAAATAAACTTCCAACATTCTTTGTTTGCTGATCAGGCGGTTATTTTCTATCAGCCATACAATAAGTATCTCTTCTGCTTTTCGGGCCAGTGTTTTATTCCTGCTCAAAAACACATTCTTAACCAATTGCATAGAAATGGTGCTGCCACCCCTTACAAATTTCTTTTCTTTGAAATTTACTGCAAATGATTTACGGATAGATTCCATTACAAAGCCTTTGTGGGTAAAAAATGAAGGGTCTTCTGAGGTTAACAGTGCATTCTTGAAATTGCTGGATACTTCAGATAAGGGGGTGAAGTTTGGGTTTGCCGGACCAATGGTGATCTTACGCATCGGTTTTCCATACTCATAAGGGGTATAGACGAAAGGCTTGTTAATTTTCTGTAAATTGGTTTTGCCCCAGCTTAAAATTTTGAAATTGTTTGGTGTTAAGCCTGAATTAAACTTTACGCTATCAGGAATAGCGGTGTTGAGGTAAAAATTAAGGTCGTATTTTACCTTCCCACTTACTTTCAGTCCTTCTAAAGATTCAAAAAGCCCTTGTGGGAAGCCATTTAAAACACCTTGTGCCTCTTGCTCATCCAAATGAATTTTAACTTCATATATTTTATTGGGCGATAAAGTGTATTTTAAAAAGGGATGAAAAGTAGCCTCTTTTAAATAAACTGTAGAAGTGCTGTCTAATGCTGCGTAATTTTTTCCAAAGATGATGTTTGCGTCAATTTTCGCATCGGGTACTATGACATCGTTGGCGGCTATTTTTTTATGATTGATCAATAAGTTTTTGATTGACCAGGATCCTTGCACCAAAAATCGGTCACCTTTTTTATCTGCTTCCTTTAAAACCGTTCTAATCGTATCAAAACTAAGTTTTGCCTGTAGTTTTTTGTTCAAGTACGGCAGTTCCACTTTTTTATTATCTGCAAAAAATAGCACATCCAGGTGTTTTCTTGAAGGATTAACCATGCCGTTGATATGCCAAATCGATTCCTTGTCATTGACAACAAGGGTTGATTTTAAGTCGCCATTATCAATAGTGGCTTTGCTGACCATAAAATTAAGTTTGGCCGTGTCATTATCGTTATACTGTAGCAAGAGGTTTTTCACCTCCATGTTATCCGGTATTTTGTATAAAACCTGGTTTAACAAGTTTTGCGCCAGGTTAGCCAGATCAATTTTACCCTTGGTTGCTGTACTATCTTTCTTTTTTCTTTTCAGAATAAAATCCAGGTTAGTTAAAGTATCCCTGGAAACCACGGTGATTTTACCGCTATTGAGCTTCATTTCCGACAATTTCACATTACCAAAAAGCAGGGGAAAAAGCTTAACACCAATGGTGAGGTCTGCAATGGTAGTAAGGGTATCGCGGTCTTTGGGAACCACAGATATTTTGGTCATGTGTACAGTACTCAATCCATTAAAGCCGGCAGAACCGATTTTAACTTCCAATCCGTAGCTTTTATCAGCTTTAGCTATTGCTTTGGCCATCATGGTTTTCAACAAGATGGATCTTTTACTGTAGGCAATAGCGCCCATGGCAATAAACAGGATAATAAAGACGCCTAATACCCATGCGCCAATTTTTATATATTTTTTAGGGACCTTGATTTTCGATAAATCCATGCGATAATATTGCGGTATTTTGATTAACGGTAAACACAAATGTTTATTTCGTGTTAAAATTACGCTTAAAAACCCTAAACTCAAGTTATTGTAAGGTGCTTTTCTTATTTTTGGGTAATGATAATCACGAACGAACAAGTTTTAGCTGCTTTGCGAAATGTGGAAGACCCCGATCTTAAAAAAGACTTGGTTACTTTGAACATGATTAAGGATGTTAAAATTAAAGATAAAAACATCAGCTTTACGCTGGAATTAACAACGCCGGCTTGTCCGTTAAAAGACATGCTAAAGAATGCTTGTTTAAATGCCATTAAATATTTTGTGGCCAAAGATGCCGAAGTTCAAATCAACATCACATCAAGGGTTACCAAACCTGCAGATACCACACAGTTGAACAATATCCGTAACATTATTTTGGTGTCATCGGGTAAGGGTGGTGTTGGTAAATCTACAGTTGCCAGTAACCTTGCTGTTGCTTTAGCGGCAAATGGGGCTAAAACAGGTTTAATTGATGCAGATATCTATGGCCCTTCGGTACCTATGATGTTTGGATTGACAGGAGCAAAGCCATTGGCGCGGGAGACTGAAGATGGTAAAACGCTTATCCTTCCTGTAGAAAAATATGGCATTAAACTACTTTCGTTAGGTTTTTTTGCCGATCCTGATCAGCCTGTGCCATGGCGCGGGCCAATGGCTTCTAAAGCTGTTAAACAGTTGTTTAATGATGCAGACTGGGGTGAGCTTGATTACTTGATTGTAGATTTGCCGCCAGGTACGGGCGACATACATATTACCATTACCCAAAGTTTTCCAATTGCGGGTGCGGTCATTGTGACCACACCACAACAAGTGGCTCTTGCCGATACCAGGAAAGGTTTGGCGATGTTCAGGATGCCTGGAATTAATATCCCAGTATTGGGGGTTATTGAAAATATGTCTTACTTTACGCCGGAAGAACTGCCTGATAAAAAGTATTATATTTTCGGTAAAGATGGTGGAAAAGCCCTTGCTAAGTTATTTGATGTGCCTTTTCTTGGAGAGATACCAATTGTTCAAAGTATAACTGAAGGTGGCGATAATGGCACGCCGGTAGCCTTGGAAAAAGGGAGTATTTTGTCGGCTTGTTTTTCAGAAATAGCTGGTAAAGTTGCACAACAAGTGGCAATAAACAATGCACAGGGGGGTAAAGTGCTAAATAATTAGTATTTTTATAAAAGATGGAAGAATTAAAACATAGCCAGATGAATTTAATAGAGCAAGTAGAGCAGGCATTGGAAACGATAAGACCATATTTAATAGCAGACGGTGGAAATGTTGCCATAGAAGAAATTACATCAGAAAATGTAGTAAGATTAAAATTATTGGGTAATTGTGGCTCTTGTAAAATGAGTTTCATGACTATGAAAGCTGGAATAGAACAAGCAATAATGAAGTCTGTACCTCAAATAACCGCTGTTGTTGCTGTAGATCTGGCCGAACCGGTTTAATTTCATTTAACAATTTTTAACGATCGTCTGTTATAGATACCTTTACTTTTGTACAATGAAGTATATTTTTACCTTATGGTTGTCGTTTTCTTTTCTTGGTGGTTTTGCACAGCAAAAACTAACCAGTATTAAACTGATACAATTCTCTGGAATTATTACGGATATAGATAGTAATAGGGTAGTGCCTTATGTAACTTTGAGTAACCTGAGTACTAACGAACAGCGCTCAGCCAATTATAAAGGTTACTTTTCATTTGTTGCGCACCCGGGTGATACCATTTTGTATACTGCGGTAGGTTTTACCAAAACGCAAATCATCATTCCGCAAGACCTTAAAGAAAATAAGTATACAGCGATGGTTAAAATGCAATCTGAAATTGTATACCTGCCCACGTTGAATGTTTATCCCTGGGCAACGTCAGAGGAATTTACCAAAGATTTTTTGTCTATGAAAGTAGCGGATGATGATATGGAAATAGCAAAGAAAAACTTAAATGCACAAAGTTTGGGAGGTATGGCCCAAACGTTATCAAGAGATGCCGGTGAAATATCGGCGATAAACTGGCGCTTAAATCACGACAGGTCCTTAAATAAAAATATGGTGCAAACGAATCCATTACTAAATCCGTTTGCATGGGGTAAATTTATGCAGCAAATATTTAACGGGGATAAAACCCGAGCTGATAATTAACGCTTTTTTGTAACTTTAGGGAAGCGCATTTTGTATTCTGTATGCACATTTCCTTTAGTAATGTTGTCTAATTTAGACTTCAACATTCTTTTACGTAGCAAGCTTAGTTTATCAGTAAACAATTTGCCCTCAATGTGGTCATACTCATGTTGGATAACACGTGCAGACATACCTGAAACTCTTTCCTGGTGTAAATTCCATAGTTCATCATAATATTTGATCAGGATGACTGGTTTGCGCATCACATCTTCTCTGATGTCAGGAATACTTAAACAGCCTTCATTAAAAGCCCATTCATCACCAGATTCTTCTACAATCTCTGCGTTGATCAGTACTCTTTTGAAGCCTTCTTTTCCCTCTTCATCTACACCTGTATCAATAACAAACAGACGGACGGGTAAACCAATCTGAGGGGCCGCTAATCCTACTCCACTCGCTGCATACATCGTTTCGAACATGTCGCTGATGAGTTGTGTTAGATCAGGGTAAGTTTGCTCAATATCTTTACAAACTTTTTTTAAAACCGGGTCGCCGTAGGCTACTATTGGTAACTTCATGGTACAAAAATACAAATATTAGCTTAAAGGATAAAAGGTTAGGGCACTTAGATTTTTTTCATCGAGTATTTCATTGCTGATTTCGGCCATTTCTGCCCTGCTAACGGCCTGAATTTTTTTAAATACGGTCAGTAAATCGTCAATTTTATCGTAATCAATTAGGCTTTTTGCCATAGAAATGATTAATCCTATCCTATTTTCTTCTCCCAGAGCAATCTGACCGATAAACTTATGCTTTGCTTTTTGCAGCTGCACTTCAGTAAGTGGTTTTTCTCTAAGTTTTTTTAATTCTTTAAAAATTAAGGTAAGGGCCCGATCTACTTTTTCTTTATCGGTGCCGAAATACACCGTAAATAATCCGGTATCACTCAAAGGGCTATAGCCGCTTTCTATGGTATAAGCAATGCCGTATTTTTCCCGGATTTGCAAATTAAGAATAGAACTCATCCCGTTGCCACCTAATAGGTTGTTGAGCAATAATAAGCCAGTTTTATGGGGATGATGTAAACTGTATGCCTGACTCCCTAAAACGGTATGTGCTTGTGAAATTGGCTTTTGAAAGGTTTTTTCTACTACCGGATTTTGATGTGGTGCGGTCCTTTTCTGTTTTTTTAAATTGGCGGGGATCTCTCCGTAATATTTTTGGCCTATTTTAACTAATTTGGACAGGGAGTAATTGCCAATAACGGCAATTACTATTTGATCGGTAAGGTAGTTTGTGGCAATAAAATCTTTAACGTCTTTTTTAGATAAATTGCCCACACTTTCTACAGTACCTAAGATGTTGCGACCCAAAGGGTGCCCTTCAAAAAGAAGATCTTCAAAATCATCATAAATGGCTTCCTCTGGTTGATCAAGGTAAGATGCAATTTCATCTAAAATTACACTTTTCTCCTTATCCATTTCTTCTTCAGGAAAGGTGGAGTGAAAAACGATGTCGTTAAATAATTCCAGCGTCCGGTCTAGATAAGGGTTTAGAAAAGAAGCATGAATGCAAGTATATTCTTTGGTGGTATAGGCATTTAAGTCTGCCCCCACGCTTTCCAGCCTGTTTAAAATTTGGTTGGTGCTTCTTTTTTCTGTACGCTTAAAAATCAGATGCTCAATAAAATGCGCCAGGCCTGATTGAGATGCGCTCTCATCTCTTGAACCACTATTTAAAATGATACAAGCATGAGAAATGGCAAATACAGAGGGCACGTGCAAAAGCCGTATGCCATTGGGTAAAGTATGAACGTTATATTCCATATTAAGGGCAAAGATACACAACTGCAGGATAAGCTGTTTACTGTCAAAATGTCAAATTTCAAGATTGGAACAACGCTTGATAGAACGCTGGTATAAAACAAAAATTAGTCTAAAGATATGAGCATAGAAGAAAAAGGAAGTATTTCCATACACACCGAAAACATTTTCCCAATCATTAAAAAATTCCTGTATTCAGACAATGAGATTTTTTTAAGGGAATTAGTTTCCAATGCGGTTGATGCCGTTCAGAAAATAAAACGTTTAGCAGCACTTGGTCAATACAATGGCGAGTTGGGTAATACACAAGTGGAAATTGCTTTGGATGAGGAGAAAAAAACCATTACTATTTCTGATAGTGGTTTAGGAATGACTGCCGAAGAGATCAAAAAATACATTAATCAGGTGGCTTTTTCTGGTGCAAGTGAGTTTGTAGAGAAATTTAAAGATGCAAAAGATGCCAATGAAATTATAGGTAAATTTGGTTTAGGCTTCTATTCTGCCTTTATGGTGGCTGATTTGGTGGAAATTCAAACTTTGAGTTACCAGGATGGAGCCGAAGCTGCACGCTGGGTTTGTGATGGTAGTACTTCTTATGAAATTACTGCTGGTACCAGAACCACCCGTGGTACTGATATCATCTTGCACGTTAACGAAGAGTCTGCAGAGTTTTTAAGTAAACATAAACTGGAAGAAATTCTAGAGAAATATGCTAAGTTTTTACCCGTGCCCATTAAATTTGGTACTAAAACTGAACAAGAGCCTGATGGCGAAGATGAAGAAGGAAAACCTAAATATACTTCAGTAGAGGTTGATCATATCATCAACACTACTAATCCGATCTGGACAAAAGCACCTGCAGATTTGTCAGACGAGGATTACCTTGATTTTTATAAACAATTATATCCTTTTTCCGAAGATCCTTTATTTTGGATACACCTGAATGTAGATTATCCTTTTAACCTTACCGGCGTATTGTACTTCCCGAAAGTGAAGAATGATTTCGAGATGCAGCGCAATAAAATTAAATTGTATTCACGCCAGGTATTTATTACGGATGAAGTAAAAGATATTGTTCCTGAATTTTTAATGTTATTGCATGGGGTGATTGATTCGCCAGACATCCCTTTGAATGTTTCCAGAAGCTTTTTACAAGCCGATAGCAATGTTAAGAAAATCAACAGCTATATTACTAAAAAAGTAGCCGATAAGTTAGGTGAGCTTTTTGTTAAAGACCGTAAGGGTTATGAAGATAAATGGAGCGATATTGGTCTGTTTGTGAAATATGGTATGGTGAGCGAAGAGAAGTTTTATGATAAAGCTAAAGACTTCGCTTTGTTAACCAATACTAAAAATGAAAACTTCACTTTAGAAGAGTATAAGGAAAAAGTAAAAGGCTACCAAACAGATAAAAATGGACAGTTGGTTTATATTTACACTAATGATCCGGCAAAACAGGATAGCTTTATCCAGTCTGCGAATAAAAAAGATTATGATGTTTTGTTGATGAATTCTCCTATCGACAACCATTTTATCCAAAGTTTAGAGCAAAAACTAGAAAAAACGGCATTGAAACGTGTTGATTCTAGCGTGGCTAGTAAGCTGATTGAAAAAGATGAAAGTACAGAATCGGTATTGACTGAAGAGCAATCTAAAAAAATACAAGCTGTATTTGAAAAGGCCATTACTAAACCGGGTATGCATGTGGAGGTTGTTGGTTTAAACGCTGAAGAACTTCCTGTAACGGTAACGATGGACGAATTTATGCGTAGAATGAAAGATATGTCGCAAATGGGTGGTGGAATGGGTTTTTATGGCAGCATGCCTGATAATTATAAAGTAGCTATCAATGGTAACCATAAATTGATTTCCCGCATCTTAAAGTCGGAAGACGAAGAGGAGCAAACTACATTGGCAAAACAGGCTGTCGATTTAGCATTATTAACGCAAGGAATGTTAACTGGTGCCGAATTAACGGAATTTGTGAGTAGAAGTGTTGAGTTGATTTAATGCCTTCTCCTAAATGATTGAGCCCATTGCGTTTTGTGCGCAATGGGCTTTTTTATGGTGCCGCTTTCGCCAATTTATCCTATTCTTTCCGTTATTTTAGGGGATGCTGAGTGTCTTAAAATAAACTCGGATATTAATTTAGTAAATTTAAAAATGAATAAGAAGATTTTTAGTAAAAAAGGAATAGGGAATATTATATTCATTTCGGTTATACTCGTGCTACTTTTTGTGCCTTCTGCAAAGGCTTTATTGCTGCAGGGCTTAATGAAAGCAGGGCTTTTTAAGCCAGATACATCACTCCCGACAACAAATAATACGGCAGATTTATCTGGCATTAGTTTTAAAGACAGCAAGGGTAATGTGGTTGACCTCGGTAACCTGAAAGGCAAAGTGGTATTTGTAAATTTCTGGGCTACCTGGTGCCCGCCTTGCATAGCTGAAATGCCTGCTGTAAACAAGCTTTATGAACTTTATAAGGATCATAAAGACGTCGTGTTTTTGATTGTTGATGCTGATGGTGCTTTTGAAAAATCACAGAAATTTATGGATAAGAAGAGCTATAAACTTCCTATATATGCCGTTGCCAGTGCTATTCCAGAAAGTATCTTTAAAGGCTCTTTGCCAACAACGGTGGTCTTTGATAAAATGGGTAGAATGTCTTACCATGGTGAGGGTGCTGCAAATTATGCAGATCAGAAATTTGTTGCCTTCATGGAAAAGTTAATCAAGATGTAAAATTTCTTTTAAAACCAACTTTAGGGAGTTGTTATTGCAATATATGAGTTAATTTTGTAAAGCTTTAAAACAAGAAACCTTTATCAGCTTTTAGCGTAGCATCAGCAATGAATATAAAGCTACTGATCGTTTTGAAACCTTTAAAAATGATATGATGAAGAGGAATTCAATGATGCTATTGTTCATTTTCGGAATAATGGCAATTGTATAGCCTGCTTTCTGAGAAGTCTGACACCCGGAACTGGCTAAAATTATGTATTATAAGAATACCATTGCAGAAGGGTAAAAATACCATTACGCTAGAATTAAAAACGGCAAGCGGTGAGGTGGAATTGAAGATAATTAAAGTTATTGGTAATGGTAGGCTTCAGATCTATAATTATCCCACTTTACGATAGTAAAAAATTTTTCAAAGCATTAGCTTAGGTCAACCTTATCAATGCGTTTAATCAATTCAATATTTAAAATAAATAAAAATTATGCAACAACCATTTGACATTACCATAGGAAAAATCGATTATGCTGTTTTCCCTGAAGGAAATGATACCTACGTGATCTTTAAAGATGGCATTGAATATGTTCATCTTCAAAAAGACACCGATTTGCAATGGATAAAACTTGATCAGGAAACGGGAACTCCATTATTTGAAACCAATGACGAAGTTAACCAGATAGGAAAAGAAATCCTTGCCCATGTTCCAGATCCTGATGACGAGGATGGTGAAATAACAGTAGGTCTTCCTGAAGAAAACTAACCTGCCCAACTTTCTCGGTCCAGGCTGCGGTAATGAATGGCTTCGGCTAAGTGTTCCAGTTCTATGGTTTCACTTTCGGCAAGGTCAGCGATTGTTCTGGAAACCTTAAGGATACGATCGTAAGCCCTTGCAGAGAGGCCTAGCTTTTCCATCGCCTTCTTAATTAACATTCTGCCGGCATCATTGATTTCACAAATGCTCCGGACCATTTTAGGGCTCATTTGCGCATTACAATGTAAGGTTGGGTTTTCTACAAAACGCAAGTCCTGTAATTCCCTGGCTTTGATAACTCTCACTCTTATGCAGGCACTCTTTTCTGTTTCTTTTAAAGAAGAAAGATCGTTAAAATTTACAGGGGTTACTTCTACATGGAGGTCTATTCGATCTAATAAAGGCCCCGAAATTTTGCTCAAGTATTTTTGTACGATGCCAGGCCCACAAATACACTCTTTATCGGGGTGGTTATAAAAGCCACACGGACAAGGGTTCATGGAGGCTATGAGCATAAAGCTTGCAGGGTATTCTACGCTAGATCTGGACCTGGAAATGGTAACCTGCCGGTCTTCCAGGGGTTGTCGCATTACCTCCAAAACCGAACGTTTAAATTCTGGCAGCTCATCTAAAAAGAGTACGCCGTTGTGTGCCAGAGAAATTTCTCCAGGCTGGGGGTAAGCACCACCACCAACCAGCGCCATGTCAGAAATGGTATGATGTGGACTACGGTAAGGTCTTTCTGTCATTAAAGAATCTGCCGCATTTAACTTTCCTGCTACAGAATGAATTTTGGTAGTTTCTAAAGCTTCCTGTAAGTTTAAAGGGGGTAAAATGGTGGGTAATCTTTTGGCCAGCATGGTTTTTCCCGCACCTGGAGGTCCAATTAATATTAGGTTATGACCGCCAGCGGCGGCTATTTCCAACGCTCTTTTAATGTTCTCCTGTCCTTTAACGTCACAAAAATCCTGTTCGTAATGGTTTACATTTTCGTAAAATAACTCCCGGGTTTTAACAACTACAGGTTTAAAAGTGCTGGCATCTTTAAAGAAAGCAATTACCTCCTGCAGGTTTTTCATGCCATAAACTTCTAGCTCATTCACTATGGCGGCCTCTCTGGAATTGCCGACAGGAAGAATAAACCCTTTAAATCCAGTAGATCTGGCTTGGATAGCAATGGGGAGTGCCCCTTTTATAGGCTGTAAGCCCCCGTCTAAGGACAGTTCGCCCATGATGAAGTACTGATGAAGGTCTTTTTGTTCTATTTGTCCTGAGGCAGCTAAAATAGCTATAGCGATGGGGAGGTCATATGAAGAGCCTTCTTTGCGTATATCGGCTGGCGCAAGGTTGACTACTATTTTTTGTCTGGGCATTTTCAGTCCCGCAGTTTGAATAGCACTTTCAATTCTACGTAGACTTTCTTTAATGGCATTGTCGGGCAAGCCAACGATATGATATCTGTTACCGCCGCCGATACTTACCTCAATGGTAATGGTTAGGGCATTGACACCGAATACGGCACTTCCAAAAGTTTTTACCAGCATATTTATAAAATCAAATAAGCCAATTTAAACTAAAAGGAAGTGATGTTGGTTAGAAAATTGCTTACATTTTTCCCTGGGGCATTTTAGGCATATTTCTCATCATTTTAGCAGCGGCAGCGGGGTTAGAGAATTGCTTCATTACTTTCCGCATATCTTCAAACTGTTTAATAAGTTTAGTAACATCGTCTACTTTATTTCCAGAACCATTCGCAATGCGGATACGTCTGCTTTGCTGAATGCTATCTGGGTTTTCTTTTTCGAATTTCGTCATAGACTGAATGATGGATTCTACCCCTTTAAATGCATCATCTTCAATCTCTACGTTTTTCATCATTTTACTTACACCAGGAATCATACCCATCAGGTCTTTCATGTTACCCATTTTTTTGATCTGTTGGATCTGGTTGTAAAAGTCGTTGAAATCGAATTTATTCTTACGAATTTTCTTTTGAAGTTCTGCGGCCTCTTTTTCGTCAAACTGCTCTTGTGCACGTTCCACCAAAGAAACCACATCACCCATCCCTAAAATACGCGATGCCATACGCTCTGGATAAAAAACATCCAGTGCTTCCATTTTCTCGCCGGTACCAATAAATTTGATGGGTTTGTTAACTACCGATTTAATAGAAAGGGCTGCACCACCGCGGGTATCACCATCTAATTTGGTTAAAACAACACCAGTAAAATCAAGTCTTTCGTTAAACGCTTTTGCAGTATTCACTGCATCCTGACCAGTCATGGCATCAACCACAAACAAAATTTCATGAGGCTTGGTATTTGCTTTTACAGCAGCAATCTCATTCATCATTTGTTCATCGATAGCCAAACGACCAGCAGTATCAATAATAATTACATTGTTGTTTTGTGCTTTACCTGCAGCAATACCTTCCATAGCAATAGCTACTGGGTCTTTAGAATCTTTGTTGGCATAAACCGGAACACCGATTTGTTCACCAAGAATCTGCAGTTGGTCTATAGCTGCCGGGCGATAAACATCACCGGCCACCAATAATGGTTTTTTGCCTTTACTTTTCAGGTAATTGGCCAGTTTTCCAGAAAAAGTCGTTTTACCTGCTCCGTTTAAACCGGCAATTAATATTATCGTAGGATTGTTCTTTAGATCAAGTTCCGTTGCTTCGCCACCCATTAAGGCAGTCAGCTCATCATTCATCACCTTAGTCAATAATTGACCCGGAGAAACAGCCGTAAGAACGTTTAAGCCTAATGCTTTTTCTTTAACGTCATCAGTAAAAGTCTTGGCTGTTTTGTAATTTACGTCGGCATCTAAAAGTGCTTTACGAATCTCTTTCATGGTTTCGGCCACGTTGATCTCCGAAATGCTTCCTTGTCCTTTTAAGACTTTAAATGCACGGTCTAGTTTATCCTGTAAATTCTCAAACATTTTCTTTAGTACTTAGTGTTCAATTTTTTGTAGTTGGCAAAGTTATTAAATTTGGTTGAATCAAAAGCGATAATAACTTAATCTTTTACCTTGGAAATATAAATACCAGTCCGAGGGATAAAGTTTGACTTCCTTGGATTTGAGAAGAGGTGTTTTTATCGTACAAACCGACACCGGTAATGGAGGTATTCATGAAACGGTTAACCTTTGCTGTAAGGGCAACATCCAAGCGATGATTTGTAAATCCAATGTCATCATAAGGCACAAACATCATGTATTTCATTTTCAAATTTATGTTTTTGAAGATGTCTTTATCGTAATTTGTTACCACTTGGAAAGCTAATTCATTCCTGATTTGAGAACCAATAGGAACGCCAAAATTCTTATTCTTGTCGTTATGGATCGCCGTATCCAAAACGAAAGTTTGTCTGGCTGTACCAGTACCTATTCTTGTAGAGAAGAATTTATTCGGTTTATATTCAAAACCAAAAGATTCTGTTAAGTACCCGGGAGACATAAATCTGGATAATAAGGCCGCAACTTCATTCCCGTTATTAGGTCTTGAATAAGAGAATCCTTTATCAAATTGCGATTCAAAGTTTACAGAGCCAAATAAATACCAATTTTTTGATAATTGCACGGCTACTTTATGATCCCAATAAATCCTATCGACCGTTTTCTTTTCCAGCTGGTCTCTATTTTTCACTTTACCATAGTTTAGAATAACTTCCTGGGCATAACTGAAATCTTCCTTTCTATATTCTGTTTTGTAATTAATAATACCGGCAATGGCCATTGAATTTACCCCACCACCACTCCAGTTATTACTAAAAGCAGCCTGATTTAAATTAATGCCAATTGATGTCTTTGTGTTCCAGTAATTAATTTTGGCGCTCACCACCTTTGGTGGAAGTGTTAATGGTGTGAAAATTAACGATCCCATTCTTGAAGGCAGCGGACTGTGCTTCAATTTAATCTGAAGATCTTTGGTATTAATTGGTATGGTGTCAATTTCCTGCGCTATTAGTCCGTTGGAAATAAAAAAAAACAATAATATGCTGATATAAAAACCTTTCATTAGTACAAAGAAAACAAAAATGTTCCTTAACGGAGACCTAAAGTTAAATTAATTGAATATTTATGGTGTTAATTCTTCAATAACTGGCTTCGGAAGTGGTTGCAACCGCAATGAAGCAGGATTTCTTTTATAAGCTTTAAAATTGTTTTTAATAAAGACCACAAAAGCATAATCTGAAGCCGCTAACACAAATTGGTAAGTAGGCCTGTATTGCTGCATAAAATCAGTAAGTTCAAAATTGCTGATGCCGAGCATACGGTGCACGAAATCAGGCCGGAAGCGGAAATCTATAATCTGTTCTTTGTAGTCTTTCTCTAATATTCCTTGCAGGCGTCGGGCATTGGCACCTTTGCGACTTAAAAGATTATAAATGGCATCGATACCTAGTCCAACACCTCCACCACCAAGATTTAGGAGGTCTTTCGAGCTGCCACGGTCTAAAGCATATTTATAATCTTTAAGCGTTTTGTTGTATTGATCTTGGGGCGTAGGCATGCTACCCACTATTTTCACTTCTTTCAGCCTGATAAACAGTGGAGTTAACTGGAAATATACTGAATTCTGACCTTTGAAAATAACGGTATCGATGGCATAGCCCTGTAAGGCAGCAAAAAGCGTATCTCCATGATTTGCCTTTATAATAAATTCACCTTTATTGTTGTTGTACAAAGCCTCATCGGTTCTGGAATTGTAAATATAGACTTTTGCCAAGCGCTGCCTGGTGTTCCTGTCCATTACAAAACCTTGAAAAGATTTTTGCTGTGCAAAAGCGGTTAAAGAAGAGATAAAAATGATAAAATAGAGTCCTGTAAATTTCATTCGCATGCAAAACTACAACATCATCTGATGCGTGTTTTATTATTAACATTATTTAACTACTTGTAGTTGCTGTCCAATTTTTATGCCGTTATCCGAAAGATTATTTAATAATTTTAATTCATCCACGGTCAAGTTATAGCGTTTGGAGATGTTAAATAGCGTATCATTCTGTTTAACCGTGTAGTATTTTTCTGCAGGTGAATAATTTTGCTGTTTAGCGGCCGGCAAATCTACGGGTTTGAATTTTTGCTTTTCTTTAGGTATGTTTTCGTTGATTTCCGTGAAAACACGGTCTTCACGCAAGATTTTTTCTTTTTCAGTCTCCGGCAAATCGTATTGATACAATTTGTATTTACTGATCAGGTTAATCAGCAGGTCTGGATATTTAGGATTTGTGGCATAACCAGCCTGTTTTAATCCATAAGCCCAATTTTTATAGTCATTTTTATCCAGCTCGAATAAAAAGCTGTAGCGTTTTCTTTTTAAGAATTCAGAATGGTCTTTATAAGATTCACGTGCATCTTTATAAACCCTGAAACAGTCATCCCGCTGGTCATCATCTTTATAATACGCTTTCCCTCTCCATTCAGAAGTACATTTTACGCCAAAGTGGTTATTGGCATATTTCGCCAAACTACTGTTGCCACTGCCAGATTCAAGAATACCTTGTGCCAGGGTAATACTTGCAGGAATGCCATATAAGTTCATTTCTTGGATTGCTACAGCTTTAAAAGCCTCAATATAACTCAAAGTAGAATAAGCAGTATAGTTTGGATCGGCTTTAGTGGCTTGTTTTTCTATCTGCCGATTGTTTCTGCTGTATTGTCTGGATTTACAGGAGCCTAAAAATATAATCAGTATGGGTAGCAAGAGCTTGTATTTCATTTTTTACTTTAATCGTGAAACGGGTAAAACCGCGTTTAAATATTCCGCTGGTTTTTTATCGTATTTAAAAAGCTCATATTTTTTAATAACAGCTATAACTTTACTTGACCAGAGTTTACTATGTGCATAGCCTCCACGTTGTATTCCTTTAGCCCAGGCCAAATAATCATCCTCGTCATATTTATCAAAGAGGCGACTAAAAGCAGCCCTGTCTTGCAAAACTTCAATGAAATGATCATAAGAATCTTCTACAGAAGAATAGCCTTTATAAGCAGATTTAATTTCTTTACTAGAATTTTTACCTTTTACACCAAAATGATTATTGAGGTATTTAGCTATTCTGCTAGTACCAGCGGCAGATTCATGAATAGCGACTGCTAGGATGATACTCGCCGGGACATGGTTTTCTCTCATGAGTTCTTGTGCATAAGCTACATTATTATGAATGTATTGTAGCGTGGTTTGAGCGTGGGAAGCAGTAGCTGCAAACAGCAGGCTGATCCAGATAAACATTAGCTTTTTAATCATATTATTTTTTTTCTTATGATGAATATTCCGTCTCTTACGGGTAGTATTAGTTTCTCTACCCGGTCGTCTTTTGCTATCTTGTCATTAAATGTAATAATATTTTGTGTGTCTTTATCTTGTTGGTTGCCAAGTACTTTTCCACTCCATAAAACGTTATCAACAATTACTAGCCCGCCGGGCTTGATCCGCTCAAAAACCAAATCATAATAAGTACCGTTGTTTTTTTTATCTGCATCAATAAAAACGAGGTCAAAAACTTCGTCTATTGCATTTACGGTACTTGTGGCATCTCCAAGAATATAATTGATTTGGTTGTTATATTTAGATTGGGCAAAATTTTTCCGAACCATATCCTCCAGTTCGGTGTTGATATCTAGTGTGTAAAGAATTCCGTCGGGGGTTAAACCTTCGGCTAAACATAAGGTAGCGTAGCCTGTAAAAGTACCTATTTCTAGAATTCTTTTGGGTCCAACCATTTTGCTTAGCATACTGAGCACTCTACCTTGGTAATGTCCAGACAACATTCGCGGCATCAGCACTTTCAGGTTTGTTTCCCTGTCAATTTGCTGCAGCAGTTCACTTTCTGGCTCACAATACTTCAGTAATAAATGCTGCAGGTCTTCACTAATCATGCTCATATAATCGTAATTAACGCTCTTCTTCCATGAAATATTGCAATATTATGGTTGCCGCTATGGTATCTACCCTTTCTTTGTTCCTGCGGTCCTGCTTTTTCAGTCCACTTTTCATGATCGTTTCCTGGGCTAGTTTAGAGGTAAAACGCTCATCTACCCAGAATTGTGGAATCTCTGGGAAATGCTTTTTTAAAGTAGTGGAAAAACCCTTTACATGTTGGGCAGAATCAGAAGGAGAGCCATCCATTTGCTTAGGATCACCGATTACAAAAGCTTCCACCTGTTCGGTTTGGAGGTATTTCTTTAAAAATTCCAATATTTCTTTGGGGTGTATCGTGTCCAAACCGGTCGCAATAATTTGCAGTGGATCTGTAACGGCAACCCCGATACGCTTGGTACCATAATCGAATGCGATAATACGAGCCATTTTACAAATATGCGAAACCATATTAAAAATTTAGTATTTTGCACCAAATGCAATTCAAAGAGATCATCGGACAAGAAGCTATAAAGCAGCAATTGATACAGACAGTTGTTGAGAATAGAGTGAGCCATGCGCAGTTGTTTCTCTCGAGTTCAGGTAGCGGTGCATTACCCTTGGCAATTGCCTATGCCCAATACATCAATTGCCTTGATAAAGCCCCTTCAGATAGCTGTGGCGTTTGTTCTTCCTGCAGAAAATACAGCCGTTACATCCACCCCGACTTACATTTTTCTTATCCATTTTTCGCTTCAAAGGACATTAAAATTGCCGTCGACGTATTAGACGAATGGCGGAGTATGTTGTTGAAGGATTTTTATTTTGACATGGACATCTGGCGTTCCAAACTCAATGCGGAAAATAAGCAGGCAAACATTAACATTGCCGAGTGCCATGATATCATCAAGAAGTTAAGCTATAAAGCCTTTGAGGGAGAGACCAAGGTATTGATTTTATGGTTACCTGAGTTTTTAGATAAGGAGGGCAATGCCTTATTAAAGATTATAGAAGAGCCGCCAAAAAACACTTTATTCCTTTTGGTAGCCAATAATCAAGAGCAAATTTTATCCACTTTATTGTCGCGCACACAAATTGTCAAGATTCCTAAACTTCCGAATGCCACGATAGAAAGCTACCTGATGGAAGGCCATGGCCTATCAGAACAACAGGCAAAGGAATACAGTTATCTTTCTGATGGAAATGTAATTGAGGCGAAATTATTAGTGGAAAATACGCAAAACGATCATGCTGAGAAATTTGCTGAATGGTTAAGGATGGGCTACGGCAACAAAGGATTAGACTTAATTACCTTTGTAGACCAGGCAGCAACATGGGGAAGAGAGAACCAGAAAAACTTTTTAAAATATGGAATAAGTTTTTTGCGGGAATGCAGTTTATTGCTTAGTGATGCCGAAGAACTGGTGAAATTACCGGTAAGCGCATTGGTAACAGCGAAAAAGCTAACGGCTCATGTACTTGATTTAAATATGGCAGCAGCTATTATAACTGAGCTAGAAGCAGCCCATTACCACATTGAAAGGAATGCGAATCCAAAAATTCTGTTTTTAGATGTATCTTTACAATTGATTAAAATAATCAAATTTAAAACGCTCCCGAAAGGGACTCAATATATATATAATTAATTATGGGATGTGGAAGTTGTTCAACAGGAGGCGGTTGTGCCCCTGCAGGCTGCAAAAGTAATGGCAATTGCCTTACTGGAGGTTGCCAGAAATTAGAAGTTTACGATTGGCTGTCAAATTTAGACATGCCTTCAAATTATATACCTTTTCAAGTTGTTGAAGTAAAATTTAAAGGTGCTAGAAAAGAGTTTTACCTGAATAATGATAACATTTACCTGGAAATAGGTGAATTAGTAGCGGTTGAAGGCCCTACAGGTGGTTATGATATTGGCCATATTTCCTTAACAGGCGAGTTGGTACGGACACAAATGAAACGCCGTAAAACACCACTTGATCAGGTAACCCGTAAAATTTACCGTAAGGCATCAGAAGCAGATGTAGAGCGTTGGAAGCTGGCCAAGGATATGGAATGGGAAACGATGCATAAAGCACGTAAACTGGCTTTAGACCTGCGTTTGTCGATGAAAATTAGTGACGTAGATTACCAGGGTGATAAAACGAAGGCTACTTTTTACTATACAGCTGAGGGTCGCGTTGATTTCAGGGAGCTGATTAAAAAGATGGCAGAAACCTTTAGAATAAGGATTGAGATGCGCCAGATAGGGATGCGTCAGGAAGCTGGAAGATTAGGTGGAATTGGTTCATGTGGAAGGGAGTTATGCTGCTCTACGTGGCTAACCAACTTTAAAACAGTGTCTACTGCTGCTGCAAGGTATCAGAATTTATCGTTGAATACGTTAAAGCTAGCGGGTCAATGTGGTAAATTAAAATGCTGTTTAAATTATGAGCTGGATACTTACCTGGATGCCTTAAAAGACATTCCAGACCGTATAGAAAGTTTGCAAACGGAAGTTGGTGTTGCCCGTCATCAGAAAACGGATATTTTCAAGAAATTAATGTGGTTTAGCTATGCAAACCAAGAGGATTGGATTCCATTAAAAGTAGATCGGGTAAAAGAAATTATGGCCATGAACAAACGTGGACAAAAACCTGTTAACTTGAAAGAAGAAGCGGTAGAGCTGGAAGCGACGGCAGTGGTTGAAAAAGTACTTGACTACGAAAATGTAGTTGGGCAAGACAGTTTGACTCGTTTGGATGATAAAAAGAACAAACAAAACCGCAATAACAAGAATCCAAATCAACGGAACACCCAAACGGCAGGTAGAACAGAAAGAGCTCCCCGATTGCAGCAGCCCAAGAAAGCAGGAGAGGTAACGAAAAAAGTGGATCAGGTAAAACCTGTTGGGGAGCCAACAAAGCGACCTCCACAAGCCAAGAAGGTAGTTGATGAGCGCAAAAAAGTGGCAGAATCACAACCGGGAGAACCCGTGGTGAATAAAAACAAAAGCAGGAATAACCGCAGAAAAAATAACAAGCCAACAGACCGGCCTACAGATAAACCAACAGATAAACCTTCTGATAAGCCAGTAAATGAATAAAATAAAACTCCTGGTTGTTGTATTTGCGCTACTCACTTCGAGTTTATTGTGCGGATGCATCACAAACAACATCGCAGATGTCAATGTTTCGATGCCAAAGCATCGCTGGAGTTATATTAATAAAGTTTACACCCAGGTAGATATAAAAGATCATACGAAAGCGTATGATCTTTTATTTAAATTAAGGCATACGGCAAAATACAGTTATTCCAACATCTATATTTTATTCCATTTAAAGGGACCAGGCAATAAAGTGGTCACCCGCAGGTATGGTTATAAGCTAGCTGAGTTTGACGGGAAATGGTTAGGTGCAGGATCAGGAGATTTATTTTCCTATACTTTGCCTTTACTGCGTAATTATCGCTTTCCGGCGGCCGGAAAATATACGCTGGTTATTGAACAAAGCATGAACGATAACCCTTTACGCGCAATAAGTGATGCAGGGATATTGGTGGGTTTTAGTGAAACACCAAATCAATAAGTTATAACTTCACCAAGGCTATAATAATGGCATCAATTGTTCTAGTGCCATGCCTCTGGAGCCCTTTAATAAAATCAGGCTATTTTTAATTGGGTTTTGCGTTAAATAATCGCAGGCTTCCTTTGGCGTATTAAAGAACTCGCCGGCATACTTCCCTTTAAGGGTGTAAAAATACTTTCCTATAAAGATAAGAGTGGTAAAGCCCGCTGCAGCAGCCTTTTTTGCAATCAAATCATGCTGTTCCGCAGCTTCCTTTCCAAGCTCAAACATATCCCCCAAAATAGCCGCTTTACTAATGGCGGTTAAGCCAGTTAGGTTATTTAGAGCAGCTTCCATGCTACTAGGATTGGCATTATAAAAATCGCAGATTAAGGTATTCTCTGCTGTTTTCTGAAGCTGAGAACGGTTATTTTGAGGAAAATAATTTGCCAGTCCAAGGTTAATTTGTGCGGCACTCAAACCGAAAAACTCCCCCACACAGATGGCCGCTAAAATATTCTCAAAATTATAAGCACCCGTCAGGTTGGCCTTTGCCGTAGTGGTTTCGCCACCAGAAGACCAGTTTAATGCAATAAAAGGGTCCGATTTAATCAGTTTTCCATAAACTTTATCCTGCATATTTGTGCCGTAATAAATCACCTTATTCAAGGAAGCGGCAGCGCTCATTTCCAGCAAATAAGGGTTATTGCGGTAAATAAATACGATGCCAGCATGTTGCTTTAAGTAGGCATACAGTTCAGCTTTGCCTTTTTTTACGCCTTCAAAACCGCCGAAGCCATCCAAATGAGCCATGCCGATATTGGTAATTAAGCCATGCGTAGGCTGGGCAATGCTGCATAATAATGCGATTTCACGCTGGTGATTAGCGCCCATCTCAATTACAGCAATTTCAGTGTCGGCTGTAATAGCCAAAATGGAGAGCGGCACACCAATGTGGTTATTTAAATTGCCCTTGGTGGCAAATGTTTTAAACTGCTCAGCAAGTACGGCTTTTAAAAGCTCTTTAGTAGTTGTTTTTCCATTACTTCCCGTAAGGCCAATTACCGGGATTTTCAATTGGAGACGATGGTATTTTGCCAACTCTTGTAATGCAATAAGCACATCAGGCACCAAAATGCAACGATCATTAATTTGATAATGCTCCTCATCGATCACGACCAAAGCAGCTCCTTTTTGCAACGCCTTTTCAGCAAAAGTATTAGCATTAAAATTTTCACCCTTTAAAGCAAAAAATATACACCCCTCGCTAATATTCCTGGTGTCGGTTGAAATTATTGGGTTAACTAAATAATGCTGATAAAGAATTGGGATGTGTGGCATGCCGGAGAAATAAATTGATTATGTGTTGGTAAAATTACGTTATGCACCACAAACAAAAAATAATCTTTAGTAAATTAGCTGAATATATATTTATATGAAGCCATTTTTCCTTTCATTACTTGTTATTTCGGGCATTTTCTCCGCTACGGCACAAACAAAATCTCCCGATGAATATTTGGGTTACCCCTTGGGCAGTCGTTTTACGATCCATCAAAAAGTAGCAGACTACTTTAAATATATAGCCTCACAACATAAAAACATCAAGCTGGTTAGCTACGGAAAAACGTATGAAGGCAGGGAGCTAATGGTTGCAATTGTATCTGCACAAAAAAACATAGATAACCTGGAAGAAATTAGGAAAAACAATGTTGCTATGAGCATGGCCTCGAGCAGTAACGTCGACCCGAAGCAACAACCAGCAATACTTTGGCTGAGTTATAATGTGCATGGAAACGAAGCCAGTTCGACAGAAACTGCTATGAAAATGATTTACAGTTTGTCGCAAGCCACCATGCCAAACGTTAAGCAATGGTTAAGCAATACAGTAGTTATTATTGATCCCTGCTTAAACCCTGATGGTAGAGACCGTTACGTACAAAACTTCAATTCGGTTGCAGGCATTCTTCCTGATGCAAACCCTGGGGCCCGCGAGCACCAGGAGCCTTGGCCAAGAGGACGAGTTAACCACTATTATTTTGATTTAAACCGCGATTGGGCCTGGCAAACGCAAATAGAAACCCAAAGCCGCATGGCTTTATACCAGCAGTGGATGCCAGAAGTGCATGTAGATTTTCATGAACAAAGTTACAATGAGCCTTATTATTTTGCTCCCGCGGCAGAACCTCTACATGAAAGCATTAATAAATGGCAACGCGAATTTCAGGTAACGGTAGGTAAAAATAACGCCAAAAAGTTTGATGAACAAGGGTGGCAATATTTCACTAAAGAACGATTCGATTTATTATATCCTTCTTACGGAGATACTTACCCTATTTATAATGGTGCAATTGGGATGACTTATGAGCAAGGTGGTATTGGTGCCGGGTTGGCAGTTAAAATTGCAGATGGAGATACGTTAACATTAAAAGACCGCATTGACCATCATTTTACAACGGGTATGGCAACCATTGAAACCGTTTCTACACATGCAGAAAAATTAGTAGCAGAATTTAAAAATTTTTTTGTGGCCTCGGTTAATAAACCTCCCGGACTTTTTCAAAGTTATGTTGTTAAAGCAAGCCATTTACCAAGACTGAAGAAACTAGCTGCGTTGTTAACCAAAAACCATATTGAATTTTCTTATGGTGGCGACCGTACATTAAACGGTTTTGATTTTGAGAGTCGAAAAAATAAGTCCTTCAAGTTAGAAAGAAATGATTTAGTGATCAATCTACATCAGCCTAGGGCAATTTTGGCAGGCGTATTATTTGAGCCGCAAACGGTGGTTACTGATTCCAATACCTATGACATCACAGCATGGGCATTACCCTATGCTTATGGATTAGAAGCGTTTGCTTTAAAAGAAGGCGTAAAGGGAAAATACATGAATCTGGAAGAAAATAAAGCTATTTATACCAAAGCAGTTAACCCCTATGCATGGGTTTTTTCATGGAATGCGGTCGAAGATGCGAAAGTATTGATGGCTTTACAAAAAGCAAATTTAAAAGTGCGCATAGCTGAAGAAGGCTTTACGAGTGAAGGCCAAACTTATCCTGCCGGCACCCTATTAGTATACAGAAAAGAGAACGAACAACAGCAGGGTACTCTTTCGGCTAAAATGGAGGCTATTTCATTGAGCGAAAAAATAACGCTTAAAAGCATTGGTTCGGGCTATGTTGAAAATGGAAAAGATTTTGGCTCTTCTGTATATCGGCTATTAAAAATGCCTAAAGTGGCTGTGGTATCTGGAGCAGAAACTTCAGCTCAGTCTGTCGGAGAGATATGGAGCTTTTTTGAGCAAGAATTACAGTACCCGGTTTCTATGATTAGTGTGCAGAGCCTGGGCAACCTAGATGTAGCAGATATCAATGTATTAATTCTTCCTGATGGTAATTACCCTAAAAACCTGGAGGATAAACTGAGCAGCTGGGTACGGAATGGGGGCAAATTGATTTTGATGGAAGATGCAGTTAATGCTTTTTCAGGAACTAAGTCATTCGAGATTAAAAGAAAGGAATTTCCAAAGCAAGAAAAAGCAAATGTGCGTGCTTATGGCGATAAAGATAAAGACGATTTCAATGATGCAATACCTGGAGCTATTTTTAAGGTAAGCCTTGATAAAACCCATCCATTAGCTTTAGGCCTGGGAAGTTACTACACTTTGATTTCCAGTGATAAAATCTATGAACCATTAGTAGAAGGCTGGAATGTGGGTATGCTGAAGCCAGGCGCTTATATAACCGGTATTGCTGGTAAGAATGTACAAAAGAAACTGGAAGCAGGACTTTTATATGGGGTACAGCCTTTAGGTAAAGGTAATGTAGTTTACTTAGCAACAGACGTGTTGTTCAGGTTATTCTGGGAAAGCGGCAAACAGGTTTTCACCAATGCTGTATTTATGGTTAATTAAGTTATACCCCATTTTTTTTAGTTTCTTTCCACAAAGTTTACGCGGTGTTTACACAATTGCAGATTGCGTATGCACTGTGTAAGCATTGCGTTACCATTGCGTTAACATTGCGTTAACCCTTATGGATCTCCCTTTTTTTACTATGCTTTTAATAAATAGGCGCTGTTCGCTTATGCCTTGTTTTATACGGTGAAAGTGTGGCATTATTTCGTGACTTTAATATAAAAAGTCACGAAAAAGAACGATTGCACACAAAGATTGAGACTTAAGCATTAGTTACGTATTGGTGTTTTTTTTTACTAATTCTTTCGTCTGTTGAATTAAGCTTAATCCTGTAAAAAGTTTGTTATTCGGGCTTGCTTAATAATTCATGTATTTTCTTTTAAAAAAGTGTAAACTACTGTTAATCAGCGTATAAAAAGTTTAAATCCTTTTTAATTGGATTATGAAATCGATATATTAGATATATATTATTCATACTAATTCTTAAAAAAGATGAAAAAACTTTTACAAAGTTTGTTCGTATTAATGCTATTTGCGGGAACTGCAATTGCCCAGCAACGAACAATCACGGGAACAGTTACTGGTAAAGATGATGGCTTACCAATACCTGGTGTTACGATTAGAGTTGCAGGCTCAACAATTGGAACAAGCGCCTCATCAGACGGTAAATATGTGATTAGCATTCCTGCAAATGCAACACAATTAGAGTTCTCCTCGCTTGGATTTATTAATCAAAGCAAGCTAATAGGAACATTAACGGTTATCAATGTTGTTTTAGCAAGTGATGCGCAATCTTTATCAGAGGTTGTTGTTACTGCATTGGGTATTCGCAGGGCCAAAAGTGAGTTGCCTTATGCAGCACAGGAGGTTAAAGGCGAAGACTTAACACGGACGAGGGATGTGAATTTTATTAACGGACTTTCGGGAAAGGTTGCCGGTTTGGATGTTAAACAATCCAACTCGATGGGTGGCTCAACAAACGTAGTCATGAGAGGTTATAAATCCTTAACGGGAAATAACCAGGCTTTGTTTGTGATAGATGGGGTCCCAATTAGTAATGCTAATAATAATACTGTCGACCAAAATCGTGGTGCTGGCGGTTATGATTATGGTAATGCTGCTGCGGATATAAATCCTGATGACATTGCTTCAGTAAACGTTTTAAAAGGAGCTGCCGCTTCAGCTTTATATGGCTCCAGAGCAGCAAATGGAGTGATCATGATCACGACTAAAAAAGGCAAAAAGAATTCATTGGGTATTACGGTGAACACTGGAGTTACATTTGGTAAAATTGACAAGAGTACGTTTGCGAAGTACCAAAAAGAATATGGTGCTGGTTATGTGAATCAATATTCACCCGATGGCGCTTATGATTCTCCAGATGGCAACTTTTGGTATGAAGATGTTTTTGGCAAGGGAAATAGTTTACTAACCCCATTTACAGAAGATGCTTCTTACGGTGGCGCATTCAATCCAAACACCTTAGTTTATCAATGGAATGCCTTTGACCCCAGTTCGCCAAATTATGGAGTAGCTACACCTTGGGTTGCTGGTACAAATGACCCTTCAAGCTTTTATAAAACGGCGGTAAGTTCTTCTCAAAGCATTACCATAGATGGCGGTAGTGATAAGACAACCTTCAAATTCGGTTATTTAAGGAATGATGAGACTGGAGTTTTGCCAAACAGTAAAATTACAAGAAACAACTTTAACCTTAGTGGCGAACATGATATTACAGAAAAGTTAACGATCAGCACTTCGGGAAACTATACCAATGTAAATGGTAGAGGCCGGTATGGAACAGGATATGATGGTGCTAACCCAAATCAGCAATTCAGACAATGGTGGCAAACGAATGTTGACCTAAAAGAATTGGAAGATGCTTACAATAGAGAGCAAAAAAATATAACGTGGAACTGGTCTGACGCAACAGCGACACGCCCAATTTACTCTAATAACCCTTACTGGTCAAGATACGAGAACGTCGAGACTGATTCCAGAGACAGGTATTTTGGTAATGTGGTGGTTACCTGGAGGCCATTGGAATGGTTAGATGTGCTTGGTCGTGTAACTTATGATGGCTCGAGCGAAATGCAGGAGGAACGCCTGGCAGTGGGTGGTGCAGATCTTTCTGGTTATTCGAGATTTAACAGGTCGGCATCTGAGATAAATTATGACTTGCTGGTAAATTTCAAGAAAAACATAAATGAAGATATTACTTTTCGGGGTTTGTTGGGAAGTAACCTAAGGAAAAATAGTGTATCATCAATATTTGCGGAAACTAACGGTGGTTTATCCATTGCTAAATTTTATTCCTTGTCTAGCTCTGTGAACTTAATTAACCCACCTATAGAAAAATATGAACGGGTTGCTGTAGATGGTTTATTTGCAAGCGCAAATTTTGGCTATAAAGAACTAGCATTTTTAGACGCCAGTATTCGTCGTGATCAAAGCACAACTTTGCCTGTCGATAACAATAGCTATTGGTATCCTTCTATTGCAGGTAGTTTTGTGTTTTCTAATTTAATGAAAGATTCAAACTGGTTAAATTATGGTAAACTACGTTTAAACTATGCTGAAGTAGGTAATGATGCTGCGGCGTTAAGCCTGTATGATACCTATACCATAAATACGGTTTTTGATGGGAGTATTTTAACGTCAATGCCTATCAGTAAAAATAATGCTAATTTAAAACCTGAACGGACCAACAGTGTAGAGGGAGGTTTAGAGGCTAATTTTTATAATGCCAGATTTGGGCTTGATTTCAGTTATTACCGTTCAACATCAGTAGACCAGATTATGGCAGTAGATGTATCTACAACTACCGGTTATGGTAAAAACTTTGTGAATGCAGGAACAGTTAGAAACGAAGGAATAGAGCTAACAGCATTTGTGTTACCATTTAAAACACAAGATTTCAGCTGGACATTAAACTTAAATTTTTCGAGAAACAAAAACAAGGTGGTGGAATTGTACGGCACCAATACCAACCTTCAATTGGCAATGTTTCAGGGAGGGGTAACACTTAATGCTACTGTTGATCAACCTTTCGGTACGCTAAGAGGACGTGATTTCGTCTATGTTAATGGCGAAAAACAAGTTGGAACGGATGGGTATTATGTATTTGGACCAGCAAATCAGATCATTGGAGATGTAAATCCAAAATGGCAAGGTGGTATACAGAACAACCTTAGGTATAAGGATTTTAGCTTCAGTTTTTTGATTGACATAAAAAAAGGAGGAAGTATATTTTCTCTTGATCAATACTACGGACAGGCAACAGGTATTTATCCTGAATCTGCGGGTTTAAATGATCTTGGCAATCCACAAAGACTTCCAATTAGTCAGGGTGGTGGTGTAATACTTCCGGGTGTAGATGCTAACGGGAATGCCAATACCGTAAGGGTTGAGGCTTATGATAATGCGGTTACGCCTTATGGTTATTCTAATAATCCACAAGCAGCTTTTGTTTATGATGCGAGTTTTGTGAAATTACGTGAAGCTGCTATCACTTATAGTTTACCTAAAAAATGGATTGGTGAAAAAACAATTAAGGGGGTAGATGTTTCATTGGTAGGTCGTAATCTTTGGGTTATTCACAGCAATGTTCCTTATTCTGATCCTGAGGCCGGCTTGAGCTCTGGAAATATACAGGGATATCAAAGTGGTGCTTACCCTTCTGTCAGGACACTTGGTTTCAACTTTAAAGTTAGATTTTAGGCTGATTAATTTACCATAATAGCTGTGAAACTGGAGATAGCTTCATAACCATTAAATCAAATTTACAATTATGAAAAAAATATTAATATATATATTGCCTGTGATGCTCTTAGCGTCCTGTGCAAAAAACTTAGAAGATTATAACATTGACCAGAAGAACCCATCTATGGTTTCTGCAAGTGGGATGTTTGGTAATGCACTGAAGCAATTGGCGGATAACCAGGCGAGCCCTAGCGTAAACATTAACGTGCTAAGGTTCTGGATGCAACAATGGACGACCACAACTTACCAAGATGAGCCGAGGTATAATATTACTACCCGTAATATTCCTTTAAACTATTGGACCCCATTTTATCGGGAAGTATTAATAGACTTAAAAGAAAGCCGAAGACTGACCGAAGCTGATTCAGACATTAGTGCCGCTGTTAAAAACAATCGCATTGCAGTAACCGAGGTTGCCGCAGTTTATACCTGGTCGGTATTGGTGAATACTTGGGGAGACGTACCTTATTCAGAAGCGTTGGGCACTGTTAACCAACCTAAATATGATAAAGCGGCTGATATTTATGCTGATTTGTTTAAACGTTTAGATGCAGCAATTGCATTAATCACTCCTGGGTCAAATTTTGGATCGACAGATTTATTGTACCACGATAACACTGCCGGGTGGCTCAAGTTTGCGCATAGTTTGAAATTAAAGTTAGCCATAACTCTGGCTGATGTAGATGAGCCTACTGCCCGGGCTGTAATAACGACTTCTGCACCAAATGCTTTTACCAGTAATAGCGATAATGCTGCATTTCAATATTTAGGCTCGACGCCAAACAATAACCCTATTTCTAATGCAATTAACCCTACATATACCAGTAGACAGGATTATGTTGCCGGGGAAACGTTAGTAAATAAAATGAATGCACTTGATGATCCAAGAAGGGTTTTTTATTTTACTACTGTTAATGGTGTGTTTATAGGTGGTAAAATTGGTGTAAACAATACTTATGCTAATTTTTCACATGTAAGCAATGACATTATTGAGCCGACTTTTGAAGCACTTTTCATGGATTATTCAGAAGTTGAGTTTATTCTGGCTGAGGCTGCGGCAAGGTGGGGCATTGCCGGTAATCCTGCAGCGCATTATAGTAATGCAATTACTGCTTCTATCACTTATTGGGGGGGTACACCAGCACAGGCCATTGCTTATTTAGAAAAACCAGCTGTTTTATATGCTTCTGCAGCTGGAAATTATAAACAGAAAATAGGTGAGCAAAAGTACATTGCGCTTTATAACCGTGGTTATGATGCTTGGACGGAATGGAGACGTTTAGATTATCCAGTGTTAACACCCGCAACCGGTGCGTTAAGTGTTATTCCATTGCGTTTAACTTATCCAACAAGTGAACGTACCTTAAATAAGGCAAATGTGGAAAGTGCTGCGGCGGCAATTGGTGGAGATGCCGTTGGGACTAAATTATTTTGGGATAAGTTCTAAATTTTTTATTATCTTTTTAACTAAAAAGGGGGTGATGTTGTTAACATTACCCCTTTTAGTTAAAAAGATAGATGGTTGACGCCAATAAATTGTGAGTTGTTATTTTGAATATTATTTTTGATGAATTATGGTTCAAAAATTAACTATATATTTGAATTATAAAATGAAGGGTAGCATTAAAATCGAATAATTTATACAAAAGACTGATTTTTTTTTAAATTAAAAGCGGTATTAAAATGTTACTAATCAACTATATGTGAATTTCGTTAAATCTTATCAGGAAGCGTTAAAAACGCAGTTATGTGTGTTTCTTAGCAAATAAATACCAGCAAAATAGTATTTTAAAAGTTAGGTTATATCCCCGTTTTTTTTTAACATTAGAAAAGAAAAATTATATTTTTTTTGGTATATGTTTTTAAACGAATATATTTAGGGATTATTATTCACCTAAAATTAACAATTCATGAAAAAACTTCTACAAAGTTTGTTCGTGTTGATGCTTATTGCCTCCTCAGCAATTGCGCAACAACGGACAATCACTGGTACAGTTACTGGTAAAGATGACGGACTACCACTACCTGGCGTAAGTGTTAAAATCAAAGGAGCAACAGGCGGTACAAGTACTGATGCCAACGGAAAATACTCAGTTTCTGTTCCGTCAAATGGAACAGCCTTACTTTTTTCTTCGCTTGGCTATGTTGTTCAAAATCAAACAATCTCTTCTGCTACTGTTATTAATGTTTCTTTAACACCAGATGCAACATTATTAGGCGAAGTAGTTGTAACGGCTATGGGTCAAACAAGACAAGCACGGACCTTAGGCTATGCGAATTCAACTGTTAAGGCAGATGAAATTACAAAAGCAAACAATGTAAATGCATTGTCTGGTATACAGGGTAAGGTTTCCGGCGTTAGTATATCTAATTCTGGCTCTGTCGGTGGATCTACTAAAGTTATTATCCGTGGTGTTTCTTCTTTTACTGGCAATCAACCATTATATATTGTTGATGGTGTGCCAATTAGTGATAACAATGCAAGTACAGTGACTTCTAGCAGATCTGTGGATTTGGGTAACCAGATCAACGACATCAATCCTGATGATATTGAATCCATGAGTATATTAAAAGGAGCTTCTGCAACAGCTTTGTATGGTTCTAGAGCAGCACACGGTGTGATCATGATCACTACCAAATCAGCTAAAATGAATCAAAAGCTTAGCATTACTTACAATGGAGCAATAAACTTCAGTAATGTCTCGATGACACCAACGACCCAAAATGTATTTGGACAAGGATGGCCTAACTTCGCTTTAGAAGAAAACGGATCTTGGGGCCCAAGATTAAGTGGAATCGTTCAAAACTGGGGAACTGAAGTTGACGGTGTGAGCCAACAAAAACCTTATTCTTATGTTGAAGATAACCTTCGTAATTTTTACGAAACTGGTATTGATCATACCAATAACATATCGATTTCAGGTGGAAGTGAACATAGTTCTTTCGTTTTCTCTTATGGAAATGTTGGTCAGCGTGGTATTACACCAGGTAACGTAGATAGATTTACAAGAAACAATTTCTCTTTTAGAGGAAATACTAAGTATGATAAATTTGAAAGCAGCTTTAGCTTAAACTACGTAAGAAAAGATGCTAATTTAGTTTATTCAGGTCAGGGAACTGCCGATGGGGGTGCTACCCTTTATCAGGAATTAATTCAAACGCCTGTTGACATCAACCTTAGTACTTTGAAGGATGTAACTAACAAATACAACAATGCTGATAATTTCTATACATTGTATGCTGATAATCCATATGCTGTAATCAGGAACAACGGAGCTCAAGTTCAGGACGACCGTGTTTATGGTAAAGTTGATTTATCTTACGAATTTATCAAAGGCTTAAAAGCTGTTGGTCGTTTAGGTGGTGACTTTTCTACTACTAGGCTAATTGATAAAGGGGCTGTTGTAACTTATACACCAGGTTCATGGTCTGATGTTGGAGCAAAATCTCCGGTAACTGGAAGATATGGCGAAAACTATAGAAGAAACAACCAGATCGATGCGACTTTAATGTTGCAAGCAGATTACAAGTTAACTGATGACTTGACTTTAAACGCAACAGCTGGCGGTAATTACAACCAAAGGGGTTACAATTCCTTAGATGCTTATATTACAGGATTAAATGTTCCGGGATGGTACAGCTTGGCAAATACTAGTGCTTCTCCAATCAATGACTCTAAAGATGTACGCAGACGTTTGTTTGGTGCTTTTGGCGCATTTGATTTCGGTTTCAAAGACTTTTTATATGTGAATGTAGCTTTGAGAAACGATTGGTCTTCTACTTTACCACAGGGTAAAAATAGTTACTTTTATTCAGGCGCAAATGCTTCCTTGCTCATCACGGATTTATTTAAAGAACTTAAATCTGATCAAGTTAATTTGTTAAAAGTTCGTGCTGCATATGGTAAAACGGGTAATGATGCTAGTGTTTATTTAACTGAAGATTCATACCAGAACACTAATGCGCTCCTTCCAAGTGGAAGTATACTTTTACCTTTAAATGGTGTTGCAGGTTTACAGCATCATAAAACTTTAGGAAATAAAGATCTTCGTCCGGAAATGACGACAGAGTCAGAATTTGGATTTGAAGGTCGTTTCTTTAACAGCCGTATTGGTTTAGATGTTTCTTATTACAACAGAAAAACAAAAGATCAAATTATTAATGCAATACTTGCTCCAGAAACTGGATATACTAGAAGAACCAGAAATATTGGTAATATTCAAAACCAAGGTATCGAAGCTGCTTTAACTTTCGTACCTGTTAAAACTAATAATTTCCAATGGAACTTTGGCGTTAACTTCACTAAAAATGTAAGTAAAGTACTTTCATTATATGATGATGTTAAAGAGCTTAACATTTATAGCGCTTATTCAGTAGATTATGTTGCTGAAGTTGGAAAGCCGTTAGGTACTTATAAAGTTCCGCAGGTTGAAAGAGTATTATCAGGTCCTAATGCTGGAAAAATTGTAGTATTAGCGAATGGTATACCAAAAACCGATTTAGTTAACAAAAAAACAGTTGGAGATTCTAACCCTGATTTCGAATTAGGTTTTTCTAATACGTTTACTTACAAGAACTTATCGCTTTCTGCTTTAGTAGATTGGCGTAAAGGTGGATATTTCTATTCATACACTTCCCAGTTAAATAATTTTGTGGGTAACTCTACTGAAACTACTTTCAACTACCGTCAGCCATTTCTTGTTCCTAACTCTGTAAAAGAATTGGGTAATGTAAACGGAGTAATGACATATGGAGAAAACACTAACCAGATTTCAGTAAACAACACATATGGCTACTGGTATTCAAATACCAATAACTCTATGTATGAGCATGCTGTTTTAAAACGTGATTACTTGAAATTACGCGAGGTTGTATTGACTTATGCTTTACCTAAATCTTTTGTATCTAAATTAAAGCTACAAAATGTCAATTTAAGCGTGGTGGGTAGAAACTTATTAACCTGGACGCCTTCTACAAACAACTTTGTTGATCCGGAATCAACTAACTATGGTAATGATATTACATCAAACTTTGGTGAATTTGCTTCAGGGCCTACACTTAGAACCATTGGTGGTAGTATAAAAGTTACTTTCTAATTTAAAAAATAAGAAAAATGAAAAGAATTCAATTAATCGGTTTATACGCAACGTTGCTTTTATCTGTAACGGCATGTAAAAAAGATTTAGATATTAATAGAGATCCTTACTTGCCAAGTACGGCTACGCCTAAATTATTGTTGCCGTCTGGTATTGCTTATTCAGCAGCAAAAATTGGTGGAGATCTACAAGTACTCGGTGCTTTCTGGTCTCAGCACTACACACAAAATAACACTTCAAACCAGTATAAAAATATAGATCAATATGCTGTTGGTGTTCCAGATTATAACACGATCTGGACTAACCTTTTTATGGGGATGAAAGATTTATCTCTGACTATGGAAATGGCCAAAGAATCAGAAGCATGGGATTATTACTTAAGTGCATCGGTGTTGCAAGCATTTGATTTTCATATTCTAAATGATCTTTACAGCCAGGTTCCTTACTCGGAAGCATTGAAGGGCGATTTAAATTCAACCCCTAAATTTGAAGAAAGTAAGGCTCTAAATGTTAAACTACTTGCACAATTAGATGAAGCAATTTCTAAAGGTCCGGCAGCAAAAGCATTGTCAAATGTAGGTGCTGAAGATTTTATCTTTCAAGGTGACATGGACCAATGGATAAAATTTGCTAAAACATTGAAGTTGAAAATATTAATGCGTGATTTTGTAGCTAATCAAGCCGCGATTCAAGCACTTTTAACTCAAAATGATTTTCTTTCTAATAAAGATGCTAAAATGACTGGCTTCTCTGATGTTGAGAACAAATCGAACCCTCTTTATGAATATGACAGACGTAAATTGAACACTTTCTTTAATATTAAAGCAAGTAACACTTTATTAACCTTTTTGAAAGTTAATAATGATACAAGGATTCCTAATTTCTTTGAAACGAACGTTAAAGATTTATATGTAGGCATTGATCAGGGTAATTTTACCTTAACTGGACCTTTAGCAAATGCAACTTCAAGGGCGACATTAGCTGCAACTGATCCTGTTTATTTTGCTTCAGCTGCAGAATCTAAATTTTTACAAGCAGAAGCATATGCGCGTCTTGGTAATACAAATTCGGCTAAAACGAATTACGATGCTGGTGTAACATTAGCTTTTGAACGATGGGGTAAAACTGCCGAACCATTTATTGCTATAGGGGGTCCTTATGCATTCCAAAATGGTTCACTTGATGCAATGATCAAATCAATTATTACTCAAAAATGGGTTGCTGCTACACGTACTCAGGCGTGGGATTCTTTCTTCGATCAAAACAGAACAGGCTATCCAAAAATCAGTGCTGTTACTGCTGATAATAGTGCTTATGTTCCAGGTGAATATACTGTCTCAGTAAATTCTGGTTTAATTGCCGGTGAGATTCCAAGAAGATTATTATTTCCTAAAATTTCTGCTGATAATAATCCTAATACACCTAAACCTGTTTCAATAAACACTAAAATGTGGTGGCACAAATAATAGTTTTTAACTTTTAATATCAAATCATGAAATCAAAAAGATTAATATATTTAATGCTGGCATTTATAAGTTTAACAGCTGCCAGTTGTAAAAAAGATCAACCCGAAGTTGTTGTTTCTCCAGTGTATCCTATTTCTGGTGAATGGTATGTTCATGTATATAAAGCTGACGGTATTACACTTGCCAGACCTACATATACCACACTGAGCACATACAATACTTCTGACAATTCTAACAATATTATTTGGATGAAAATGTTAACAAGCACGGTTAATTACTCCTTATTAGCTAAGGTAAATTGTGATGTTAATGCAAAGACAATATCTGCTACAGATGCTGTAAATACTGTCTTTACTCCAAATGTAAAGGTTACAATTTTAGAAGGAAAAGTGTTGCTTGATGCAACTAAGTTGAAGGGCAGCAAAACTATTGCTGATAGTATTTATGTTAAATATAAGACTGAAAAAGATGGAAATACTTATGTGATCTCTGGTCACAGAAGAAGTCAGTATGTTGAAGATCAGTACTAATTGTGGACTGACCCCATAAAGTTTAGACGAAATTTATAATTAAATTTTCACATATGAGCCCGATATTACATCGGGCTCATTCCTTTTAGATTCAACCTTATCCGATTATTATTATTGTAATACTTTACGTATTCCATGATATCCTTCTTTAATTCCTTAATGGATATATATTTTTTAACATAGAACATTTCAGATTTAATGGTGGCAAAGAAATTTTCGATGATCGCATTATCTAGGTAGTTTCCTTTTCAGCATACCCTGATATTATTTCATTTGGTGCTGCCAGCCCTGATAGGAATGCAGAATTAGATTAGCTTTTTTTGGAATTCTTTTAAAGGCTTTGGTTAACATATCGGTAATCTGTTTGAAATTCGGACGATCTGAAAGTGAATTGTTGATGATCTCACCGTTAAACAATTCAATGATGGGAGAAAAGTGGTGCGATCTTTCTTTGTTCCCCTTTGTACGATTTGTACTTTTTGACCCTATTATTACTCTTTAGCCCCAGTTGATTCATCAGCATTAAAACCATTTTATGATTGATGGTGTATCCCAATTTCTTTAAGCCTTACACCACGTCTGTATCCGTATCGTCTTTTATGCTTAACATACAGTTCGTTGAAAGAAGTTTTAATAGACTCGTACTTTTCCGTAACCTTACTTCTTTTGATTTAGTAGTAATAGGTGCTCCGGGCGATGCTGGCAACCTGCAGTAATAGTAGCAAATCATGTTTTGGCCTTAATTCAAAAATAATTAACGCTTTCTCTTTTTCTCTCGGCTTCCTTTTGAATTAGGCACGTAACTTTTTTAGGAAGTCATTCTCTGATCGTAAAATCGGCACTTATTCAAGAATCTTTTAATGATCCGTCAAGGGTTTGGTTGTCTTTTTGCTGCAATACTCTTCTTTCATTTGCAAGCCCTGCAACATCTTCTTATTCAAAAATGCTAATCCACTTTGTAAGCACACTCAAGGATCGAATTCCAAATTACAGGTATGTTTCACTCAAACCTATAATTTATATACCATAGTGAAAGGTTTATTTTTAAAAATTAAAATCATAATTAAATTTCTAATAACCAGCTGTATGTGAAATGAGTTAAATCTTATCTGAAGGTATTAAAAACGCGTATGGTTTTGTTTCTTATCTAGTAAATACTACTAATTTTTCCTTAAATGGATGAAATTTATCCTTGTTTTTTTTTAGATATTCGAAAAGAAAAACTTTATTTTTTTTGGTATATGTTTTTAAACGGTAACGACTCAGGTTGTCTATGAATTAGCAATAGTTGAGAAGGCATTGAGTATTTGCTGCTGATTTTTCTTACATGTATCGGTAATGGAACGAA